>NZ_JADOTX010000001.1:3393868-3702401 GCF_015751765.1 Micromonospora ureilytica
TGCGTGCTTCGGTATATCTCGATGCAGCCGGTCCATCGTCTGGGGATCCAAAATTTCCATGCCCGTCGATGAGCGGGACATTGAGGGAGAAGTCCTGCGCGAGGCGGACCATGGCGTCATAGATCGCCGTGTCACCGTGCGGATGGTACTTTCCCATTGTATCCCCGACAATTCGGGCAGACTTCACGTGCCCGCGATCCGGGCGGTAGCCCTGCTCGTACATCGACCAGAGGATGCGCCGGTGCACGGGCTTGAGGCCGTCCCGTGCGTCAGGCAGGGCACGGGAGTGGATGACCGAGAACGCGTACTCCAGATAGGAGTCGGAGACCTCGGTGACCAGCGGGTTGTCGAAGACCCGCGCGCCGGCCTGGTCGAACGAGGAGAGGTCGACCTTGTTTTCCTTACGGCGTGCCATGACTCAGCTCTCCATCGAAACGGAACGGGCGCTCATGCGTCGATCGCATCCCGGTCGACGCGGTCGGCGGAGTCGATCAGCCAGTTGCGGCGTGGCTCGACCTTCTCCCCCATCAGCAGTTCGAGGATGCGTTCGGCGGCGTCGACGTCGTCGAGGGTGATCCGGCGGACGGCACGGGTGGCCGGGTTCATCGTGGTGTCCCACAACTCGTCGGCGTCCATCTCACCGAGACCCTTGAACCGTGGGATGGGCGTGACGATCTGCTTGCCGGACTTCTCCAGCTTGCGGACAGTCGTCTCCATCTCGGCCTGGGTGTAGGTGTAGACGGTCTGCGGACTGCGCCCCCTGGTGGTGATCTTGTGCAGGGGCGGCATCGCGGCGTAGAGCCGGCCGGCCTCGATCAGCGGCCGCATGTACCTGGCGAACAGGGTGATCAGCAGCGTACGGATGTGGGCGCCGTCCACGTCGGCGTCGGCCATGATCAGCACGCGGCCGTAGCGCAGCGCGGAGAGGTCGAAGGTGCGCCCCGAGCCGGCGCCGAGGACCTGCACGATGGCCGCGCACTCGGCATTGTCCAGAACCTGCTGGAGGTTGGCCTTCTGCACGTTGAGGATCTTGCCGCGGATCGGCAGCAGCGCCTGGTATTCCGAGGAACGGGCCATTCGGCTCGTTCCCAACGCGCTGTCGCCCTCGACGATGAACAACTCGCTGCGATCGATGCCGGTGGCCCGGCAGTCGACCAGCTTCGGCGGCATGGACGCGCCCTCCAGGGCGGTCTTGCGCCGGGCGGCGTCCTTCTGTTGCTTCTGGGTGAGTCGCACCCGGGCGGCGTCGACGATCTTCTGCAGGACGGTGCGCGCCTCGGCCTTGGTGCGCCGGTCCTCCAGCCAGGCCTTGATGTGCGCGTCGACCAGGGACTGGAGAACCTTGGTGATGCCGGTGGTGGAGAGCTCGTCCTTGGTCTGCGAGGTGAACTGCGGCTCGGGGATCCGCACGTGCACCACCGCGGTCATTCCCTCCAGGACGTCGTCCAGGGTGGGCGGCTCCTCCTTGGCCTTGAGCAGACCGCGGGTGTTACGGATCGCGTCGGCGAGCGCACGGACGAGGGCCCGCTCGAAGCCCTTGCGGTGGGTGCCGCCGTGCGCGTTGCGAATGGTGTTGGTGAAGCACTCGACGGTGCGCTCGTAACCGGTGCCCCACCGGAACGCCACCTCGACCTCGGCGCGCCGCTGCACGTTGGACTGCATGACGCCGTTGGCGTCGGCGGCGTTCTCCCGGTAGGTGCCCTCGCCGTTGACCAGCAGGGTGCCGGAGACCGGCCGGTCGCCGGCCGGGGCGAGGAACTCCACCATGTCGCTGAGCCCGTTGGGGTAGTGGAACCGCTCCTCGGCGGGCGTCTCGCCGGTCAGGTCGCGGAGCAGGTAGGTCACGCCGGGGACGAGGAACGCGGTGTTGCGCAGCTTCATCCGGACGGCGTCGACGTCGAGCGCCGCGCCGGTCTCGAAGTAGCGGGCGTCGTGCCACCAGCGGATCGAGGTGCCGGTGCGCTGGCCGCGCTTCATCGCGCCGATCACCTGGAGCCCGGGGCCGGCGGTGAAGCGGGCGTCCGGCCCGTCGCCGTCGAAGATGCCCGGGACGCCGTGCCGGAACGACATCGCGTGGACCTTGCCGGCCCGACGGACGGTCACGTCGAAGCGGCGGGACAGCGCGTTGACCGCCGACGCGCCAACGCCGTGCAGACCGCCGGAGGTCTTGTAGCCGGAGCCGCCGAACTTGCCACCGGCGTGCAGCCGGGTCAGCACCAGCTCGACGCCGGAGATGCCGGACTTGGCGTGCACGTCGGTGGGGATGCCCCGGCCGTCGTCGTCGACCTGCACCGAGCCGTCGGCGTGCAGGATCACCTCGACGTTGCCGGCGTGACCGGCGACACCCTCGTCGGTGGAGTTGTCGAGGATCTCGTTGACGAGGTGACCCACGCCACGGCTGTCGGTGGAACCGATGTACATGCCGGGCCGCTTGCGGACAGCGTCCAGCCCCTCAAGGTGGGTGAGGTCATCGGCCCCGTACAGGGTGTCAGGCTCTGCGGTCAACTGGTCGTACTCCCCGGTCTCGGCGGTGTGCTGCCGGTTACCGGCGACATCAGCCGGCGTGGCGCGCCGCAGCGAGCCTAGCCCGAGGCTAGGACAACCACCGGAGGACCTACGCGACCCGCCGCGCGCGGCCGTCCAGACGTGAGCCAACGAACAACCGGTGGGTGATCACGGGACCACGCAGAGACAGCGCCATCGGTACGCTCGACCATGATCGCGGCCGGTTTGCGCGCGGGGTGCACGCCGGCCGGGTCGAGGAGATCAGGAGGCGGTCGAGGTGGACGAGACGATTCGCGACGCGCTGCGGCGCTCCCTCGGTACGCCGGCGCGGCGGTGGCTGCTGGTGGGCACCCTGGTGGCGGGGTTGCTGGCCGCCGTGGCGTCGGTCGCGGCGGCGACTCCCGCCGACCGGACCTTCGCCGAGCTCTCGGACACGGTGCAGAGCCTGATGTCGGTCGCGACCCCGCTCTTCGGCATTCTGCTGGTCCGCGATCTGCGCCGGGCGTCCGTCCGCGTCCCGGTCCTGCCCACAGTGCTCGCGGTGGTGCTGCCGGCGGTCGTCGTCGGCGTGGTCGGTGTGCTGATCTGCGCCGCGACGTTGGCCCTCACCCCGGCAGACGTGGCCGACGAGCCGTGGCGGTTCGCCGGGACGGTGGCGGTGGGCAGCGTGCTGGTGCACATCGTCGCCGGCCTGGTCGGCACCGGGCTGGGCCTGTTGCTGCGCTCGGTGGTGGTGGCGTTCCTGGCCACGATCGTCCTGCCGTTGGGGCTGTTCGCGCTGCTGGGCGCCGTGGACGCCCTCCGTCCGACGCAGCCGTGGCTCACCCCGCTCGGCAGCGTGCGCAACCTGCTCTCGGGAGAGATGAGCGCGCTGCGGTGGGCGCAGTGGCTGTGCGTACTCCTGATCTGGGGTGTCGGGCTGAACGCCGTGGGTGCGGCCGTGCTGCGCCGCCGCGACCGCCCGGCCGGCCGCTGACTCCCTGCGCCGAGCGGCGCGGGTCGGTGGGGTCGACAACCCGGAGCGCGGGTCCTGTCTCGACGCGGTAGCCCGTCATGTCTACGGGCGCGTGTCTTTCGTCGAACGAATCTGTTACGGGCCATTGACGCCTGTCGCGCAGGGGTGATCTGATCGCGCTCTCAGAGAATCTTTCATCTTTCGATGGATGGGGGCCCCATGCCCAGGTTCCGCCGTACCGCGCTCGTCGCGGGACTAACGATCGCCATGGCCGCGTTGTCGACCGCCGTCGCGCTGCCCGCACCCGCGTCCGCCGCGTTGCCCACCGCCGCGGTGGCACTCGGAGACAGCTTCATCAGTGGCGAGGGCGCCGGGGCGTACACCCCGGTGGTCGACGTCAACGGAGTCAGCCAGGGCTTCCCCGGCTGGACGGGGGCGAACAACAACGCGTTCTTCTGCCACCGTTCGGCGAACGCCTCGCTCAACCAGGCCAACCTGCCGGGCATCCAGAACCGGTTCAACCTGGCCTGCTCCGGTGGTCAGCCACACGACATCGCCAACGCCTCCCAGGCGCGGACCAACGGTCGTACCGTGGCCTCGCAGTTGAGCCAACTGCGTGCCGTCGCGCAGACCCAGGACATCGACCTGGTGCTGATCGGCCTCGGTTCCAACAACAGCTCGTTCACCTTCGGCAGCGTCGCGGAGAAGTGCGCCAACCGGTTCATCGCCGACGCGTGGACGGGCTGGTGGGAGTTCTGGGCGTACCTGAACGGCCCGGTGGAGCAGAAGCCGTGCAGCGACGCCGACCTGGCCACCGCCGCGCAGATCAGCGCCGCGACCGCAGAGACCACAGCGGCCGTACGCCAGATCCTGACCACCCTCGACCAGGTGGACGCGGACGGTCAGCACCGGGTGGTGTTCCAGGACTACACGAACCCGCTGCCGCTGGACCTGAACCCGCAGTTCCACGAGGAGGACAGCCGCGACGACACCCGGGACAAGTTCCGTGACCTGGGTGCCGAGCGGTACGCGGCCGGTTGCCCGATCCACCGGGCCAGCCTGGCGCCGGGGCACCGCTTCTCCCAGGGTCTGGGCGGCATCGTTAAGTCCACCCGGGACACGCTGGCCGCCGAGTTCCCCGCCGACGACCTGGTGTACCTGAACGTGCAGCAGGCCTTCAACGGTGCCCGGCTCTGCGAGCAGACCAGCAGCCCGAGCGGCGCGTTGGCCACTCCGATCCGGCTTCAGGACGGCGCGACCGGCACCTTCGTCACCAGCCTCGCCGGCAAGGACAAGATCGCCATCCAGCGGATCGCCAACACCTGCGTCAGCTACTTCCAGACCTGCCAGGAGTCGTGGCACCCGAACGCCACCGGGCACCAGGTCCTCGGCCAGTGCCTGAGCGGCGCGGCCTCCACGAGTGCCCGTTCGGTGGCCTGCGTGCGGGCCAGCAACGGGGCGATCGCGGTCTCCTGACCGCAGCGCCGATCGGAGGGCTCCGCCATTCGGCGGGGCCCTCCGTCGCGTCCGTCGAGCGCGCGGCGCACCCGCACGGCGCGGCAGCCGCCCGGCCGCCTGGTGCTACCCGCCGGTAACGTCAGGCCGTAGGCTGAGCCGGTGAACGGGGACCCGGAGTACGCGCAGGAGTTCGTCGACGTCGACCGTGGCCGGCTGGGTGTCCAGGTCTACCCGGAGCCGGCCGGGGTGACGGGCGCGCCGGTGGTGGTGATCTGGCCCGCGATGGGGGTCCGGGCCCGGTACTACCGGCCCTTCGCCGCCGCGCTGCGCGCCGCCGGGCTGGCCGTGGTCGTGGCCGACCTGCGCGGCACCGGGGAGAGCACGCCCGCGCCGAGTCGGGCGGACCGGCACGGTTACGCCGAACTGGCCGACGACGTCGGCGCCGTCCAGGCCGCTCTCAAACCGCGACTGGACGGTCGCACCCGACTGCTTCTCGGGCACTCGCTCGGCGGGCAGGCCGCACTGCTGCACCTCGCCCTGCACGGCGGCGACGAGGTGGACGGGTTGGCGCTGATCGCGGTCGGCATCCCGTACTGGCGGACCTACCCGGGCCGGCGCGGCCTCGGCGTGCTGCCCTATACCCAGGGGATCGCCGCCACGGCGGCCCTGCTCGGGGTCTGGCCGGGCTGGGGCTTCGGCGGTCGGCAGGCACGCGGGGTGATCCGCGACTGGGCGTACACCGCGCGGACCGGCCGGTTCCCCCGGCTCGA
Source organism: Micromonospora ureilytica (assembly GCF_015751765.1). Classification (NCBI taxonomy): domain Bacteria; kingdom Bacillati; phylum Actinomycetota; class Actinomycetes; order Micromonosporales; family Micromonosporaceae; genus Micromonospora; species Micromonospora ureilytica. The sequence continues at coordinate 3,399,557 of NZ_JADOTX010000001.1, forward strand.
CGGTACGGACACCGAGGCGGCGGTCCACGCGGTGCGGACCCCGGTGCTGGCCGTCAGTGTGGACGACGACCAGTTCACCCCGCACGAGACCATGGACCACCTCTGCGCGAAGCTCGACAGCGCGCCGGTGACCCGGGAGCGGTACACAGTGGCGCAGGCCGGGGCGACGTTGGACCACTTCACCTGGGTCCGCACGGGTGCCCCGCTGGCGCGGCGGATCGCCGGTTTCGTCGGCGACCTGCCGCCCCGCTGAGCCGTACCGGCCGGTCGGCGGGCACCCCTCGGCTCACTCGTCCTGGTCCAGCGGCACCAGCTCACCGTCGCGCTCGACCCGGATCTCGGCGTGCTCCTTGCGGGGCGCCACCTCGGCGGTGTTCCGGTGTGGGTCGTTGTCGGGGTGCATGAGCACCGCGTCTGTTTTGGGGGTCTTCTCCCGGCTCTCGTCCGGCTGCGACATCGCGTTCCCCTCTCGTCGGCGTCGCTCGGGATCTACCCGCCACCGAGCGAACGACTCCTGCCCGGGCGACGCCGACCCGCCGACGGCACGGATGTCCCGTAGCTGCCGGCTACGGCGCGGATCGGCCCGCCCGGGGCGGGGTTAGCCACCCGACCGGCGGGTAAGCCGCACCGCCCGACACGGCGGAAGGGGATCACATGTCCGAACGGCATACCGCACTGCGCTCGATGCACGATCTGGGCCTGGCGGCCTGGTTTGGCGGCTCCCTCATGGGTGCCTTCGGCGTCAACGGCGCAGCGGCGAAAATCAGCGACTCGACCCAGCGACTTCCGGTCGCCTCGGCCGGATGGTCCAAGTGGACTCCGGTCAACGCGGCCGCGATCGGCGCTCACCTGGCCGGCGCCGTCGGCGAGCTGGTGACCGAGAGCCCACGGGTGGCGGCACAGTCCGGCGTCGGCCGGGCAAGCGCCATCAAGACCGCGTTGACCATCGGCGCGTTGGCGGTCACCGGCTACAGCCGGTTGGTCGGCATGCGGTTGGAGAAGGCCGGTGGCCCGTCGGTGAGCGGCGCCACCGAGCCGAACCACCAGACCCCGGCCAGTGTGGCCTCGTCGCAGCGGCAGATGAAGCTGCTCCAGTGGGCCATTCCGGCGCTGACCGGGACCCTGGTCGTGGTCACCGCGTACATGGGTGAGCAGCAGAAGCCCGGCCAGGTGTTCCGCGGGATGCTCGGTCGCGCCGGTGGGATGAAGGGCGCGTCGAAGGGCATGATCAAGATGGCGGGAATGAGCAACGGCAAGCGGCCGATGGCGATGGCCGGACGCTGAACGTCGGGCCGGCCGTCGTCCCGCCGCCACCTCGACGGCGGGGCGCTGGCCGGCCCTGCGCACGTACCGGAGCGATGCGACGAGGTCGGGCGGGCAGTCCCGCCCCGAGAACGGCACATCGTCCGCCGGTAGCGGCGGACCGACGAGCGGGGTGGCCATGACGGCGCACAAGGGACGCAGCGGTGACAACGACCGGCTGGAGCCGGAGGCGACCAAGCCATGGGGAACCGGCGACGGCTTCGACGCCGACGCCCCCTGGGGCGCGGACAACGACTCACCGATGGACGAGGGTAGCGAGGAGACGGCGGTGCCCGAGGGCCGGCGCGGTGAGCGGCGCGCGGGTGCCCCGGCGGGCCGGACGGACCCGGCGGGACGCCACGGCTTCGGCTCGGTCGAGCCGACCCGCACGACGATGGCCGGACCTGGCGCCCCACCCGATCCCGCCCCCAGCGGCCGCACGTTTCCCGACGACGCGGACATCGGCGAGTCGACCCAGGACGCGCTACGCAGCCGGGGACGGCGGTCCTGAGCGGACCCTCGCCAGGCCGGGCGGCCCGTGCGGCGATCAGACGGCCTGCTCGACGAGCATGGTCTCAGCGAGCAGTTGCGCCAGCCGGGTGGCGTCGCGCTGGGCCTGCCCGGCGCAGCAGTTGTTGAACAGCACGTGCAGCTCGTCGGGGAGACCGGCGAACTCGGCCAGCAGTCCGGCCCAGTGCCGAAGCTCGTCCTCGGCGTACGCGTACCGGAACTTGTCCTGCTTGTCGCCCCCCTCGCCCCAGGCGTCGCTGTGACCGTGGAACCGGACGATCGCCGGCTCCGCCGTCATGGTCAGGATCGGGGGCACCGACGACGGGTGCCCCTGTGGCATGTCGACGCAGACCACTGACAGGTCGTGGGCGCGGAACAGGTCCAGAGTGTCCGCCGCGGCGTCGTCGTCGAACCAGGAGCCGTGTCGCAACTCCACACCGACCCGCCACGGCCGGCAGCGCTGCGCCAGCTCGACGATCCGGCGTTCGGCAGCGGGGCTGCGCACCAGCCACGGGGGGAACTGCAACATCACCACACCGAGCTTGCCGGCCGCCGCGATCGGGTCGAGGGCCGCGCGGAACCGGGCCCACAGCTCGTCGTACGCCCGCTCCGGCAGGTCACGGCGGCGGATCCGGCTCGGGCCGGCGGCCGGTCGCAGGTCCCGGGGCAACACGGCGACCGGCGTCGGATGGCCGGTGAAGAGGCTGAACGCCTTGACGTCGAAGGTGAAGTCGTCAGGTGTGGCGTCCACCCAACCCTGGGTCGTCTCCGGCACCGGGATGGCGTAGTAGGACGTGTCCACCTCGACCATCGGGAACTGGCTGGCGTAGAAGCCCAGCCGACGGGCCGGCGTGCTGGCCGAGCGTGGGTACCACCCGGAGCGCAGCAGGGACTGGTCCGCCCAGGACGACGTGCCCACCTTAATCACACCCATGTCATTCAGTGGACCGCCACCGGCGCGGATCGGCAACCGCTGGCGGGTCATCCGTCGACCTGGGTGCTGTGCCCGGAAAGTGCGGTGTCGTGCCCGGGAAGTGTCGGTGCCTCGCCCTACGGTGGCCTCGGGTGGACATCAACGAGGGGTGGCGGCATGACCAGCATCGAGCAGCTCACGGGTGAGCGCACCGATCTCCTACAGGCGCTCCGCAGGCACCGCGGTTTCCTGTTGCAGACCGTCGACGGGCTCACCGACGAGCAGGCGGCAAGCCGCCCCACCGTCAGCGGCCTCTGCCTCGGCGGCCTCATCAAGCACGTGGCCGGCGTGGAGCACCGGTGGATGCTCTTCGCCGTGGGTGGCGCGGAGGCGATGGGTCGCGAGGAGGTCGACTGGGTCGGTCAGTTCCAGATGGCGCCGGGCGAGACCCTCGCCGGGCTGGTCGAGCGCTTCCAGGCGGTGGCCGGCCAGACGGACGAGTTGATCGCCACCCTCGACCTGGACGCGGCGCATCCGCTGCCGCAGGCGCCCTGGTTCGAGCCGGGGGCGAGTTGGACGGTCCGCCGGGTGCTGCTGCACCTCATCGCCGAGACGTCCCAGCACGCCGGGCACGCCGACATCCTGCGGGAGTCGATCGACGGCGCCAGGACCATGGGCTGAGCTGGGCTCGGAGCGCCGCCGGTGGCGGGCTGAGCGCTGCTTCTCGGCCTCAGCGCAGGCGGCGCTGGCGTTCGGTGGTCCGGTCTCTCGCGTACGCGTCGGAGTGACCCCAACGGCCCGGGATGTCCAGCAGCTCCAGCCGACCGAACCCCTCCGGCACCGCCGGGTTCACCAGCAGGTTGTCGCCGGTGGGTCGCAGCCCCAGCATGGTGCCGAGCAGCATCAGCAGCGCTCCCGACGACCACGCCTGCGGGCGGCAGCTCATCGCCAGTCGGACGGGGTAGGTCGTCAGGCTGCGCTCGTAGCCGGCGATCACCTCCGGCGCCTCGCCACCGAGCGTCTGTGCCATGTCGAAGATGCCGGCCGCGATCCGGGCCGCCTGCGCGTCGAGACGATAGCGACGCAACCCGGCGGCGATCAGCGCGTTGTCCGACGGCCACACCGCGCCCAGGTGTGCGCCCACCGGGTTGTACGTGCGCTGCTCCGTGGCCAACGTGCGTACCCCCCAACCACTGAACAGTCGCGGCCCGACCAGGTGCTCGGCGACCGTTTCCGCGCGGTCGTCCGTGACGATCCCGCTCCAGAGCAGGTGCCCGATGTTGGAGGTCAACGCGTCGACCGGTTCGCCGTACGGGTCGAGCGCCAACGCGTAGTACTCCCCCTGTGGCAACCAGAAGTCCCGGTTGAAGCGCTCCTTCAGCGCTGCCGCCTCCCGTTCCAACCGGTCGGCGTACGCGGGGTCGCCCCAGAACTCCCGGGCCAGACGGGCGCCCCGCCGTTTCGCGTCGTACGCGTAGCCCTGCAACTCGCAGGTGGCGCGAGGGAAGGCGGGTTGCCGACCGTGGGCGTCGACGATGGCGTCCGGGGAATCCTTCCAGCACTGGTTGATCGTGCCGTCGCGCTCGTTGCGGCGCTGGTAGCGCACGTAGCCGTCCCCGGTCAGGTCGCCGTACTCGTCGATCCAGTCCAGCGCCATCCGGGCCGGGTGGCGCAGCTCGCGGACCAGGTCCGCGTCACCGGACCAGCGCTCGTACTCGTCAAGCAACACGACGAAGAGTGGGGTGGTGTCCGCCGCGCCGTAGTAGAGCGCGCTCGTCCGGTCGCTGAACGCCCCGGTCTCGCCGTACCGGAGTTGGGCCAGGATCTTGCCGGGCTCCTCGTCCAGCGCGTCGTCGAGCTGACCGCCCTGCATGAGCGCCAGCATCCGTAGCGTCGCCGGGGCCAGTTCGGGGGTGAACGCCATCGTCTGCAGGCAGGTGATGAGGGCGTCCCGTCCGCAGAGCCCCATCGCCCACGGCAGACCACCGATCGGCACCCGCTCGCGGTACGACAACGGCTTGTACCGCAGTGCCTCCAGGTCCGCGAGGCTGCCCTCGTAGAGCTCCTCCAGGCCATTGCGTTCGGCCACCAGCTGCGGCGCCCGGTCCAGCCACTGCGCCAGCTCCTCGCGCATCCCCGTCCGCACGGTCTGTTGGTGCGACTGCAGGTCGGCGCGGAGATCCCGGCCTTCCTCGCCGCCCATGGTCACGCTGACGTGCAGGTCGGTCTCCCATTTCCCCTCGGGTTCGATCCGGATCCGAAACGTCATTCCCCGCTCGTCCACCTCGGCGGGGACGGTGCTGCGCACTGTGGTCTCGCGGACGAACCGGTCCCGCTGGTAGCGCAGCACGAGCCGCTGGCCCGCCGTGTCGGCGGTGACCTCGACGGCCCGCTGCCGGAGCTGCCCGACCTCGACGATGTCGGTGAAGTCGCTGGCCATCTCCATCCGGACGGTGTACTCGGCGGGCTGCGACGAGTGGTTGAGCACTGTGATGTTCTCGTGGAAACAGTCGTGGATCGAGCGGTGCCTGATGATCGACATGTCGGCGTCGACGTAGTGGCTCGCCGCACCGGGGACCAGGAAGAACCGGGTCTCGAAGTACGTGAGGTCGTCGCGGGCAAGCGCATTGATCCGTTCACCGTCGATCCTGAGCACCCAGTGGGACAGGAAGCGCGTGTCGTACGCGAAGAGTCCGACCGGGATCTGCGGATCGGCCTCGATGTCGCCCTGGGCATCGCTGATGGCGAACAGGTTGCCCGCGATGACGTGCACCAGTTCCTGCTTCACGACCGCTCATCCCGAGCGGTCGACGCGGCCCGGCCAACCAACGCGGCCCGGCCCAGCTCGTGCGGATGGCGGGCGCCGTCCGGCCCGGCGAAGATCCGCCGCAGCAGCATCAGCAGTCGCATGTTGCCGTGCACGGTCAGCTCGTTGCGCAGCAGGCCCGCGCCCGGGTGCAGCTCGCCGCGGGCCATCCGGTCGAAGACCGCCCGGTCGGCCCGCACCACCAGTTCGGCGTCGTCGGCCGAGCGGGTCACCCGGACGTGTTGGTCGGCGATGGTCAGGTACCAGTGATCGGTGCTGCCGTCGTCACGGAGATCCAGCCGCAGCGTTCCCGCGGTGGTCTCCGGCAGGTCGGGCCGCCGACCGGTGTCCAGCTGTCGCAGGTACTGCTCCGCCGTCGCGCCCATCGGGTCCCCTCCCCACGGTTTCCCGCAGGATCACCCGCGCCGGGGTGAGCGCGGCTCACCCGAAACGGGTGAGGAGCGCGTCAGGTGGCCTCGATCAGGCCGCGCACGTAGGCGGCCTGGCCCACGTGTTGCAGGTCGTCGTCGACGATGCTGACCAACCGGACGCCGAGGGTGACCGGCGGGTCCCACCCCTCGTCGACCACGCGGTCCAGGTCCGCCGGGCCCAGGCCGGCCAGGAAGCTTCCGGTACGCGCCGCGACCGCCCCGTAGTAGTCGATCAGCGCCTGCCCGCTCTCCGGCCGCACCGAGGCGACCTGAGCGGGCGAGTGCCCGTAGCCGGTGTCGTCGGGGTCGGCGGCGAGCCCGAACCGACCCGCCCAGTCGCCGCTCACCCAGATCTGCTCGGCGTCGAGCAGGTCGGCGACGTGGTGGTCCTGCACCCGGGTGAGGTGCCAGACCAGCCAGCCGACAGTGTTGGCGCCCGGACCGGGCTGGTCGCGCAGTTGCTCGGGGCTGAGGCCGTCGACGGCCGCGCGAACGAGGTCGGGCAGCCGGTCGTACGCCTCGGTCAGCAGGTCACTCACATCCACTGGGTACGCCTTCCTTGTCGCTTTCCGACCAGGTACCGCTGGATCCGGGCGCGCAAACCTCGGTCGCTACGGTGATCGAATGGTCGCCGCAGTGGAGTTGTACCTGGACCCGGACGCCACCCGCCGGATCCGGGTGCTCTGGGACGCGCTGGAGGCCGAGGGCGTGCAGAGCATGCGCTCACTGCTGGAGCAGCGCCACCGTCCGCACGTCTCGCTCACGGTGGCGCCCCGTTTCGATCCGGAGCGGGTCGCCGAGGCGCTACAGGGGACGGTGGTGGCCGCCCCACTGCGGCTCGACTTCCAGCATGCCGGCCAGTTCGTCGGTCGGGTGCTCTGGCTCGGCCCGGCGCCCACCCAGGAGTTGCTGGCGCACCACCGGCTGGTGCACGACCGACTCGCCGCCGCCGGCATCCCCCTCGCTGAGCACTACCAGCCGGGGCGCTGGGTGCCGCACTGCACGCTCTCCATGCGGGTGCCGAACGCGCTGATGGCCGCCGCGGTGCGCCGCTGCCTGGAGGTGTTACCGCTGGCCGCGACAGTGGTCGGCGCGGCGCTCACCGACCACGCCCGCGGCATCGCCCACCCGCTGCCCTGACCGTCGGCCCGTAATGTCCGGTTTGGCGGGCGACAGTCGGAAACCCGAAAACAAGCGGTGCGGATGTGGCCGGACGTGGGAAGGTTCGAGTGGCTGTCGTACCGGTGGCGTGCTGCTCGCAGGCGGTTCGCCCGGCCGGTGGCGCGGGTCCGTCCCGCGCCGCCCACGGCGGCTTCGACGAGGAGAGGCAGGGCCCATGCAGGCTCAGCGCAGGCCACCGCGCACGGAGCGGAGCCAGACCCGGGACGACCGGACCGGCGGCGGGCTGACCGGGGCGGCCACGCCACTGACGATCTGGGCGGCCGCCGTGCTGCTCGGCCGCATCGGTGCCGGCGACGACGACGTCGAGGACGAACGGCACATCCTGCGCGGCATCGAGTGAATCCCGGCCGCCCGGCTCAGAGCCAGCCGCGCCGCTTGAAGATCACGTAGAGGGTGCCGCAGACCAGCAGCATCAACAGCAGCGCGAAGAGGTAGCCGAAGCGCCAGTTCAGCTCTGGCATGTGGACGAAGTTCATGCCGTACACGGTGCCGATGAGCGTGGGAGCGAAGAGGATCGCCGCCCAGGAGGAAACCTTCTTCAGCTCCTCGTTCTGGCTGTAGCTGGCCGCGGTGAGGCTGCGCATCTCCTCGTTCTGCTGCTGCGAGACGAGGGTGGCGTTGACAGTGAGGATGTTCTGCAACAGGTGCCGGAAACCGTCCACCCGCTCCACCACCTGGGTCAGGTGGTCGGTCACGTCGCGCAGGTAGCGGCGCAGCTCCTCGTCGTCGCTACCCGCGCCGACGGCCAGCGCGTCGAGCACGCTGAGCAGTGGGCGGGCGGCCCGCTGGAACTGGATGACCTCGCGGCTGAGGCCGTAGATGCGGCGACTGGCGTTCGGGTCGCCACCGAACACCTGGGTCTCGATCTCGTCGATGTCGTTCTCCAGCCCGGCCACCACCGGCGCGTACCCGTCGACGACCTGGTCGAGGATCGCGTACAGGATCGCCTCCGAGCCCCGGGCGAGCATCTGCGCCTCGGTCTCCATCCGCCGACGCACCGCGGCCAGATCGGGCGCCTCACCGTGTCGGACGGTGACCACGAAGCCCGGCCCGATGAACAGGTGCAGCTCGGAGAACTCGACCTCCTCCCGGAGGTCGTCGTAGCGGGCGGCGCGCAGCACCACGAACAGCGTGTGACCGTACCGTTCCAGCTTGGGCCGCTGGTGGGCGTTGATCGCGTCCTCGACCGCCAGGTCGTGCAGCCGGAACTCCCGGGCCAGCGAGGTGATCTGGTCGATGTCGGGTCGGTACAACCCGATCCAGGCCATCGCGCCGTCCTGCTCCTGGAGGCAGCGGTACGTCTCGGCGAGGCCGGAGGGAGAGGCGAACCGGTGCCCCCGGACGTAGACCGCGCTGTCCACCAGACCGCCGTGGGACGGGGCGGGTGGCTCCGTGGACGGCGGCACATCGACAGTCGTCTCGTACTCGTCGAGTTGGCGGCCGAAGCCACCACCCGGGCGGAAGCGACGGCCGCCGACCATGCCCTGTCCCCTCCCCCGGTGCCGTCCGGTCCAGCCCGGGGCGCTGCTTCCCCCCTGTCCTGAGCCCGAAACCCGCGGCGGCGTCGGCTGGGTTCCGCGCACCGGCGGACGGGGGCGGCCCGGCGGGCGGATACTCACGGTGACCGTGGGCGGGATGACGGGGGACGCGCCGGTGGAGGTCGACAGACGTGCCGGCCGGTTGCGGGGGTGGCTGCTCGCCGCCGGCTCGGACCAGGCCGTGCAGCACCCGGGGCCGCACGGGCGCCCGCCGGAGCACCGGCACCACCCGTGGTGGAAGGTGATGTGCCTGACCGGTGTCGACTACTTCTCCACGCTGGGTTACCAGCCGGGCATCGCGGCGCTGGCCGCCGGGGCGCTCTCGCCGGTGGCGACGCTGGTGCTGGTGCTGGTGACCCTGCTGGGGGCGCTGCCGGTCTACCGGCGGGTGGCGGTGGAGAGCCCACACGGCGAGGGCTCCATCGCGATGCTGGTACGCCTGCTGAGCTACTGGCCGGGCAAGTTGCTGGTGCTGGTGCTGCTCGGCTTCGCGGCCACCGACTTCATCATCACCATCACCCTCTCGGCCGCCGACGCGACGGCGCACATCGACGAGAACCCGTTCTGGCCGAGCGGGCTCAAGGGGCACGAGGTGCTGGTCACGCTGCTGCTCGTGTCGCTGCTGGGCGTGGTGTTCCTCAAGGGATTCACCGAGGCCATCGGGATCGCCGTCGTCCTGGTCGCGATCTACCTGACGCTGAACGCGGTGGTGGTGGCCGACGCGCTGTGGCGGGTGGTGACGCATCCGAGCGCGGTCGGCGACTGGACCACCATGCTGACCACCGGGCACGGCGATCCGTGGTTGGTGGTCGGGCTGTCGCTGCTGGTCTTCCCGAAGCTGGCGTTGGGTCTGTCCGGCTTCGAGACCGGGGTGGCGGTCATGCCGAGCGTACGGGGTGACCCGCAGGACTCGGAGGCACGACCGCTGGGCCGGATCCGTGGCGCGCGCCGGCTGCTCACCACGGCAGCGGTGATCATGAGCGTCTTTCTGATCACCAGCAGCGTGACGACCACAGTGCTCATCCCGCCGGACGCCTTCCAGCCGGGCGGGCCGGCGAACGGGCGGGCGCTGGCCTACCTGGCGCACGCCCACCTCGGCGAGGTGTTCGGCACCATCTACGACCTGTCCACCATCGGGATCCTCTGGTTCGCGGGGGCATCGGCGATGGCCGGTCTGCTCAATCTCGTGCCGCGCTACCTGCCGCGCTACGGCATGGCGCCGACCTGGGCGCGAGCCGTCCGGCCACTGGTGCTGGTCTTCACCGCCGTGGCGTTCCTGATCACCATCGTCTTCGAGGCCAGCGTGGACGCGCAGGGCGGCGCGTACGCGACAGGGGTCCTGGTGTTGATCACCTCGGCGGCGACGGCGGTGACGCTCGCGGCGCTCCGGCGGCGTCAGCGTGGCCGCACCGTCGCATTCGGAGTCATCGCGGTGATCTTCGTCTACACCACGCTGGCGAACGTGGTGGAGCGCCCGGACGGTGTCAAGATCGCTGCCTGTTTCATCGGCGGGATCATCCTGGTGTCGGTGCTGTCCCGGCTGATGCGGGCCTACGAGCTGCGCGTCGACCACGTCGAGCTGGACCCGGTCGCGGCCCGGATGATCGACGAACGGGCCGGACGGCGGATCCGTCTCATCGCCCACGAACCCGACCGGCGTGACGAGGCCGAGTACCGCGCCAAGTTGGCCCAGACCATGGCGGACAACGACTTCCCCGACGACAGCGACGTCATCTTCGTCGAGGTGACTGTCACCGACCCGTCCGACTTCGAGACCGCGCTGCTGGTCCGCGGCGGCGTGGTCGACGGCCGTTTCCCGGTGCTCAGCCTGGCCAGCTCGTCGGTGCCCACCGCGCTCGCCGCCCTGCTGCTGGAGGTCCGTGACCGCAGCCGGCGACGCCCACACATCTACTTCGAGTGGTCCGAGGGCGGCCCGACTCGCAACTTCCTGCGCTACCTGGCGTTCGGACAGGGCGCCATCGCCTCGGTGACCCGGGAGATCCTGCGCCGCCGGGAGCCCGACCCGCACCGTCGACCGCACGTGCACGCCGGCTGACCTGCGAGCGGGCAGCCCGCCGCGCACGGTGAGCGTGGTCATAACGACTGGACGACCCACCCGTTCCTGCTGCTAGCCTCTGCGCAGGTCATGAGTGCCAGCGCGAAGCCCCGGCTCGCTGGCCGGCAACCCTCCTCCGCGGTGGGGTGCCCCGGGTGAAGACCAGGCACCGGCACGACGTCGGTGCAAGCGTGGCCTGGCACCCAGGTCAGCACAGACCCGGGAGAACCATGCGCATCCTCAGCACCACCCCACCGACCGACGTCGCGGCCTCCCGCACCGGTCGACAGTCGCCCGCCCTGACCCGGCGACGGCACGTGGACATGATGCGAATGTGCAGCGCCGCCTGTCGTCGCGGCACCGCGCTCTAGCACACCCCTTCCCGAGCTCCTTCCCACCGGCACGCCCAGCGGGCGCGCCGTCGGTGGCGCACGTCCGTGCGCGCCGAGACACCACCCTTCGGAGACACCAGTGCGATTCCTTCCTGCCCTGACCCGCGCCGCCGCCCTGGGCGCGGCCACGATCCTGGCCGCCACCGCCCTCACCGCCTGCGGCGACGACAGCTCGTCCGACGCCACCGCCAACCCGTACGGCCTGGCCCAGGCGGGTGTGCTGCGCGCCGGCACGCTGACCGACGCCCCGCCGAACGTGTACCTCAAGGACGGCAAGTTCACCGGCTTCGACAACGACCTGCTGACCGCCGTGGCCGGCAAGCTCGGCCTCACTGTCGAGTTCGTCGGCACCGACTTCTCCGCACTGCTCAGCCAGGTCAACAACCGGAAGTTCGACGTCGGCAGTTCCTCGATCACCATCACCGAGGCCCGCAAGAAGACAGTCGACTTCGGCAACGGCTACGACTTCGGCTACTTCGGCCTGGACGTCCCGGCCGGCTCTCCGATCACCAGCTTCGACCAGCTCGCCGGCAAGCGGGTCGTGGTGGTGCAGGGCACCGTCCAGGACGACTACGCCACCGGCAAGCAGCTCAACCCGGTGCGAGTGCCGGACTACAACGGCGCGATCAACCAGCTCAAGGCCGGTACCGCCGACGCCTGGATCGCCCCGGCAGAGATCGGCGAGAAGTCCGCCACCGACAGCAACGGCAAGATCACCGTGGCGGCCAAGCAGCTCAGCCCGGCACCGACCGCGTACGCCGTGGCCAAGGGCGGCGACAGGCTGCGCGAGGCGCTGAACAAGGGCCTCGACGAGGTCATCGCCGATGGCACCTGGAGCCGGTTGCAGGCGCAGTACTACCCGGGCCGACCGATCCCGGCGGACTTCGCGCCGGGCAGCGGCGCGGTGAAGGTGTCGGCCGCGTCGGCCACGCCGACGGGCCCGGCTACGCCGGCCGTACCGTCGGCGTCCGCGTCGGCCGCGTCCTGAGCCGGTGACGAGCGAGCGGGGCGGCAGGAGGGGCGACCGATGGATCCGTTGAGCACCCTGTGGGAGACCTTCTTCGACTGGGACGCGATGCGCGAGGCGCTGCCCGAGATGCTGACCGTCGGGTTGCCCAACACGCTGATCCTGGCGGTCTCCGCCGCCCTGCTCGGCTCGGTGCTGGGCCTGCTGTTGGCCGTCGCCGGGATCTCCCGCAGCCGCTGGTTGCGCTGGCCGGCACGGGTCTACACCGACGTGTTCCGGGGACTGCCGGCCGCGGCGACGATCCTGCTGATCGGTGTCGGGCTGGCCCCGCTGGGCATGCAGGTCTGGGGGCCGGATCCCTACCCGTTGGGCATCCTGGCGCTGTCGCTCATCGCCGCCGCGTACATCGGGGAGATCTTCCGCTCGGGTATCCAGTCGGTGGAGGCCGCCCAGTTGGAGGGCGCGCGGGCACTCGGCTTCTCCTGGGCCGACGCGATGCGGTTGGTGATCATCCCGCAGGGCATCCGGCGGGTGCTGCCGGCCTGGGTCAACCAGCTCATCGCGCTGATCAAGGACTCCAGCCTGGTCTACTTCCTCGGCCTGGTGGCCAGCCAGCGGGAGCTGTTCCGGATCGGGCAGGACTACGCGGCCACCACCGGCAACGAATCGGCGCTGCTGCTGGCGGGGCTCTGTTACCTGGCGTTGACAGTTCCGCTGACGCACGTCGTCAACTGGATCGACAGGCGGCTGCGCAACGGTCGGCCGGCCACCGCGTCGACCGAGGAGGACGACGACGACACAGCGTCGTACGCCGCGACGGAAGGAGATCGGCGATGACCGCCGCCACGACGACCTCGGTCAGCCTCGACGTACGCGACGTGCACCTCGCCTTCGGACCGAACCGGGTGCTGCGCGGCGTCGACCTCTCGGTGCCGCGTGGTGCGACGGCCTGCGTCATCGGCCCGTCCGGGTCGGGCAAGTCCACGCTGCTGCGCACCATCAACCGGCTCATCGAACCGGACCGGGGCGACGTGCTGCTGGACGGGCGCAGCGTGCTGGGCGACGACCCGGACGCGCTGCGGCAGCGGGTGGGCATGGTGTTCCAGCAGTTCAACCTCTTCCCCCACATGAGCGTGCTGCGCAACATCACGCTGGCGCTGCGCCGGCTGCGCAAGCTCGGGTCGGACGAGGCGGAGACTGTCGCCCGCGCCCAGTTGGAGCTGGTGGGGCTGGCCGGCAAGGCGAACTCCCGGCCGGCGCAGCTCTCCGGCGGTCAGCAGCAGCGGGTGGCGATCGCCCGCGCGCTGGCGCTGCGGCCCGAGGTGATGCTCTTCGACGAGGCGACCTCGGCGCTCGACCCGGAGTTGGTCAAGGGCGTCCTCGCGGTGATGGCCGACCTGTCCGCCGCCGGGATGACCATGGTGGTGGTGACCCACGAGATGGGCTTCGCCCGGCAGGTCGCCGACACCGTGGCCTTCATGGACCGGGGTGTGGTGCTGGAGGCCGGCCCACCCGAGGCGATCTTCGAGCGGGCCGCGCATCCGCGGCTTCGCCGGTTCCTCGACCAGGTGCTCTGAGCCGGCGCGGGCCGGACGCCCGCCGATGATCACTCGTTGGGCCCGCGCCCCAGCAGCCGGATCTCCTCGTTGTCCAGCGCGGCCTGGAGTTCCTGCAGCACCAGGTCGTCGATCTCCCGGTTGTCGCGCAGCCGGGTGACCTCCCGCCTCTTGTGGGCGAGGACGCCGAGGCGCAGTCGCCGCTCCAGCCGGCGCTCCTCGGCGGTGTTGCCGCCGCTCTCGTTGAGGTCGGCCAGATGCCGCTGATACTCGGCCTGCAACCGACGTACCGAGTCGTCCTGGGCACCGACCTCGGCGGCGACCTGGGGAAGAGCGGCAAGGCCCACCTCGGTGGCCCGCCGCCGGGCGTTGCGGGCCTCGTCGACGCGTTCCGGGTCGCCGCTCAGCCCGGCCCAGCGCACCACCAGTGGCAGGGTGGTGCCCTGCAAGAGCATGATCAGCACGATCACCAGCGCGGTGACGAAGATGATCAGATCACGTTCGACCACCGGACGGCCGTCGACAGTCATCGTCGGGACAGCCAGGGCGGCGGCGAGCGAGACCGCGCCCCGGAAGCCGGACCAGCCCGCGACCGTCCCCACCCGCCAGGTGGACGGCCCCTGGCTCGGGTCCACCATCCGCCGGCGTCGCAGCCGCGCCGACTGCGCGGTGAGATAGATGAAGAGCAGTCGGGTGCCGATCACGACCACTGTGACCACCAGCACGATCACCAGAGCACGCCCGGGCGAGGTGCTGGTGATACCCCGGACCGCGCGGGGAATCTGCGTGCCGAGCAGGACGAACAACCCGCCGTTGATCAGGAACGTGGACAGGTCCCAGAACGCGTACGCCAGCACCCGGGACCGGGCGCGGATCACCCGTGGGCCGGCGTAGGCCAGCACCAGACCGGCGACCACCACCGCCAGCACACCACTGGCGTGCACCGAGTCGGCGAGCAGGAACGCGCCGAACGGTGTCAGCACGCTGAGCGCGCCCTCCCGCAGCGGATCGTCGAGCCGCTTGCGGATCAGCACCACGGCGGTGCCCACCAGCAGACCGGCGACCACGCCGCCGACGCTGGCGCCGACGAACTCCTCGCCGATACCCAGCACGCCTGGTTTGTCGCTCTGGCTGAGCAGACCCACGGCCACCGCGAAGACCACAAGCGCGGTGCCGTCGTTGATCAGGCTCTCCGCGTGCAGAGTGGTGAGCAGCTTCCGGGGCAGCCGCTTGGCCAGGCCGGTGACCGCGGCGGCGTCGGTCGGCGCGAGGACCGCGCCGAGCACCCAGGCGGCGGCGGGGTTCACCCCGAGCGCCTGCGCGGCGAGCGACACCGTGACCATGGTGAGCACCACCAGCACCACGGCCAGCAACCCGATCACCGGCAGGTTCGCCCGGATCTCGCGCAGGCTGATGGTGAGGCTCTCCCGGTACAGGATCGCCGGCAGGAAGATCAGCAGGACCAGGTCCGGTTCCAGGGTGACCTCGGACAGCGGCGGCGTGAGCCCCAGCAACACGCCCAACGCGATGAGCAGGACCGGTGGGGCGACCCGGTACCGACCGCCGAGAGTGGTGCCGACGAGGACCGTGACGCCGAGCGCCACGATCAGGATGAGCGCCTCCACGCGTACTCCCCCCTCGGACCATGGCCGACGGCGGACGCGCCGGTGGTTCCATCTGACCGCACCCGGCGGTGGGTTCCGGCGGAAACCGGCAAGTCGCCAGGTAGCCCGCGCGCGGGACGTGCAGCATTCGCCCGGTGGCGCTCAGGTTGGGTCGTCGGCGCGGACGCGTGCGGTGAGCATCCGCGCGGTACGGCGGTGCTCGGCTGCTTCCTCGTCGCGGCCCAGCGCGGCGGCCAGATCCGCAAGGTGCCCGGCTACCGGGCCGACGGTGACCACTCCGCTGCCGGCGGCCAGTTCGGCGGCGGCCGGGCGGAGCGCGACGGCGACGCGTTCCATGGTGGGCCGGTCGCCGATGGCCAGCGCCGCCCGAGCGGTGAGGCACAGCCGCACCTCCCGCAGCAGGTCGTGCGGCCCGTCCGACAGGGCTCGCAGTGCCGCCCGGGTGGCGCTGCGGTCGCCAGTGGCGGCGAGCAGCAGTGGTCGGACCCAGGGCTCGTGCGGGCCCCAGTCCAGCCGCGCCCAGTCCACGTCGTCCGGCCCGGGAATCGGTCGCAGCTCGGGGACCAGCCGGGCGTCGCCTGCCGGTGAGTCGTCGCTGACGGCGTCGGCCAGCCGCAGGCCGAGCAGGGCGAGCGGCAGCAACCCCTGGGCCAGTCCCGGCATACCGTCGGCGGGCATTCGGTCGGCCGCCGCCCGGTACGCGTCCGCCGCCGCGGTCGACTGACCGTCGAGCGCGAGGCGCAGTGCGGCGTACCACTGGGTGAAGACGCCGACCAATGGCAGCTCGTACCGTTCGGCGAGGTGGTCGGCGGCGCGCGCGTGCGCGTCGGCGCCGGGCCGGTCGGCCAGCGCGCAGTGGGCCTGGACCAGGACGAGGTGGCCGAGCACCTCGAAGGTCACCAGGTGGTGTCGGGTGGCCAGGTCGACCAGGTCGACACCGATCCGGGCCCGCTCGTCGGCCAGACCGACGCGCTCGAAGGCGTGCATGAAGCGGGCGTTGAGCGCGAAGGCCAGCAGCCCGGGATCGCCGATGTGGCGGGCGATCGTCTCGGCCTCGTCGGCGGCGCGGCGGCCACGATCGGTGGTGGTGCCGCGCAGCTCCAGCGCGAGGGTGCTCAGCAGCCGGCTGCGCTGCGCCGAACCGGTCGGGCCGAGCGCGGTCAGGGCGTGTTCGGCGGCTCGGACGATGTGCCCGGAGAGCAGATCGTCGTCGTTGCGCGTCCAGCTGGCGGGCACGTCGAAGCCCGCGAGCACCTCCTGGATCAGCAGGGGGTCGCCGGTGGACTCGGCGGCGGTGATCGCTTCGGCTCGCCGTCGCCGCGCCTCGGCCAGCCGGCCCGTCACGGCCAGCGCCCGCCCGAGTCCGAGCAGCGCGGTCACCCGCCCGCGCTGCTCGATCCCGCCGGCGCGGTCGTACGCCTCGATCGCCTGGCCCCACAGGCGGGCCGCCTCGTGCGGGCTGCCGCCCCGTTCGGCCCGCTCGGCCGCCACCCGGGCGTACGTCGACGCCTGGGCGGCGGCGGCCGGGCCACCGGCGCGCAGCAGGTGGTACGCGAGGGCCGCCGGCTCGACCGGTTCCCGCTGTCGCAGCACCTCGGCGACGGCCGCGTGCCAGGCGGAGCGGCGCGGTGCGGACAGGTCGGCGTAGAGCGTGTCGCGGACCAGGATGTGGGTGAAGCGCAGCCGCCCGTCGGACTCCCGCTCGGTGAGGAAACCGGCCGCCAGGGCACGGTCCACGGCGTCCAGCGCCGCCGTCGGGTCACCGGCCAACGCGCCGAGCACGTCCGCGTCGAGGTCCCGGCCGAGCACTGCCGCCTGCCGCAGCACGGTACGGGTCGAGGCGGGCAGCTGCGCCAACCGGTGCCGGATCACGTCGCGTACCCCGGGCGGCACGGCGGCCAGACCCGCCTCCCCCGAACCCGCGTACAGCTGGGCCAGTTCGCGGACGAAGAACGGGTTACCGCCGCTGCGCTTGTGGATCGACCGGGTGGTGGCCGGGTCCAGCTCCGCCCCGACGATGGCGCCGGCCAGCTCACCGGTCGCCGACGCGGGCAGGCCGGCAAGATATTCCCGGACCGGTTCCAGCCGGGCGGCGCGGGCCAGGGTGGCGGTCAGCTCCGGGCTGATCTCGGTGGCCCGGTAGGTGCCGAGGATCAGCACCGGCCCGTTGGCCGGCTGAGGGCCGGTGAGCAGCGCGGTCAACAGGTCCAGGGTGTCGCCGTCGGCGCGGTGCAGGTCGTCGAGGACCAGGAGGACCGGCCCTCGGTCGGCGACCGCCGAGAGCAGCGACGCCACCGCACGGTGCCGGCGAAACCGGCTCTCGGCGGGACCCGCCGAGCCGACGGCCGGCTCGACGGCGACGACGGGGGCAGCCGGCCCGGCGAGCGCGTCGGTGATCTGGGTCCACGGCCACGCTGGTGGGGCGCCCTCGTACTCCGGGCTGCGTCCCCACGCCGTGGTCCAGCCGTCGGCGACGAGGCGCCGGGTCAGGGCCTCGGCCAGCACCGTCTTGCCGGCGCCCGGGTCGCCGCTGAGCAGGGCGAGCGTGGGCTGGTGGCGTCGGGACGCGGCGTCGGCGGCGTGCCGCAGCCGCTCCAGTTCGGCGTCGCGGCCGACGAACGGGCGCTGCCCCACCTCGACGGGTCGAGCGGCCTCCCGGAGGTCGGGGGTGGCGGCCCGTTCCGGGGGCGGGGTGAGGTGCGGCGCCTGGGCCAGGATGTCGGCTTCCAGCCGTCGCAGCTCGGGCCCCGGGTCCACGCCCAACTCGGTCACCAGGACGTGGCGGGCCTCCCGCAGCGCGGCCAGCGCGTCGCCCTGCCGGCCGGCGCGGTAGCGGGCGACCGCGAGCAGCCGCCAGGCGTCCTCGCGCAGCGGATGGCTGGCCAGGTGTGCCGGTAGGTCCGCGGCGGCGTCGTCCGGTCGGCCCACGGCGAGGAGCGCCTCCGCCCGTCGCTCGACGGCGAGCATCCGTAACTCGTTCAGCCGGTTGATCTCCGCGACCGCCCAGGACTCGTTGGCGCAGTCGGCGTAGGCGGGCCCCCGCCAGAGCCCGAGTGCCGTCTCCAGCGCGGCCAGGGCCGGCCCGGGGCGTCCGGCCGCCAGCAGTCCGGCCGCCTCCCCGACGGCCGCCTCGAACTGTCCGGCGTCCACCGTTTCCGGGGCGGCCTTCAGCACGTACCCGGGTGGCTCGGTGACCAGGATCCCCGGCGGTTGCCGGGGTGGTCGATCGGGTTCCAGGGCCCGGCGCAGGTCGGCGACGAAGGTCCGGATCGCGCCCACCGCGCCGTCCGGTGGGACCTCCCACAGGTCGTCGACGAGCCGATCCACAGGCACCACCCGACCGTGGGCGATCAACAGCCGGCCCAGCACCAAGCGCTGCCGGTGGCCCCGCAGGGGGACCGGGCCGCGCTCGGTCGCGGCGATCACCGGCCCGAGCACACCGAAGGTCACCACGACGGGCGCCGTCAGTTGCCTGGTCATGGCACCACCCTAGGCGGGTGGCCCGGCCGGCACTCATCCGACGCTGACCGGCTGCTGATGACCTCCGGGCAGGCTCGACGAGGTACGACGGCGACGGGCCACCGCCCCCCGCCGGCACTGCTCACCAGGAAGGTTCCCCGTGGGCTACGACGCCGCGGCGGTGTGGCGGGCCTGGGCGCCGGACCTGGACCACCAGACGGTCGGCTGCGGACACTTCATGGCCGAGGAGGCGCCGGCCGCGGTGCTCCGGGCGCTGCGGAACCTGCTCGCCCGTTGACCGATCGGCGACCCGACCACCACTGTCACCCTGGGCAAGATATCCGACACTCGTTGTCACCAGGTGGCCGTGTGGCCGGGTCGCCGCGCTTCATCCGCCCCGGAGGCCGGGAAGCCGCTCGCAATGGGGCGTTGAGCTGCGGGAACGCGACGTTACACCAGGTGGACGACAACCGGTCATCGGTGATACACAGGCAGATATCGGCAAGCCAACGGCGGCACGTCGCTCATCTCCTCGACCCTCGATTGTTCGCACCCACCGCCACCACCGGCTTCGCCGCAGGACCGCACCCTCGGTCGTGAAACCTCAACGCGGCATCGACCCTCGCGCCGGCTGGCGGACCGTGCCGGTTCTCGACCAGGGAGTTGCCGTGGGAAATCTCCGTATCCGAGCCAAGCACCAGCCGTTCGAGGTGGCCGCGCTGGTCACGACGCCCATCTGCGGCATTCTGCTGCTCGCGCTCGACGTCCGACCACCGTCGGTCCAGATGTCCATGCCGGAACCCATCCAGGTCGGCTGGGAGGTCGCCCTGGTCGTCGTCGGCCTGGGCGGCCTCCTGGGCATCCTGTGGCCGGGCCAGCTGTCCACCGGCCTCGGCGTCGAACTCGCGTCCGTCCTGGTGCTCGGCACCATCACCGGCATGTACGCGGTGGCGTTGGTGGCGGTCGCGGGCGAGCAGGGCGTCGTCGCCGCGTCGCTGATCGCCGCGGTGCCGGCCGGGTCGTTCTGGCGGGCCGCCCAGATCGCCGTCGACCTGCGTTGCCTGGCCAAGGGCCACCAGTGCTCGACGCACCGACGGGTCGTGGGAGGTGTGACGTGATCTCCGCACCGACGCCCGAGGCACCACACTGGGTGCAGGTGCTGCTCAGCCTGCTCGGCGTCCTCGGTGGCACCACCGGTCTGGCTGCCATCGCCACGGTCGTGGCCCAGCGCGGCAAGTTCAAGGCCGACGCCGCCGACACCCTCACCGAGGCCGCACTGACCCTGGTCCAACCGCTACAGGTGCGGATCACCGAGCTGGAGAGCGAGGCGTTGGGCGCCCGATCGGAGCTGGGGCTGCTGCGCGAGCAGGTCAACCAGTTGCAGTTCGTCGTCCGGGTGCTCAGCCGCACGCTCGACCGGTGGCGTACGGCGGTGCACGCCCCCGACGCCACGCTGCGCAAGATCCGCACGGTGGTCGCGGAGTCGGAACGGCTGGCGGAGGACCGCTGAGCGGCTTCGACGAGTCAACTCCGGCCACGCAGGCGTTCGGCGAGTTCGCGCACCGCCGCCCGGAACTCGCTGTCGCACTCGCCCGGATGATGTCCCCGTAGCGGCGGCGCGGACCGCTCCCCCGGCGCCGGCAGCAGGTCCGGTGGGTCCCGCAACCGCCGGTCGACCTGGCCAGCCGGATCGGCCGGGTCCGGGGGCGGATCGCCGGGGCGGTGCGCGGCGAAGACCCAACCGCCGACCGGGTCGGTGTCCCGCCAGAGGTTGAGCCACCGCCACTGGACGCGCTCCCCCACCTCACGCAGCACCTCCTCGTTGAGGTAGGCCGGAAAGAGCCGGGCGTACAGGCGGTCCAGCGGTGACCCGTAGGTGAGCAGGGCGACCCGTTGACGTACCCGCGGGGGCAGCCGCAGCACCGCGAGAGCGAGCAGCGCAGACCCGTGGCTGTGCCCACAGAGCAACACCCCGACGTGTCGCTCGGTCAGTTGGCTGATCCGGTCGGCCAGTTCCGGCACCGCGCGGTCGGCGTAGCTCGGCGGCGCGAACGGGTGCGCCGCCCGGGGCCAGAAGGTGCCCAGGTCCCACAGGATGCCGACGTGCCGGCGAAACCACGCGGTCCGGTAGGCGAACACGCCACCCGCCAACAGCGTGACCAGCAACGCGGCGAGGAGGTAGCTGCCGCCGCTGAGCCCCATCTGGACGGCTCCGGCCGGCAGCCCGAACAGCTGCCGGGTCAACTCCTCCGGGTCGCGCCCGGTACTCCCCACCAGGCTCGTTGCCAGTCCGACCACGGCGAGCGCCGCGTAGGTGGCGGCCAGCAGACCCAACCACTCGGTGAACCGCGCCTGGGCGATGGTCTTCGTCGTCAGCCGCAGCCGACCGACCGCCTCCGGCGGCACGACCGGGAAGTCCCGGGCGGTGATCGCCGCCGCCGCACGCCGCCGGCGGCGCAGCGACACGACGCTCATCGCGCCACACAGCAGCACCGCCGCGACCACGTGCAGGAAGAAGGCCAGCAGCGTCCAGCGATACGGCAGCGGTGGCCCACCGTCACCGCGGTAGCCACCGAGCAACTCCCCCGTCTGGTAGACGAGGCCGGCGGAGAGCGCGCCGGTCAGGCCGACCGCGAAGGCGGCGAGGACCGCCGCGCCAAGGCCACCCGGCAGCGCGGACCGGCCGCCCACCCGACCGTGGTGCCACAGCACCACACCGCTGAGCAGCACCAGCAGCACCATCTGGCCGAACAGCGCGACACCCGCGATCCCGCCGTAGCCGGGCAGCCCGGCCGCCGGCAACCAGGCGCGCCGGTCGCCCGCCACGATGACAAGTGTCGCCACGCTCAGGCCGGCCGCCACCACGCCCACCGTGCGGGCGGTCCAGGTGGCCGTTCGCTCGGTCGCCGCCCGGTCGATCATCCCCGGAACGGCGAGCAGACCGACGCAGGCCAGCAACACCGCCGCACTGAGCGCCAGCAGCAACGTCGACCCGAACGTCGCGCCGCCGGCGCGACGGGCCGTGAGCAACACGACATTGAGTACGGCGAGCGCGGCGGCGACGTGGATCGCGCGCAGCCTGTGCACCAGCGGCTCCACGGCCCACAGTGGATTGTCGGCCGGACCGGACCGACGCGTGCCGAGTAGGCGCAGGACCCCGATGGCGGCGATCGGCAGGAGCGCCAGCAGGGCCAGCCGCTGCCCGACGTGCCGGCCGTCGAGCCCGGCCATGGTGTCGAAGGGCGCGCGGCAGGGGACCGCGCCGAGACACCGCCAGGCGAGCAGGTCGAGGGCGACGCCGGCGATGGACACCACGTACAGCACTGTGAGGTTGAGCGCGAGAAGCCGACACAGCACGGTGACCCAGCCGGCTCGGCGATGGCCCGTGGGGCGCATCCACACGGCCACGTTGCTGAGCATGAACGGCAGCAGGAAGACCATGGCGAGGGTCCGGCCGACGGTGCCCGAGGGCAGATCACCCCAGCGGTACGCCTCCAGCGTCACCCCGTCCGGGCCGCCGCCGTCCGACCGGGCGGCGCGGTGGAAGCCCCCGCTGCCGTCGCCGGCGACCTGCCGGACCTGCGCCTGGTCGAGGATGACGGTGGGGTCCGCCCCGGACACGCCGTGCACCCGCAACTCCACCACGTCGGGTGCGCGCGGTTGGTCGCCGTGCTGCGGTCTTCTCTGCGACATCTGGGCAGCTACCCGTGTCGCCGCTGGTCGGGCGCGTCGCTCTTGCCGGACTTGCGAATGAACCGCCGCAGTCCCGGCATCGCGTCGAACAGGACGATCAGCAGCAGCACCCCGGCGACGACGGCGCTGTTGACCAGTTGCGGGGACCGCACGGTGGCCAGGCCGCCCACGATGATGGCCGGCACACCGACCAGGCGCGCCCAGGGCCGGCTGCCGTCGACCATCATGGCGAGCAGAATCCGGGCGGTCAGGAACAACGCGGGGCCGATGACGCCAACTGTCGTCTGCCCCGTGTTGTGTTCCTCCGGATGGCCGATCGTCATCTCCATCGCCACCGAGGTGGCCAGCACACCGGCGATCATGACGAGGTGCAGGTAGCCCGCCATCAGCGTCAACTTGCTGCCGGACGGGCCCTCCGCCTCGATCCTGGCGCCCAGCCGCCCGCCGGCGGGCACCAGATAGAGCCGGGCCAGGGCCACCGCGGTCACGAACGCCAGGGCGAAGGCCAGCGTGCTGTCCCGGTCCAGGCTGGACGCGCTGTAGGTGACGCCGGCGATCAGGATCAGCTCACCCAGGGCGATGATGAAGATCTGTTGGTACCGCTCGGAGAGGTGCCTCGCGTTCACCTGGAGTTCCGGCCAGGTACTGCGGCCGAGCCACGGGAACGGCCAGCGCAGCCGTGCCAGGGAGTACTCCAACAGCAGTGCCAGCGCCCAGAGCACCTCCCGGGCCGGGGTGACGGCCGCCCCGACCACCCAGAGCACGCCGGAGATCGCGAACCAGACCGCCACCCGCAGGCTGCGCACCTGCAGCGGGTGCCCCCGCAGGGCGGGGATCAGGATCGCCGCCCGACCCAGGTGGATGGCCACGTAGGCGATGGCGAACACCATGGCGTGCTCGTCGAACGTGGTGGGTACGGCCGCGGCCATCAGCAGGCCACCGAACATCGTCCAGAGCAGCAGTACGACGATCAGCGGGGCGCGCGGGTCGAACCAGTCCGCCGACCAGGCGGTCACGAACCACACCCACCAGAGCGCAGCCAGCATCAGCAGGGCCTCGAACCCGCCGTTGATGCTGGGGTCGTCGAGCAGCGCCCGGGACAGGCGGGTCAGCGCGAAGATGAACGCCAGGTCGAAGAAGAGTTCCAGGAACGACGCCTTGCCCGGGTTCTCCCGCCGGAGCAGCAGCCCTCCCGGAAGCCTGCCCGCCATCGTCATCCTTCCCCGGCCCGCGGCTGCTCACCGCCGCCCCAGTCGTACCACCCGGACGGCCGGGCCCGGGTCGGTTCCGCCGAGCCGGGCCGTCGTCGTCAGCGCCCGGCGGTGCCGCCGCCTCGCGAGATCAGGTCCCCTGCCACGTCCCAGAGCCGCTCGGCGTTGCCCGGGTCGGCCGCGTACGCGGCCACGCCGCTGTAGTCGGCCGGCCGCTCGCTGACGACCGGGGCCTCGGTGCAGTCCTCGAAGTAGCGACCGCCGACGCCGTCCAGCAACGGGGACGCCGCGAGCAGCACCGAGGTCGCGGCCCCCTGCTGCGGGGTCTTGTGCATCTCCTTCGGCGACTTGAGCCCACCTGTGTGCTTCTGCAGGCCGGTCGCGATGGCGCCCGGGTTCAGCGCGTTCGAGTAGATGCCCTCGCCGGCCCAGCGGCGGGTGGCCTCCACGGCGAGCAGAGCCTCGGCGCTCTTGGACTGCCCGTAGGCCAGCAGCGGGTCGTACGGCCGGAACGCGAAGTGCAGGTCGTCGAAGATCACCGGGGAGAAGAGGTTGCCGCTGGAGCTGACCGACACCACCCGGGCGCCGCCGGCCGCGGCGAGGGCGTCGTGCAGGCCGACGGTCAACGCGAAGTGCCCCATGAAGTTGGTGGCGAACTGCATCTCCCAGCCCTCGGCGGTGCGCTCCAACTCGGGCAGCGCCATGATCCCCGCGTTGTTGACCAGGATGTGCAGCGGCTGGTCCCAGCCGGCAACGAACTGGCGTACCGAATCCTGGTCGGCCAGGTCCAGTGCGCGGACGGTGACCCGCTCCGCGCCGATGCTGGCCGCGATGTCGGCGGCGGCCTGCTCACCCGCCGCGACCCGGCGTACCCCGAGCACGACCTCGGCGCCGGCGGCGGCGAGCGACCGGGCCGTCTCGACGCCGATGCCGGCGGCGCCGCCGGTGACGACGGCCCGCTTGCCGGTCAGGTCGACGCCGGCGATGACCTCGTCGGCGGTCGAGGCGAAACCGAAGGGGGTCGTGATGCGCTCTGTCATTGCTGTCCCGTCTCTCGATCACGCTTACCCCGACACTGTCACCCAGACGGCAGGTGCTAGCCGGTTCCCTGTTTTTCCTGGTAGTGGCAGGACCAGGATGGGCGGCCGGTGGCGGCTCCTACGATGGGCGGGTGAGCACGGCCGGCCCGCTCGGCGAATACCTGCGTGCCCGGCGCGAGCTGATCGGGCCGGGTGACGTCGGGTTGCCCGCACACGGCCGTCGGCGGGTGCCCGGCCTGCGCCGCGAGGAGGCCGCCCTGCTCGCCGGCATCAGCGCCGACTACTACCTGCGGTTGGAGCAGGGGCGTGACCGGCACCCGTCGACGCAGGTGGTCGAGGCCCTGGCCCGCGCGCTGATGCTGGACGCGGACGCCGCGGCACACCTGCACGGCCTGGCCCGGCCGGTGCCGGCCCGCCGGGCGGCGCGACCATCGGAGCGGGTGCCGGTGGGCATCCGGCAGCTGGTCGGCTCGTGGGCCGAGACGCCCGCCTTCGTGCACGGCCGGCACCTGGACGTGCTCTTCGCCAACCCCGTCGCGACCGCGCTGGCACCGATCTTCACCCCCGGGGTGAACCTGTTGCGCGCGGTCTTCCTGGACCCGAGCGTGCCAGCGCTCTACCCGGCCCTGACGGCGGTCGCGGCCAACGCGGTGGCGGGCCTGCGCGCACAGGTCGGCCCCGAGGTGGACGACCCCCGCCTCGTCGAGCTGGTCGAGGAGCTGACCGCCGGCAGCGAACGGTTTCGGCGGTTGTGGGCCCGGCACGACGTCACCGCCCGCGCGGGCGGTGGGGTGCGGGTGTTCCAGCACCCGGAGCTGGGCGAGTTGGCGTTGCGCTACGAGAAGCTGACGATCAGCGGCACCACCCAGTCGCTGGTGGTCTATCACGCCGAACCGGGCAGCCCGTCGGCGCGCTCACTCGCCCGGCTGGCCCGACGCTAGCGTCGCCGTTTCCGAAGCGGGCCGGTTACCGGGTGGCCGCCCGCTCGGCGACCACCACCGAGATCCCGTCGAGGACGCGTTGCAGACCGAACTCGAAGGCGTACTCCGGGCCGTACGCGGCACCGTGCTGCTGGCCCGCCGCGGTGCCGATCCGGGACGCGGTCGGGTAGGCGTCGGCGGCCATGAACGTCTCCAGCCAGGGCGCGTGCGACTGCCACCACTGGCCGTCGGTCATGCCGGACTCGCGCTCCAGGTCGACCACCTCGGAGGCGGCCCGCGCGGCGCTCTTCACGTGACCCAGCACGAGGGTGAGCACCGCGTCGACCTCGACGTCGGTGAGCCCGATGTCGACGACCGCACCGAGCTCGTAGTCGTACTTGGCCATCAGGTGCGGGCCGAGCACCGGGCGCGTCGTCTCGGCCCGCAGCATCCAGGGATGCCGCTGGTAGAGCGCCAGGTTGTCGCGGGCGATCCGCTCCAGCCGGGTACGCCAGTCGCCCTCGACGGCGGGACGCGGCATCTCGCCGTACGCGGTGTCGATCATGACGGCGACGAGTTCGGCCTTGCCCGGCACGTAGGTGTAGACCGACATCGTGCCGACTCCCAGCGCCTCACCGACCCGGCGCATGGTCAGCGCGTCGAGCCCCTCGGCGTCGGCGATGTCGATCGCGGCCCGGACGATCCGGTCGACGCTGAGCGCCGGACCGGCGCTGCGGCTGGTCGGCTCCCGGGTGCGCCAGAGAAGGGCCAGGCTGCGGGCCGGGTCTGCGGTCGACTTGCGCTCACTCGCCATGGTGCGACCATCCTAACCACGCGGCCGTACGCCGTACGCCCGCGCTGCGCCGGCCTGCTCCGCCGCGCGGTCGCCACGGTGTGCGTCAGAGCGCCTCGCGGTCGTCCGACAGCGTCGGACCGGCGGCGGCGGGCACCAGGTGTCGGACCTCCGGTTCCCCGTCGGTCAGCTCCCGGGCCCGTTGCTCGGCCGCGCGGTCCTCGCCGGTCAACCGGCCACCGTGCTGGCGCAGGTGCTCGCCCCAGGAGGGCACCAGATACACCTCGACGAACCGGTCCACCGTCTCGGCCGGGCGGAACAGTCCCCAGCGCATCGCGCCGGTCCGCTGCCGCGCGCCACGCACCAGGTCCATCGCCGCCAGGAACCGTTGGGTCCGCTCCGGCCGGACGGTGTACTGCACAGTCACCAGCACCGGCCCCACCCCCGGGTCCGGCTCGTGCGCCAGGTGCAGTTGTGGCCAGTACGCCGCCGGTTCACGGTTCACCGAGCGCAGGTCCGGCAACGGCCAGATCCGACTCGTCAGGGTGCCGACCAGCATCAGCGCCGCCGCCACCAGGTACGCGAGGACCAGCCCGGCCATGTCGGCCACCAACCCCCAGAGCAGCGCGCCGACCGCCTGCCCACCGGCGAAGCACACCTGGTAGACGGCCAGACCCCGGGCCCGTACCCAGCTGGGCAGGAAGAGCTGCATCTCGGCGTTGACGTTGGCCAGCACCGTCACCCAGGCCATCCCGGCGGGCAGCAGGGCGAGCAGCACCAGCGGCACCACCCGCACGGTGCCGACCACTGTCAGCGCCACCGTGAACAACGCACCGGCGATCAGCAGCAACTGGTTGGCCGACAGCCGGGTGCGGATCACGGCCAGCAGCACGCCACCCGCGATGGCGCCCACGCCGAGGGCGGCCAGCAGCAGCCCGTACCCGCCGGAGCCCAGCGCCAGCCGCCGACTCGCCACCAACGGCAGCAACGCCCACAGCGCGCTGGCCGGGACCACGAAGACCAACGCACGGCGCAACAGCCGGCGTACTGTCGGCGAGTGGCGAACGTAGCGGCTGCCCGCGCGCAACGCGGCGGTGAACCGCTCGGGCACCTCGACGGCGCGCGCGTTGGCGGGCCGCCAGCGCCACAGCGCGTACGCGAAGATCCCGAAGGCGACCGCGTTGATGCCGAAGACCGGGGCGACTCCGGTACGGGCGATGAGCACGCCGGCCACCGCGGGCCCGACCGCCCTCGCCACGTTCACACTTATCGAACCGAGGGCGGACGCCGAGCGCAGCTGGTCCTGCGGCACCAGCTCCGGGATCACCGCCGCCCACGCCGGCAGGGTCAGCGCCTGCCCGACCCCGAACGCGAAGGTGAGGGTGAGCAGCAGCGCCGGCGGCATCCGGTCGGTCAGGGTGAGCAGCGTCAGCGCCACCGCCACCGCCACCAGGAACAGCTGCACGGCGATCAGCAGGTGCCGGCGGTCGAAGCTGTCGGCCAGCACCCCGGCGGGCAACGCCAGCAGCAGCACCGGCAGCAGACTGGCGGTCTGCACCAACGCGACAAGGGTGGAGGCGTTGGAGTGGTTGATCAGCAGCCACTGGGCGCCGACGGTCTGCATCCAGGTGCCGATGTTCGCGGCGAGCAGCGCCAACCACAGGTTGCGGTAGACCGCCGTACGCAACGGCGCCCACGCCGACGCCGGACGGTCCGCGGGTCCGGCAGCGGCCGTCACCACCGCCCATCCGCGCGCAGCACGCGCTCACCGGAGACGTAGAGGTCGTCGGGTTCGAGCAGCAGCAGCCGGACGACCTCGGCGGCGACCTGTTCGGGCATGGCGTACACCTCGTCCAGGAACTCGGCGCCCACCCGTTCCTGTAACCGCGTCGGCATCGGCCCGGGATGCAGCTGCATCACCTTGACCCGGTTGTTGTGCTGGGCCTCGGCCAGCGAGTCGACAAGGCTGTTGCCGTAACTCTTGGTGGCCCGGTAGACGGGGATGCCAGGCCGGGGGGCCGCCAGCGCCAGCGCGCCGATGTACACGACGTTGCCGTGGCCCTGCCGGTGCAGGTGCTGCACCGCCTCCCGCAGCAGGTACGTGAGGCCCAGAACGTTGATCTCCACGGCCCGGCGGATGTGCTCCACCGACAGGTCCCCCAGGTCGCCGCCCGCCCACATGGAGGCGCAGGCAGCCACCCCGTCGATGGTGCCGTAGCGCTCGACCACCGCGGCGAAACCGTCGCGGACCTGCTCGTAGGAGGAGATGTCGCAGACGGCGCCGTCGCAACCCAGCTCGTCGGTCGCGGCGGCGACCTCGGCCGACACGTTGCCGAACACCACGACCTGATGCTCGTCGACGAGCAGTCGGGCCACCTCGAGGCCGAGGCCGCTGGTCCCGCCGACCACCACGAAGGTTCTGACACCCATGTCTCTCCAGCCGCCGCTCGCATAGGTCACGCGGGGCCGCGTGACGGCCCGTTCTTCCCGTTTCCGGACCCCGCACACCCGTTCGCCGGTAGTGCTGGGCATACCCCGAAGAGTGGATCTGGACGGCTGGGGTGCACGGTCGCTCCCGATTAGCGTCTGCCGCATGACCACGGAACACCCTTCGCACCTGGCCGAGGCGCTACGCCGCCGCCGCTGGTTGATCTCCGCGTGGCCCTGGCGCGCGCTGGCCTACCTGGTGACCACCGTGCCGATCGCCGGGTTCCTCGCCGTCGGGCTGCTGGTCATCGGCGGCCCCATGCTGCCCGTCTTCAGCACGCTCCGGCAGCACGGCCGACCGCCGAGCATCGCGCTGATGCTGTTCCTGATCACCGGCAGCGTCATCCTGGTGGCGTTGGCCCCGATCCTGAGCTTCGCGGTGGCCGCCGTCGAGCGGTGGCGGGTCCGGCTCGTCGACAACCGTCCGCTGCCCTCGTCGCCGTGGCCGGGCCTCGCCGCCCGCTACCGCAGCCCCGCGACCTGGCGGGAGGTGGCGTACCTGTTCTGGCTGGGCGGCTTCACGCCGGTCGCGTACTGGGTGTTCCTGATCCTGGTGCTGCTCGACCTCGGGATGATCTCCAGCCCCTGGCTGGCCGGCGACGCCAACCAGCCGGTGGTGATCTGGCAGCCGATCGACAGCACCGGTGAAGCCGTTCCGTACGCGATCGTGGGAGTGCTGCTGATCCCGGTGCTCTGGTATGCCACAGGTCTGCTCGCCGCCGTCCAGGCCGCCGTGGCCCGGTGGGCACTGGCCCATCCGGTGGACGCGGCGGCCCTGCGCGAGGTCACCCGCTCCCGCACCCGACTGGTCGGCGCGTACGAGGCCGAACGCCGCCGCATCGAGCGCGATCTGCACGACGGGGCGCAGCCCCGACTGACCAGCCTCACCCTCCAGCTGGGGCTGGCCCGGCTGGACGTACCCGAGGACTCCCCCGCCTCCCGACCTCTCGCCGTGGCGCACGACCAGGCCCGGGGCCTGATGGTGATGCTGCGGCAGTTGGTGCACGGCATCCGCCCGCAGAGCCTCACCGACCTTGGCCTGGCCGGCGCCGTACGCGAGCTGGCCGACGCCGCCACCATCCCGGTGACCGTGCACGCCGACCTGCACGACGAGTTGCCGGAGATCGTGGAGACCACCGCCTACTTCGTGGTCTCCGAGGCGTTGGGCAACGTCGCCCGGCACGCTCGGGCGACCCGAGCCGACGTACGCCTCACCCGGGCCGGCGGTGACCTCGTCGTCGAGGTGACCGACGACGGCCACGGCGGCGCCGACCCGGCCCGGGGCACCGGCCTGACGGGGCTCGCCGACCGGGTCGCCGCCGTCGACGGCCGGCTGCTGCTGTCCAGCCCGCCCGGCGGGCCTACAGTGGTCCGGGTGGAGCTGCCATGTCGTCGGTGACCCGGGTGGTGCTCGCCGAGGACGAGGTGCTGCTGCGGGAGGGCCTGGTCGCGCTGCTGACCCGCTTCGACTTCACGGTGTGCGCTGCCGTCGGCTCCGCGCCCGAACTGCTGGCGGCGGCCCGCGAACACCAACCGGACCTGGTGCTGACCGACATCCGGATGCCGCCGGGCCGCCGCGACGACGGGCTGCGGGCGGCCGTCGCGTTGCGCGCCGAGCGACCCCATCTCCCGGTCGTGGTGCTCAGCCAGTACGTGCAGACCGGGTACGCCACGGCGTTACTGGACAGCGGCGACGGCCAACGGGTGGGCTACCTGCTCAAGGACCGGGTCGCCGAGGTCACCGAGTTCGTCGACACGCTGCGCCGGGTCGCCGGTGGCGGCACCGCCATCGACCCGGACGTGGTCCGACAGCTCCTGCACCGCCCCCGCGACCCGCTCGCCGCGCTGTCCGCCCGGGAACGCGAGGTGTTGGCCCTGCTCGCCGAGGGGCGGTCCAACGCGTCGATCGCCGGCCGGCTGCACGTCAGCGAGGCGGCGGTCGGCAAGCACGTCGGCAACATCCTGCTGAAGCTCGACCTACCACCCAGCGACGACACCAACCGCCGGGTGCTCGCGGTCCTCACCTACCTGCGCGCCGACCCGGTGAGCTGACCAGCGTCGGGCCGGGCTCGGGCCCGCGCGTAGATTCACCTCATCAGCGGTACCGGCGCCAGGTCAGGGCGCGGACCAGGGAGACGGGGGCACGGCATGGCGAAGGCGCTGCGGGTTGGTCTGTTGGGGTACGGGCTGGCGGGCCGGGTGTTCCACGCGCCGCTGATCGCCGCGACCCCCGGGCTGCGGCTCGACGCCATCGTGACCCGCGATCCGCAGCGGCGCGAGCAGGCTCGACAGCACTTCCCGGACGCCCGCCTGGTCGACGACGCCGACGAGCTGTGGCGTACCCCGGACGCTTTGGACCTGGTCGTGGTGGCGACGCCGAACCGGCAGCACGTGCCGATGGCGCGCGCGGCCCTCGCCGCCGGCCTCCCGGTCGTCGTCGACAAGCCCCTTTCCCCGACCGCCGCGGAGGGCCGCGTCCTGATCGACGAGGCGACCGAGCGTGGGGTGCCGCTGACGGTCTTCCAGAACCGGCGCTGGGACGGCGACTTCCTGACCGTCCGCCGCCTGGTCGAGCAGGGCGAGTTGGGGCAGGTGCTGCGCTTCGAGTCCCGGTTCGAGCGGTTCCGTCCGACGATCAAGCCGGGCTGGCGGGAGCTCGCCGGTCCGGAGGAGGCCGGCGGCGCCCTCTTCGACCTCGGCGCCCACCTCGTCGACCAGGCGGTGCAGTTGTTCGGCCGCGTCGACCGGGTCTACGCGGAGGTGGACCGTCGCCGCGCGGGCGCGGCCGTCGACGACGACGCCTTCGTGGCGTTGACCCACGCCAACGGGGTGCACTCGCACCTGTGGATGGGCGCGCTGACCGCCCAACTCGGGCCGCGCCTGCGGGTGCTGGGCGACCGGGCCGGCTACACCAGCTACGGGCTGGACGTGCAGGAGGCGGCGCTGCACGACGGCGGCCGACCGGACCAGCCCGGCTGGGGCGAGGTCCCGCCGGAGCGCTACGGCCTGCTCGGCGTCGACGGTGACCTGCGGCCGGTGCCGACCCAGCCCGGCGCGTACCAGAGCTTCTACGCGCAGGTGGCGGCCGCGCTGCGCGACGGCGCACCGATGCCGGTGGACCCACGGGACTCGGTCCACACTGTCGAGCTGATCGAGCTGGCGCACCGTTCGGCGGCCGAGGGCGTGGTGCTGCCGGTCCCGCCCGCCTGACCCGGCCCCGACACCCGACCGGTCGGCACCTCCCGCCACCCGGGCTCCTGACGCGTACGCGAAAACCAGTGGAGCGGCGCCACCGTGCGCCGTTACCGTGCTGCGCAACCAGGTCGTCTAGGCAAGGACGTGCCGTTGTACACCCTGTGAGACCTCCCGAGAGCTGATCTGTCGCGCGTCGCGCAGTTGCGCCGCGCTCCTTTTTGCTGCGGACTTCTCACTGAAACCGGTGTACTTCTGTGCTCATAAATTGGGCCGTCGTGCCCACCTGCCTACCGATCATTCGCCGCCGTTGCCACGCGTGCGCGTCCCAACGCCTTCGGGCGAGCGGCAAGTTCCGTGTCAACGCCAACCACAAGATCCTCGACGTCTGGCTGCTCGCGCTCTGCACCGCGTGCGGGGAGACGGCGAAGCTCACCGTCCTGGAGCGGATGACCGTGCGCTCCATCCCACCCGAACTGCTGGACCGGCTCCATGCCAACGACCCGGGCCTGACCGCCGAACTGCTCCGGGATCCGGCCGTCCAGCACCGAAACCGATTCGTCCTGGACTGGGACAACGCCTGGCGTTTCGACACCGGCGGATCGGATCACCTGGACCTCGACGTGATCGACGTCGCGGTCCGCAACGCGGCACGGATCCCGGTCCGGCCGACCCGACTGATCGCTGAGGGTTGCGGTCTGTCGCGGGGCGAGGTCGACCGACTGATCGCGGAGGGGAAGGTCGTTTCGGCGTTCCGGTTGAGCGGCAAGCTCTCCGGCGACTTCACCTTCACGCTGAAGCGCTGACCCGCTTCGGGGCCTGTCCGGCAGAACGCCGGGCAGGCCCCTAGCCGGCGTTCTCCTCGGAGCGGGCTTCGTCCGGCGCCCGGGCGTCGTCGTCGGTCAGCGCGTCGTCCGAGGAGGTGGCGAGGTCGGCGAGCCGCCGCTCGGCCTCCCGGATCTCCTCGTCGAGCCTCGGGTTCTCCTCGTCGGGACCCTGCGACATGGGGACCTCCATCGGGCGCGAGCGGCAGACCTCCGGGTACCCGACCTAAGGGCGGAGACACGGATGTCTGCCGCTGCCCTTTGATCAAGTGATGAAAAACAGCTGCATCTGCCCCTCGAGACCTACTTCTCATCACTTGATCAAGGAGATCCCACGTCTTCCGCGACCCAGAGGCCACGGCCCTGAAGACCCACCACCAAGCCGCGTGTCTGAAGGACGATGATCGCCCGCTGAACCGTTGTCACACTGACGTCGTAGAGGTCCGATAGTTCGTTGTAGGTGGGCAGACGCTCCCCCGCCGCGTACTCGCCGCTCTGCCCGCAACTGGATTAGGCGTTAGCGCTTCTGGCAGATGTTGCTTCCGTCATGCTTCAGAAGCGGTGACGCGTGAGCTGAGCGCTTGCGGCGCACCAACGTTACCGAGCGCCGGGCCGGTCGGCGGGTGCGCCGGGCTGAAGCCCGGGAGCGTTGCCGACCCGGCCCGGTGCCGGATCAGCGCTGCTTTAGCTCGCGCCAGGATGGGTGGGTGCCGCGCCAGGCGTCGGCGAGGATGGCCGCCGAGGCCCGGCTGGGGCACTGCTGCACCCGCTCACGACCCGACGCCCCACCGATCTGGGCGCGGACCTCCCAACCCTGCCCGTCAGTACGGATGTACACGTCCCTGCGCCCGCGCGGGGTCGTGTCTCCGTTCCACCAGTGTTCCTCCACCTTCATTCGCCGACCGTATAGCAATTCCCGCGCCGAGGGTACGGCGCAGGTATGCCCGGACCGGGGCAAGAGCGACATTCCAGGCGCATTTCGGCCCAACCGTTGACGGTTCGAAACCATAACGGGCGGTTCTCCCGCTCCTGACTTGCGAATCAGGAGGCCACCCCGAAGGGGCCGGAGCGGTCAGGGTTGGGTGGTCAGAAGGTAGTCGTCGGCCTCCGGGCTCCAGCGCAGATCCAGTACGCCGGCGGTGGCGGCGGCCTTGCAGAACTGCAGGAAGCTGCGGTAGCCGAGCTTCTTCTCGCTGAAGTCCGGGCGGGCCCGGCGTACCTGGTTCTTCAACCCGGACAACGCCACCGGGTTGCCGCTGCTGCCCAGGTCCGCCACGACGCCCCGGAGCAGGCCGAACGCCACCTCCCGGTCGCCGTGCTCGGGCAGTGAGACCTCGGGGTCACCCTTCGCCGGGCCCTCGCCCAGCTCGATCACGTTGCGCTCGGCGAGGTGGCGCAGCAGTTCGCCGAAGGTGCGGAAGCCGTAGTCGGACTCGCTGAAGGTCGGGTCCTTGCGCAGCAGTGTGCGCTTGAGGCGGGAGGCGGTGACCTCACCGTTGGCGCTGCCCTGCAACCCTGCGACCGACTGGGCGACGAGCACGGCGAGGGCGTCCACGTCGCGGCCGGGCTCCTCCCCCGCCGGCCGACGGTCCGCCTCCGGTTCCTGCTCCCGTTCCGGCTCGGCTGGGCGTTGCTCCGCGCCGGCCGGTCGGGTGGTCGGGCGAGCGCGCCGACCACGGGCCGGCGGGATGTCCACGCCCTCCAGCCGGTCGTAGTAGAGGAACTCGTCGCACGCCGGGGGCAGTAGCCCCGATGTGGACCCCTCGACCCCGACGCCGATGACCCGCTTGTTCAGCTCGCGCAGCTTGTGCACCAGCGGGGTGAAGTCGCTGTCACCACTACAGATCACGAAGGTGGAGATGTAGTCGCGTTCGAATGCCAACTCGATCGCGTCGACGGCCATTTTGATGTCTGCGGCGTTCTTACGGGACGCGCCCATCCGCTGCGGAATCTCGATCAGCTCGACGTGGGACCGGGTGAGCATCCGTCGGTCCTCGTCGAAGTAGGACCAGTCGGCGTACGCCCGGCGCACGACCACCCGCCCTCGTTCGGCCAGCGCGTCGGCGATGGGCCGGAAGTCGAAGGCCGCGCCGCCGCGGTGGTCGCGCGCGCCCAACGCGAGGTTCTCGTAGTCGAGAAAGAGGGCGATCCGGTCTTCTTGATCCACGCGGACCAGCCTACGCCGGGCCTGAGCTGGCCGGGGCGGACGACGCGCGACACCTCAACTCGACGTCCGTCCATTTCTTGCGGCCCAATAGTCGTTTATTTTCGTTGTTCGATAGGTGTCTTGCAGTGCCATGTTCAGTGCTGCATCATGACGATCAATGTCGGGCGTCGGGGGGACGCCGGACGGACCTCCACCACCACCCACCCAGGAGGGTCACCGATGTTTCGCAGCCTCACGCCGGCGCGGGGACGCCCCGGCCGGCCCGGCGGCACCGCCGTCGCTCTCGCGGCCGGTCTCGCCGTGCTGGTCGCCGGGCCCACAGTGGCCGCCGCCAGTCCACAGGCGTCCGCCGGCGCGCAGCCGGTGGTCACCCGGGCCGCCCTCGATCCGGCGCTGGTCGCCGGACGCGGCGCGGACGTCGACTTTCTCGAGCAGGAAGCGGAGAACGCCCGCACCAACGGCGAGATCATCGGGCCCGACCGGTCCGCCTACACGCTGCCCGCGGAGGCTTCCGGCCGCCGGGCGGTCCGGCTCACGCCCGGGGAGTACGTGGAGTTCGTCCTGCCCAGCGCGGCGAACGGGATCACCGTGCGGTACAGCATCCCGGACGCGCCGCAGGGTGGTGGGATCACCGCGCCGCTGCGGGTCGCGGTCAACGGCAAGCACCTGCGCACCATGACGCTCACGTCGCAGTACTCGTGGCTCTACAACCAGTACCCGTTCACCAACGACCCGCAGGCCGGGCTGCTGCACCCGGACTGGTGGATCACCGAGTGCCAGTGCGTGCCGTCGGCCACCACGCCGTACCCGAGCATCAGCACGCCGTTCCGGCCCACCCACTTCTACGACGAGCAGCGGCTGCTGCTCGGGCGTACCTACCGGGCCGGCGACAAGGTCCGACTCACCGCGCCGCCCGGCAGCGCCGCCGCCTGGACCGTCATCGACCTGCTCGACTCCGAGTTGGTCGCGCCGCCACACGTCCGGCTGCTCGCGGCGAACGTGCTCGCCTTCGGCGCCGACCCGACCGGCCGGCGGGACTCCGCCGACGCGCTGGACCGGGCCATCGCCTTCGCTCGGCGCGCCCACCTCAAGGTGTACGTCCCGCCGGGCACCTACCAGGTCAACCGGCACATCATCGTCGACGACGTGACCATCGAGGGCGCCGGCAACTGGTACACCATCATCAAGGGCCGCGAGGTCGCCCTGCCGACCCCCGCGCCGGACGGCTCCGTGCACACCGGAGTCGGGTTCTACGGTCGGGACGCCGCCGACGGCGGCAGCCGCAACGTGCACCTCTCCGGCTTCGCCATCGAGGGCGACGTGCGGGAGCGTATCGACACCGACCAGGTCAACGCGATCGGCGGGGCGATGAGCGACTCCACCATCGACGGCCTCTATCTGCACCACACCAAGGCGGGCCTGTGGTTCGACGGCCCGATGCGCAACGTCCGCGTCACCAACAACATCGTCGTCGACCAGATCGCCGACGCGCTCAACTTCCACACCGGCGTGACCGACTCCCTCGTCTCGCACAACTTCGTCCGCAACACCGGCGACGACGGCCTGGCGATGTGGTCGGAGAAGACGGCCAACGCGCGGAACACGTTCGACCACAACACAGTGCAGTCACCGACCCTGGCCAACGGCATCGCCATCTACGGCGGCACCGACACCACCGTCTCGCACAACCTGGTCGCCGACCCGGTACGCGAGGGCAGCGGCCTGCACGCCGGGGCCCGCTTCGGCGCGGAGCCGTTCACCGGGCACCTGCGGTTCACCAACAACACCACCGCTCGCGCCGGCACCTACGAGCTGAACTGGAACATCGGGCTCGGCGCGATCTGGGTCTTCGCCCTGGATCGCAGCATCGAGGCGCCCAT
Organism: Micromonospora ureilytica; assembly: GCF_015751765.1. Classification (NCBI taxonomy): domain Bacteria; kingdom Bacillati; phylum Actinomycetota; class Actinomycetes; order Micromonosporales; family Micromonosporaceae; genus Micromonospora; species Micromonospora ureilytica. The sequence goes on from NZ_JADOTX010000001.1 coordinate 3,436,501, forward strand.
CGAGGTGACCGGCGACGCGTACCTGGACAACACGTACAACGCGATCATGCTGGTCAGCGACTGGCCGGTGAAGGATCTCTACTCGATCTCCGATGCGCGGTTCCGGAACGTCCGGGTCGACGGCACCGGCACCTCGGTGGTCAGCGCCCGCGCGGCCGGGTCCGCCTCGTTCGCCAACGTGGACGCCCGCAACGTGGGAGCGGTAGGCGTCAACAACTGCGGATCGTTCCACTTCACCCCGGCCGGTTCGGAGTTCACAGTGACCGACCTCGGCGGTAACGGCGGCGGGTGGCTCGCACCGTGGCTGCTGCCCAACACCATCACCTGCGACGACCGGCCGCCCGTGTCGCCGCCCCCGCCTCCGGCGCAGTGGTGAGAGCGGTGGGCGGCCCGAGAAGTCGGGCCGCCCACCGCGCACAGATCAGCGTGTCCTGGCGTACGCCAGCGGCACTGTCGTCGACTGACCGTCCCACCGACCGCTCAGCGTCACGCCGGCCGACCCGTCGGCCCCGGCACCCGGCCGACGCACGACGACCAGCTCGACGGTTCCGGTGTCGATGAGCGTGCGGTCCTCCTCGACGACCCGCCGCACCGCGCCGACGGCCGGTACGGGAGCGTCGGCCGCGCGGTCGACGACGAGCGTCACCGTCGGCTCACGCACCTCGCGCCGGCCGTCGACCTCGAAGTACTGCTCCGCCTGGCCGCTGCCGGTGAGGATCGCGTGGGCGAGCGCGGCGGCGTACACCGGGTCGACGCAGCCGTCGTACACCCAGCGCCGGCCGAGCACCGAGTGCTCGGTGGTGCCGACGAGCCAGCCGTCCGCACCGTCGAGGGGCGCGGCTCGGTAGGTGAGCGGAACATGGTGGACCGGCCCGTCGGCGGCGCTGACCAGCATCGTCTCGATGCCGACCTCGCCGGCCGGGTCGTCGAAGCGGTAGGCGCCTCGGCTCACCACCTCGACGCCGGCCGGGCCGGCGAACCACTGTCGGTCGGGCAGCCAGGTCGCCAGCAGGTCCAGCTTCGTGGGGCGCAGGGTCGCCCTGTGCAGTAGTGCCATGACGGCAGCCTAGTCAGAGGCCCTGGCAGGGTTGCCCGCCGATCGTGCAGCTCTCCGGTTCCCGGGCCTTCGGCCGACTGTCGCGAACATCGAAGCTGATCGTCAGGGATTTCCCAGCCCCCACGGCGGCTCCGGTGAAGGTGATCGCCCGTCCGTCCTGTCGCCCGCTCGCGCCGTCTACGTCATCGACTGTGGTGCCTTCGGCGAGGGTGACCACCACGGCCCAGTCTGCCACCGGTGCGCTGCCGGGATTGTCGACAACGATCTCGCCGGTGTAGCCGAACAGGCGGCTGGAGTCGGTCTCGTAGCGGGCCACCACCACGGGTGCCGGCGGCGGGGGTGGGGCGGCCGACGAGGGCGTCCGCGAGGGCTTCGCCGACGGGGTCCGGCTCGGGCGGGTGGTCGCCGACGCGGTGGTCCGCGTGGGGCGCGCCGACTGGGTCGCCGGGGGCGCTGCCACTGTGGTCGTGCCGGCCGTCGTGGTCGGCGACGCGGTGGTTGTCGGTGCGGGCGCGGCGGTCGGCTTCGGGTCGGGCGGCAACGTCACAAATGCCGCCGTCCCCGCCACCAGCACGGCCCCGGCGACCACGGCGACCAGCGTGCGACGCCGACGGGAGTTGCGGCCGGCCCCGCCGCGTACGCGGATCAGCGGCAGTTCCGTGGTCATCCCACCGTCGGCGCGGCGCAGGTCGACCTGCTGGAAGGCGAGCCAGTCGAGGATGGCCGGCAGCCGCACGGTCAGCCCCTGCCGGAGTTGTTGCTCGCGGGGCTCGTGCTGCTCGGCGGACCACGCCCCGTGCGTGCTGACCTCCCGCAGCTCCAGCCGGCAGCCCTGCTTCGTGGCGGTGACCGTGCAGGTCAGCTCGCTGAGCCGGCCGGCCTCGTCGCAGGCCAGCACGAGGAGGTCCGGCTCCTGCCGCTCGGTCACCTCGACCTCGACGTCTGCCTCGAAGCCGGGCAGGTCTGCCGTGTGCAGCAGCATCCGGTCCGGTACGCCCTCGACCGTCTCGGCCTCGGCGAACCACCGGCCGAGCAACTCCCGATCGGTCAGCGCGAGCCAGACCCGCTCAGGCGGGTGGGACAGGTCGACCTGCGCACCGATCTCGATCACGGCGAGACTCTAACGGGTTGCCCGCCGGGCCTGTCCCGCCCGCCCGAGCCGGTTGCCGGCGGCCTGCTCAGCCCCAGCGGCCGTACCGCTCGATCACCGTGGCCAGCGCGGCCCGCGCGTCGGCACTCACCTCGGCGACCACCTGCGCGGCCGGCAGGTCCCGGGCCAGCGGGTGCGCCTGCCCGGCCCACAGGTTGGCCACCGACGCGTCCCCGTCGCGCCGGGCGGCGGCGAGCAGTGGACGCGTCAGGTGTAGCACCTGGGGGTAACCGTGCGGTGCCACCGCGTCGTGCTGGCGCAGGAAGTCGTTGGCCAGACCCCGGGCCCGCTTGCCGGTGAACGACCGGGTCAACGCGGTCGGCGTGGCACCGGCCACCGCCGCCCGGTGCATCGGCGAGCTGCCCGCCTCCGGGCAGCGCAGGAAGGCCGTGCCGAGTTGCGCGGCGGCGGCGCCGGCAGCCAACACGGCGGCCACCGCGGGGCCGTCGACGAGGCCGCCGGCGGCCACCAGCGGCCGGTCACAGCGGGCGGCGGTCAGCCGGAGCAGCGGCAGCAGCCCGTAGTCGTCATCGTCCGGTAGGCCGCCGCGATGCCCACCGGCCTCGGTGCCCTGCACCACCACCGCGTCCACACCCAGGTCGGCGGCGGCGGTCGCCGCGTCCGGGCGGGTGACGGTGGCCCACACCTCGGTGCCCCGCTCGCGCAGGGCGGTCACCGCCGCCCGGTCGGGCAGCCCGAACACGAAGGACACGACCGGGACCGGGTCCGCGAGCAGGGCGGCCAGCTTCTCCGGGTACGCGTCGTCGCCTCCTACCGGCTCGCCCAGCCGCACCCCGCGCAGGGCGGCCTGCGGGGCGAGCCGTTCGGCGTACGCCTGGACGGCGGCCTCGTCGACGCCACCGGGGTCGGGCAGGAAGACGTTGACACCGAACGGCCAATCGGTACGCGCGCGGACCTCGGCGACGTCGGCGACCAGCCGGTCGGTGTCGATCATCCCGGCGGCGAGGAAGCCCAACCCACCCGCTGCGGACACGGCGGCCACGAGCGCGGGCGTGGACGGGCCGCCGGCCATCGGAGCGGCGATGATCGGGTGGCGCAACGTGGACAGGACGGACATGGCCCCATCCTGCCGCAGGCCCGGACCGGTCACCGGCGCACGGTGTGCCTCCACCACAGCACGCCGGCCAGCCCGAGCAGGACCAGCAGTGTCCCGGCGCCGACCGCCAGCGGCCAGGTCCGCCCATCCACACCACCCACCTCCCCGGCGGCCGGACGGACCGACGTGGGCGTCACCGGGTCGACGGACTCCGTGGAGGGCGCCGCGGTGAGCGTGGTGGCCGTGGCCGGGTAACGCAGGATCGTCGAGCGGGTGCCGGCTGCTTGACCGGCGGATTCGGAGACGGTGAGCAACGACCGGCCGTCGCGGCTGTAGGTGATCGACTCGCCCTGGGGCTCGTCCGGCAACGGGGTGATCCGCGGGGTGCCGGTGGTCAACGCGCGGACCACGTCGCCGTCGGGCACGTCGTACTCGAAGGCGTCGGCGTAGCTGCGCAGCACCACCCGCCGTCCGTCCGGTGCGCTCGCCGCGCCGGTGATCACCCCGCGTCCCAGGAACGAGAACGGGTTGCTGGTCGTGGTCGTCGGCACTGTCACCTGGCCGAGCGCGGTCAGCGGCGTTGTCGCGTCCGACCGCAGCGCGGTGCTCGGCGCGTACAGGAAGACGGTGCCACTGCCGCCCTTGGTGACGATCAGCGGCCGACCTGACGCGTCGAGCAGCAGCGCTTCGGCGTCGTGCGGGCGGTCCGGGTAGGTCATCCGGTGCAGCACCGGCTGCTTCGCCCCCGGCGCGAGCCGCCACACGCCGACCGTCGTCCGGGTGCGGTCGTTGTCGCCGATGTCGCCGACCCAGACGGTGCCGTCCCGACCGATGGCCAGGTCCTCGGTGTCGCGGGGGCGGGACGGGAAGGAGACCGTTCGCACCACAGCACAGCGCTGGTCGAGGAAGAAAATCCGGCGGCGCGCCTCGTCGTCGGCCCCGTCGTTGATCACCACGTACCCGTCGTCGGTGGCGACCATCCCGGAGATCTCACGGAGCCGGTCGTCGCGCACCTGACAGACCGGCGTCCCCGCCGCCGCGCCCGCCGTGGCGGCGGCCGGCACCAGCGCCACGGCCGGCGGCACCACGCCCGCGAGCAACGCGGTCAGCACCGCCCCCGCGCGAGCACGCCGCCCCCAGGTCAACCGTCCGCCTACCCGCATCGTCCATCCTCCTCGTCGCGACCGTGACCGGCCACCCGCCCATCCTGGCCGATCCCGGCCACCGGCGGCGGTCATCGGGGGGACGCGCCGGATCCCCCGGTCGATGTACTGTCGCTCCCCCTGCCCCGCCGTCTCATGATCCGCGCAACCACCGGGACAGTGCTGCCTCAGGCGCTGCGGAGGCAGCACTGTCCCGGAAACTGCCCAGATCTCGACCAGCGCGGCGGCCTGAGTGCGGCGGTGGCGGGTAGGCAGCGGCCCGGCGGCATGTCGACACCCGCCGGGTGGGAGGCTCCGATGAGTACGTACCGGGATGAACAGGGCGGCACGATCCCTCCTCCGGAGGCGGATGCCCTTGAGCAACGACAGGACGCGTTCGACGTCGGGCCGCCGGACCGGATGTCGGGTGACGTGGACCCGGAGGCGGCCGAGGCCGACCTGGCCGAGCAGGGCGCCTTCCCGGCGGGCACGCTCGAGGAGGTGACGTCGCTGCCGGCCGACGCCAACCCGGCGGACGCCCTCGAACAGCGTCAGGAAATCCCGACCCGCGACGAGGGACGTCGCACCTGATCACACCCGCCCACGCGGCTCAGCCGGCGACGCTGACCAGCCGGCTCAGCCGGCGACGCTGACCAGCCGGCTCAGCCGGCGACGCTGACCAGCCGGCTCAGCCGGCGACGCTGACCAGCCGGCTCAGCCGGCGACGACCTGCCAGAGGAGGAACGCGTTGAGCGCGACCACCAGCACGGCCACCAGGCACGCGGCGGCCGTGGTGAGCGGGTGGTTGACCAGGTTGCCCATCAGGTCGCGGCGGCGGGTGAAGGCGACCACCGGGATCAGCGCGAACGGGATGCCGAAGCTGAGGATGACCTGGGACAGCACCAGCGCCCGGGTCGGGTCGAGGCCGATGGCGAGCACTGCCAACGCGGGTAGCAGGGTGACCAGCCGACGCAGCAGCAGCGGAACCCGCCGCCGCAGGAAGCCCTGCATGATCACCTCTCCGGCGTAGGTGCCCACGCTCGTGGAGGCGAGCCCCGAGACCAGCAGGGCGACGGCGAACCCGAACGCGGCGGCGGTGCCGATGGTCTGGCCGAGCCCGGCGTGCACCCCCTCCAGGCTGTCCGCACCGCCCGGCCCGCCGCCCCGGAAGCTGGACGCGGCGATCAGCAGCATGGCGAGGTTGACCGCGCCGGCCGCGCTCAGGGCGAGCAGCACATCGGTGCGCTGGCCGCGGAACAGGATCCGGCGCTCGGTGTCGTCGGCGGCGGGAATGCGGTCACGGGTGAGCGCGGAGTGCACGTAGATGACGTGCGGCATGACTGTCGCGCCGAGGATGCCGGCGGCCAGCAGCACGCTGTCCGTGCCCTGCAGGCGCGGCACCAGACCGGCCATCGCCGAGGCGGGGTCGGAGCCGGAGGCGAGCAGGTTGGCGGCGAAGGCCAGCACGATCACACCGAGCAGGACGGCGATGGCGACCTCGAAGGCACGGTAGCCGCGCGAGCGCAACGCGAGCACCGCGAACGAGGCCGTGCCGATGATGATCCCGCCGGGCAGCAGGGGGATGCCGAAGAGCAGGTAAAGGGCAACCGCGCCACCGATCACCTCAGCCAGGTCGGTGGCCATGGCGACCAACTCGGCCTGCACCCACATCATCCGGTTCACCGGCCGGGGTAGGCGCTCCCGGCACAGCTCGGGCAGGCTGCGCCCGGTGGCCAGACCCAGCTTCGCGGTGAGCGTCTGCACCAACATCGCCATCAGGTTGGCCACCACCACGACCCAGACCAGCAGGTAGCCGTAGCGGGCGCCGGCGGCGGAGTTGGTGGCGAAGTTGCCGGGGTCGACGTAGGCGACCGCGGCGACGAACGCCGGGCCGAGCAGGATCAGCCGCCCGCGTACGCGGCCCCGGGCGCGAGCGGCCTGTAGTGGAGTCGCCCTCGACGTCGTCAGTTCGTTGGTGACCATCGAACACCTCCCCGTCCCCACGGATCGCTGCCGGTCCCTTCCCATCGGGCTGACCCGTCGGTGCCAACCGCTGGCCTGCCGGTGCCACCGGGGTCGGGCCGCCGCGCCGGACAGGACGCGGCGCATCGAACAAGACGGACTTGACAGCCGGTGGGTCACCGATGAAGCTGTCTATTAGTCCTACTGTCGTAGGACAACAGGAAGGATCATCGGGAGTGATCGAGTTCGTACTGGACAGCCGGTCGAAGGTGAACACCTACATGCAGCTCGTGCAGCAGGTGAAACAGGCGCTGCGGGTTGGCCTGCTGACACCGGGCGACCAGTTGCCGAAGGTCCGGGACGTCGCGCAATCCCTGGCGATCAACCCGAACACGGTGCTGAAGGCGTACCGGGAGTTGGAGATCGAGGGTCTGGTCGGCGGCCGACCCGGGGTGGGCACGTTCGTCCAGCGCACCCTGGCCGGCGCGTCCCTGCCCAACCAGGCTGAGCTACGCGACGACCTGGTCGCCTGGCTGCACCGGGCGCAAGCTGCCGGCCTCACGGCCGAGGACGTCATCGCCCTGGTGGAGACGACGCTGCGCGCCACCCTCACCGACGACGCCCCGCACAAGGAGCACGCATGAGCGGAACGAGAGGACAACGGATGGACATGGTCTTGGAAGCAGACCGGCTCGGCAAGCGGTACGGCAGCACCTGGGCGTTACGGGACTGCTCGCTGCATCTGCCGGCCGGCCGGATCGCCGCGTTGGTCGGGCCGAACGGCGCGGGCAAGAGCACGCTGTTGCACCTGGCCGTCGGGCTGCTCAAGCCCGACGCGGGCACGGTCCGGGTGTTCGGCCGGTCCCCCTACGGTGACACGGAGGGCCTGGCCGACATCGGCTTCGTCGCCCAGGACACCCCGCTGTACCGGGACTTCACGGCGTCCGAATTGGTCGTCGCCGGCGGCAAGCTGAACAAGCGGTGGGACGCGGCGTTGGCCCGCCAGCGGCTGGCGCAGCTCGGCATCCCGCCGGACAAGCCGGTCGGCAAGCTCTCCGGTGGTCAACGGGCCCAGGTGGCGCTTGCCCTGGCACTGGCGAAGCAGCCGCGGCTGCTGCTGCTCGACGAACCGGTCGCCAGCCTCGACCCCCTGGCTCGCCGGGAGTTCCTCCAGTCGTTGATGGGCAGCGTCGCGGAGTCAGGCACCACAGTCCTGCTCTCCTCGCACCTGCTGGCCGACCTGGAACGGGTCTGCGACTACCTGATCGTGCTCAACGCCTCCCAGGTGCAGCTCACCGGCGCGGTCGACGACCTGGTCGCCGAGCACCGGCAACTCGTCGGGCCGCGCCACGACGGCGGCGCAATCGGGGGCGTCGCCGCAGTGGTCCGGACCAGCCACACCGATCGGCAGTCCACGTTGCTGGTCCGCACCGACGGGCCGGTCACCGATCCGGCCTGGACGGTCCGCGAGGTCAGCCTGGAGGACGTCGTGCTGGCCTATCTGGCCGACGGCACCACGAAGACCAATCACAGCGAGTGGGGGGTAGCGGCATGATCTGGTTGACCTGGCGGCAACACCGCAAGCAGGCGCTCTACACCCTGCTGGGGTTCGCGGTGCTGGCCGCCGTGCTGGTGCCGATCGGTTTGTCGATGCGGAACACCTTCGCCGACCTCGGGCTGACGGACTGCGTCAACCAGCTCGCCCGTGCCGATGTGGCGCAGACGACCCGCGAGACGTGCGATGCGGGCTTCCACCGCTTCACCAACCAGTACGGCAACCTCAACCTGCTGGCCGTACTCCTGATCACCCTGCCGGTGCTTGTCGGTCTGTTCTGGGGCGCCCCGCTGGTCGCCCGCGAGGTGGAGCAGGGCACGCACCGGTTCGTCTGGACCCAGGGTGTCGGCCGGAACCAGTGGGCCCTTGTGAAGTTCGGCCTGGTCGGCGCGGGCGTGCTGGTCCTCGCGGTCGGCTACGGGCTGGGCATGTCCTGGTGGGTCGAGCCGCTCACCCAGACCGCGCGCGAGGGCCGGTTCGGTCTGATCGTCTTCGACCTGCAGGGTGTCGTCCCGATCGGTTACACCCTCTTCGCGGTGGCGCTCGGCATCTTCGCCGGCACCGTGTGGAAACGGATGCTGCCTGCCATGGGCATCACCCTCGCCGGGTTCATCGGCGTTCGGGCGGCAATCGCCGTCCTGGCCCGACCGCACTACCAGCCGGCCCGCACCCAGACATTCCCGATCGACGGGGGCGGGATACCGGAGGGGAACCGAGGCGACTGGGTCCTCTCCGTGGGCATCCGCAACGCCGACGGGGCGATGGTGGCGGAGGACACCCGGATCCAGTGCCCGCCGGGTGGCAAGGGCCCGGACGGCCGTGCCTGCGGCGCCGAACTGGGCCTCAAGCCGGGCGCGTACAACTGGGAGCTGTACCAGCCGGCGGACCGGTTCTGGCTCTTCCAGGGCATCGAGACGGGCATCTTCGTCGCCCTCGCCCTGCTCCTGGTCTACCTGGCTGTGCGTCGGGTCCGCCGCATCGCCTAGCTGGGCGACGGGTGCTCGTCGGGGCGCGGGGGCCTCGGCGAGCACCCGTCAGCGGAGGCCCTCGACGGTCAGCGACAGCCAGGACGCCAGGTCGTGCAGCTCGTCGTGCACGGCCCGGGTCACCTCCGGGGTGAAGGGCACATCCTCGTGAATGGCGTGCACGGTGAGCGTGCCGCGCCGACGCTCGGCCGTGGCGTCCACCTTTCCGACCAGCCGATCACCGTGCAGGATCGGCAGCGCGAAGTAGCCCCACCGGCGGCTCACCCTGGGCTTGTACATCTCCAGCACGTACTCGTACTCGAAAAGGTCCGCGAGGCGGACCCGGTCGTGCACCAGCCGGTCGAACGGCGACAGCAGCGCCGTACGCCCAGTGAAGGGCTGCCCGAGCGCGGCCGGGTCCACCCGCCACTCCCCCGCGACGCCCTCGATCACGGCCGGCTCGCCGACGTCGCCGACGTCGGCGGGCTCGCCGGGCACGACCACCGCCTTCGCCCGAGCGATGCCCAGCGCCCGCAGCCGTCGCTCGTTGCGGAGTCGGCGCGCCTGCTCCAGCTCGACGACGGGTGTGCCGGCCGGGTAGACCCGCTCGGCCACGTCCCAGAGCCGCTGTCGGCCCTGACGGCCGGCGATCGCGACCTCGCCGCGCAGGACCAGGAACTCCAGCATCTGGGTGACGTTGCGGTTGTTGGTCCAGCCCGACGACGGCCACGGCACGGCGCTCGTGTCCGGGATGTCGCGGGAGAGCAGCGGACCGGAGCGGCCCAGCAGGTCGAGCACGTCCCGCCGGAACGAGTCGTTGGCGCGCAGCCACTCGCTGTGGCGCTCGTGACCGGGCGACGCCGCCATCGCCGCGAGGAAGAGCCCCAGGTCGTCCATCGGTCGCACCATCGCCTGGTGCTCGAAGAGCGTCCGGTGCCGTTCGAGGGCCTCCCGCAGGTGCAGGGGCTGGTACGACGAGCCGAGCCGGCTCCAGCAGACGAGGTCGGCGCTGGGGGCGACGGCGGCGGTCGGGTCGATCTGCACCAGGGTCAGCTGGCGGACCACGGTCAGGAGGTCGGTCGGACGCGGAGCGGCCAGCAGCTGGGCCCGGATGGCGATCCGCCGCGCCTGGGCCCGATCGAGTCGGTGCACACCCACGGCGGCGAGCCTAACGGCGACCACCGACAACGAGCGGACCCAGAGAGTTGGATCGCCATCCGGGCTGGGGCTCAGCCGGCCAGCCGCCGGTAGCGGGCGACCGAGAGCGGCAGGAAGACCGCGACCAGTACGAGCGGCCAGAGCACTGCCAGCCACGGGTAGTGCTGCGCCGCCCAGGAGTCACCACCCCAACCGGGGTTGCCGAACAGCTCGCGGGTGGCGCCGACGGTCGCCGACAGCGGGTTCCACGCGGCCACCGCACCGAGCCAGGCGGGCATGGTGGACGGTGCGACGAACGCGTTGGAGAGGAAGCCGAGCGGGAACTCCAGGGTCTGTACTGCCACCACGGCCGTCTGCCCACGGGCGACCAACCCGAGGAAGATGCCGACCCAGATCAGGGCGAAGCGCAGCAGCAGGATCAAGCCCACCGCCGCCAGTGTGGCAGCCGCCCCGCCGTGCGCCCGCCAGCCGATCGCGAGACCGGTCAGCAGCAGGACTCCGAGGGTGACCAGCGCGAACAGCATGTCGGCCACCGCCCGGGCCGCCAGCGGTGCCAGCGGCGAGACGGGCATCGATCGGAGCCGGTCGGTCACCCCGCGCTCCAGGTCCTCGGCAACGGCGATCGTGGTGAGGCTGATGCCGAAGACCATGGTCATCACGAACATGCCGGGCATCAGGAACTCCCGGTAACTGCCGCCGCCGGGCACCTGCAACGCGCCACCGAACAGGTAGGCGAACATCAGCACGATCAGGATGTTGAAGCCGAGCGAGGCGATCAGCGGACCGGGATCGCGTCGCCACCGGGCCAGGGCGCGCCAGATCAGCGCGCTGCTGTCGGCCAGGAGGGTGGGCCGTCCGGGCGTCAGATCCACCGCCGGGGCCGGCATGCTCACCGCGCTCATGCCGCCACCTCGGCGGTCGGCGCCCGGTCCCCGGTGAGGTGCAGGAACACGTCGTCCAGGGTGGGGCGGCGCAGCGCGACGTCCGCCACCGCGACGTTCACCGCGTCGAGCGCCCGCAGCACGTCGACGAGCGCGCCGGCCTGATGACCGACTCGGACGCTCACCATCCGCCGGTCCACGTCGACCGTCGGTTCGTCGTCGGCTGCCTGGCGTACCTGGGCGACGGCGGCGGCAAGGTCGGCCGGTGCCGCGACGACGACCTCGATCCGGTCGCCGCCGAGTCGGGTCTTGAGGTCGTCCGGGGTCCCCTCGGCGATGACCCGGCCGGCCTCGACCACCGAGATCCGGTCGGCGAGCTGGTCGGCCTCATCCAGCTGCTGGGTGGTGAGCAGCACCGTGGTGCCGGCGCGCACCAGCTCCCGGACCGACTCCCACACCTCGTTGCGCCCACGCGGATCCAGCCCGGTGGTGGGCTCGTCGAGGAAGAGGACCGAGGGGGCCAGGATCATGCCGGCCGCCAGGTCGAGCCGACGGCGCATGCCCCCGGAGTACGTGCTGACCGGCTGCTCGGCGGCGTCGGCGAGACCGAAGCGTTCCAGCAGCTCGACCGCCCGCTGCCGGGCCCGGCGGCGACCCAGGTGGAACAGCCGGCCGAAGAGCACCAGGTTCTGCCGGCCGCTGAGTGCCTCGTCCAGCGCGGGATGCTGCCCCACCAGCCCGATTCGGTAGCGCACCTGGTCGGGCTGACGGGTCACGTCGAAGCCGGCCACCTCGGCACGACCCTCGTCGAGCCGGAGCAGGGTGGACAGGATTCGTACCGCTGTGGTCTTGCCGGCCCCGTTTGGGCCGAGCAGGCCGCACACAGTTCCCTGCGGCACCCGCAGGTCGAAACCGTCCAGCGCGTACCGGTCCCGATACCGCTTGCGCAGCCCTTCGGCCACTATCGCGTTCCCACTCGTCGCCACAGCGTTCCCCTCGTCCGACCGACAACGAGCACTACCGTACAACGTACGGTAGTGGATACGCCAAGGATTGACCGACTGAAGGCGGGGCCATGGAAGTGCCGACCGTGACGGCTACGCCGAGTGTGCGGGCCCGACCTGGCCCGCGACGCCGACGTTCAGCGGATCGGCCAGCAGTTTGTCGAACGCCAACTCGGCGGCACCGATCAGGACCGCGTCGCGGCCGAGTGCCGCCGCGCGCAACCGCAGGTGCTCGCGGGAGGCGGGCAGTGGCATGGTGTCCAGCCGGTCCCGGACCACGTCCGCACCGGCGGTGAAGATGTCGCGCAGCGAGCCACCGAACACCACGGCGTCCGGATTGACCACGTTGACCAGGTTCGCCACGCCGAAGCCGAGCCAGTCCGCCACCTGCTCGACGGCCGCGCGGGCGGTGGGGTCGCCGTCCGCCGCCGCGCGCAGCACCTCGGCCACCGCCGCGCGGTCGCTCGGGTCACGGCCGGCGTGCCGCAACAGCGCGGCTTCGGAGATCTCGGTCTCCCAGCAGCCGCGTGAGCCGCAGCCACAGGGCAGGCCGTTGGGGTTCACGACCATGTGGCCGACCTTGCCGCTGTGACCCCGGTGGCCGATCACCAGGCGGCCACCGACGATGATGCCGGCGCTGATGCCCAGGTCCCCGTGCAGGTAGATGACATCGTCGATGCCGGCCGCGACGCCCCGGACGTGCTCGGCCAGGCCGGCGATGTCGGCCAGGTCACCGGCCACGAAACCGGGGCCGGCGCTGAACTCCGCCTCCAGGGCGGCGCCGAGCGTCTCGTCGATGCTGGCGATCCGGATCCTGCCGTCCGGGTCGCGGGTGGTGTCGGTGACCGCGGCGGCGCCACCGACCAGCAGCGCGTCGCCGGCCACGGAGCGTTCCATGTCGCGGACCAGGTCGGCGAGGGGCCGCACGGCGTCGAGCGCCGACATGCCGCTGGGTCGGGGGATCTCCCGTAGATCGAGGATCTGCCCGCCGAGGCCGACCCGGGCGGCACGCAGCCGGTCCGCGTCGATGCTCAACGCGTGTGCGTAGACCCGGTCGGAGCGGGGACTGACCACAAGTGAGGGGCGCCCGGCGCGGCGGGTGGTGGTCGGGGCCTCCTCGGTGACCAGGCCGCTGGTGACCAGGTCGGCCGCGAGGGCGCCGATGGTGCTTCGGTTGAGGCCGAGCCGGCTGGTCAGCTCGGCGCGGGACGTTGGTCCGTGCAGGTGGACGTAGCGCAGCACAGCGCCGAGGTTCTGCCGCCGGATCTCCTCCTGACTGGCGCCGGGGACCGACGGCAGCGGGGACTCGGCGTTGCGGCCGACGCCGGCTGGCCTGGCCCGTACTGGTGTCGCCACGGTCAGACCTCCTTCCGGGTCGAGGCCGGTTGGTGCGGGGGCGCAGGGACGACGATGGGTCCCGGTAGAGGAGACCCGGGACCCATCGGCGTTACTACCTGGCGTGCGGTAATTACTTGGTGAGCGGCGCGAGCTTCGGGTCGGTGGCGTACGCCTCAGCCGCGTTCGCCTTGGTGACGGCGACCGGCGGGAGCAGGTACGTGTCGACGACCTTGCTGCCGTTGTTGTAGGACTTGGTGTCGTTCACCTGCGGCTTGTCGCCGGCCTGGAGAGCCTTGACCATGTTGATGGTCTCCTTCACCAGGTTGCGGGTGTCCTTGTTGATCGTCATGTACTGCTCGCCCTTGACGATCGACTTGACCGACTCAACCTCGGAGTCCTGACCGGTGACGATCGGGGTCGGCTTGCCAGCACCCTTGACCGAGGTCAGGATGGCGCGGGCCAGCGTGTCGTTCGGGGAGAGGACGCCGTCCAGCTCCTTGTTGCCGTAGGTCGAGGTCAGCAGCTGGTCCATGCGGGCCTGCGCACCCTCGGCCTTCCAGCCCTGGATGGCGGTCTGCTTGACATCCTTCTGACCCGAGGCGACGACCACGTTGCCCTTGTCGATCTCCGGCTTGAGCACGTCCATCGCACCGTTGAAGAAGACACCGGCGTTGTTGTCGTCCGGCGAGCCGGAGAACAGCTCGATGTTGTACGGGCCGTTCGGCTTCTTGGCCTTCATGCCGTCCAGCAGGGCCTGGCCCTGGAGCTGGCCGACCTTGAAGTTGTCGAAGGCGACGTAGTAGTCGAGGTCCGGGGTGTTCGTGATGAGCCGGTCGTAGGCGATGACCTTCACGCCGGCCGTGTGGGCCGCCGCGACCTGGGTCGACAGCTGCGCGGCGTCGGTCGCGCCGATGACGATGACCTTGGCACCCTTGGTGACCATGGCGGTGATCTGGGCCTGCTGGTCGGCGACAGTGGTCGACGCGCCGGCGTACTGCACGTCACCCTGGAAGCCGGCCTCCTTGAGGCCGTTGCTGAACAGGTCGCCAGCGAGGACCCAGTTCTCCGAGGTCTTGGCCGGGAGGGCGACACCGATCAGCGAGTTCGCCGCGAAGCCCTTGGCGGCCTCGCCGCCGGAGCCGCTGTCGCCGTCGCGGCCGGAGCCGCAGCCGGCGAGGGCCAGCATGGCGGCGGCGCTGATGGCCACCACCGACGTGCCGAAGAATTTACGCATGGTGAGGACTTGCCTTTCTAGATGGTGAGGCGGGTAGAGAGGTCGGTGGCCGTCAGCCGGACACCGCTGCCTTGGCGGGCTCGCGCTCCGCGTCCGGCGGTGAGGCGGGTGGGGCGGAGTCCTCGCGGCGGAAGGGCCGCATCAGGCTCCCGATGATGGAGAAGCGCCCCTGGCTCTTGTTGTAGACGTCGATCGCGACGGCCAGCAACAGGACCAGACCCTTGATGATCTGGACGCGGTCGGTGCCGACACCCATCAGCTGGAGGCCGTTGTTGAGCACGGCCATGACCAGACCACCGACGATGGATCCGCTGATGGTGCCGATACCGCCGGCGACGGCCGCGCCACCGATGAAGACTGCGGCGATGGCGTCCAGCTCCCAGCCGTTGCCGTCCTGCGGTCCGGAGGCCGCCGAACGGGCCACGAAGATCATGCCGGCCAGCGCGGCCAGGACGGACATGTTCATCATGACGAAGAAGTTGACCCGCTTGAGCTTCACACCGGACAGCTCGGCCGCCCGGGAGTTGCCGCCCACCGCGTAGATGTGCCGGCCACCGGCCGTGTTGCGGGTGTAGAAGGAGTACGCGATGACCAGGACCAGCAGGATGATGCCGGAGATCGGGAAGCTGGTGCCGACGCGACCGCTGGCGAAGCGCAGCGCCGCGAAGGCGATGACGCCGACCATGATGGCCATCCGCAGGATGGAGATCCACATGGGCGCCGGGTCGGCGTCCATGGCCCGTCGGGTCTTGCGGGCCTGGATCTCGCGCCACACCACCGCCAACGCCGCGGCCAGGCCGAGCAGCAGCGTGGCGTTGTTGTAGCCGGTGTTCGGACCGAACTCGGGCAGGAAGCCGGAGCCGATCTCCCGGAAGCCCTCCGGCACCGGGACGGTGCTCGCGTTACCGATGAACTGGTTGCCGCCCCGGAAGAGCAGCATGCCCGCCAGGGTGACGATGAACGCCGGCACCCCGATGTAGGCCACCCAGAAGCCCTGCCAGGCGCCGATCACCGCGCCGATGGCGAGGCCGAACACGATGGCAGCGGGCCAGGGAAGGTCCCACTCGGTCATCGACTTGGCGACCAGGATGCCGGCGAAGGCGGCGACCGAGCCGACCGAGAGGTCGATGTGCCCGGCCACGATCACCATGAGCATGCCGATGGCCAGAATCAGAATGTACGAGTTCTGCTGGAACAGCGCGATCAGGTTGTCCGACCGCAGGGTGAGGCCGTCGGTCAGGATCTGGAACAGGACGACGATCGCCACCAGAGTGAAGATCATTCCGAACTGGCGAGCGTTGGAGGTGGTGCCTCCGAACAGGTTCTTCTGAAGGTCCTTCAATCGGCTCATCGTGTGGCCATCTTCTTCGTCGAGGTCATCTGCTTCATGAGGGTTTCCGGGGTGGCGTCCGCCCGGGCGATCTCGCCCGTGATGGCGCCTTCGAACACGGTGTAGATGCGGTCGCACAGCCCGATCAGCTCAGGCAGCTCCGAGGAGATGACGATGACGCCCTTCCCCTGGTCGGCGAGCCGCTGGATGATGCCGTAGATCTCGTACTTGGCACCCACGTCGATGCCGCGCGTCGGCTCGTCGAGGATCAGCAGGTCGGGGTCGGTGAACATCCACTTGGCCAGGACGACCTTCTGCTGGTTGCCGCCGGAGAGCTTGGAGACGCTCTCGTCGACCGTCGGGGCCTTGGTCCGCAACTCCTTGCGGTACGACTCAGCCGCCTGGTATTCCTCGACCTCGTTCAGGACGCCGTGGTGCCGAATCTTGGACAGCTTGGCGGCCACCGTCGACGTCTTGATGTCGTCGAGCAGGTTGAGGCCGATCGCCTTGCGGTCCTCGCTGACGTAGGCGAGGCCGTTGTCGATGGCATCCGCCACCGACTTCAGGACGATCTCCTTGCCGTCCTTGATGATCGTGCCCGACTCGTACACCCCGTAGGAGCGGCCGAAGACACTCATCGCGAGTTCGGTACGGCCCGCGCCCATGAGACCGGCGAAGCCGACGATCTCGCCGCGGCGCACCACGAAGCTCTCGTTCTTGCAGACCTGCCGCTCGGCGGAGATCGGGTGCCGGACGTTCCAGTTGCGGACCTCGAAGAAGACGTCACCGATCTTCGGCGTGTGGTCCGGGAACCGGCTGCTCAGCTCACGGCCGACCATGCCCCGCACGATCCGGTCCTCGTCGACCCCGTCCGCCTTGACGTCGAGGGTCTCCACGGTCCGGCCGTCGCGCAGGATGGTGATCTGGTCGGCGATCGCCTCGATCTCGTTGAGCTTGTGCGAGATCATGATCGAGGTGATGCCACGGGAGCGGAACCCGCGCAGCAGGTCCAGCAGGTGCTTGGAGTCGGCCTCGTTCAGCGCCGCGGTGGGCTCGTCGAGGATGAGCAGCTTCACGTCCTTGGCGAACGCCTTGGCGATCTCCACGAGCTGCTGCTTGCCGACCCCGATGTCCTTGATCAGGGTGTCCGGGTCCTCTTCCAGACCGACCCGGGCCATCAGGTCCAGCGCCATCCGGTTCGCGGCCTTCCAGTCGATCGCGCCCCGCTTGCGCGGTTCGTTGCCGAGGAAGATGTTCTCGGCGATCGACATCCCTGGAATGAGCGCGAGCTCCTGGTGGATGATCACGATGCCGGCGTTCTCGCTCGCCCGGATGTCGGAGAACTTGGTCTCCGACCCCTGGTAGACGATCTTGCCGTCGTAGGTGCCGTGCGGGTACACCCCGCTGAGCACCTTCATCAGGGTGGACTTGCCCGCGCCGTTCTCGCCGCAGATGGCATGGATCTCGCCGGCGCGAACCACCAGGTTGACGTCGGAGAGGGCCTTGACTCCGGGGAACTCCTTGGTGATGGAACGCATCTCAAGGAGGATGGGCACGTCGCTCATCGCTCGTACCACCTCGCCAACGTCATCGGTTGCCTCCGGAAGGTTGAACCTTCACTTGGTTTTGTTGTTGACGGCAACGTATTGCGGCCGTAGGGCCATCCGCAAGGCGAGGGACTGTTGAAAAGGTAACAATCCGGCAATATAGATGTCGCACAGTGTTCGCCCGTCACGGTGGCCACCGCAGCCCCTCCCGGCCTCCCGGTCCGACCGCAGCACCCATGCCCACCTGCGACAACGCGCCAATCGACCCCGGCCATTCCCGCAGCTTTCCCACCAGGCAAGACACGCCGGGGAGGGTGCACCCGGTAACGCAGCGCACACGTCAGGCCATCGAACGATGGTGATCGGGCACCGGCCGCAGCGGCGTGCGCGAGGCACACGGTGGGCCTCGGGCACCTGATGTGACCCACGCCTCTGCCGGCCGGACGCATCGGCAATCGTCATTTCGGAATGGCGGTCACCGGACGACAGATCAGTGCCCTAACGTCCGTTAAGCGCAGTTCGGAACGGCACGCCGCACCGGGGCCGCACCGGTCAGCTCGGGCGCAGCACCGCCTTGATCACGCCGTGCTCCCGCCGGTCGAAGTGGCGATACAGGTCCGGGGCGTCGGCGAGGGCGCCGTGGTGGGTGACGATCACGCTGGGCCGTGCTCGGCCCGCGACGACCAGGTCCCGCAGCAGGACCGTGTAGCGGCGATCGTGAGTGCGGCCGAACCGGACGGCGACCCCTTTGCTGAACAACGCTCCCCAGGGCGCGACCAGGTCCTCGTGGCCGTCCGCGCCAGGGCCGGGGTGGGGGTCCCGGTCCGGGTACACACCCGCGACCGCGATCGCGCCGGCGGCGTTGACCAGCCGGGCCGCGTCGGCGATGACCTGGTTCGGACGCTCCCGGTCAGGGTGCTCCCGGTCGCGGGCCTGGAACCCGACCGCGTCGATGACCTTGTCGACCCCGCCCAGTTTCTCCTCGCCCAGCGGCAGCCCGGCCCGGGCCCGGTCGGCGCGAATCTGCTCGACCGGGTCGCCCCGGCGAAAGTCGATCGGCACCGCGCCCATCTCGCCGGCCTTGTCGAGCCGGGCGTCGACGCCGTCGACGGAGTACACGACGCGGGCCCCTCGAAGCAGCGCCGAGTAGGCGCCGAGTAGCCCGACGGCGCCGGCGCCGAACACCGCCACGGTGTCACCGGGCCCGACCTCGGCGAGGGTGGCGGCGGCGTGCCACCCGGTGACGAACGCGTCGGCGAGCAGCACGAAGTCGTCCTCGGAGGCGTCCCCCGGCTCGCCGGGCAGGGGGACGCAGTTGGCGTCGGCCCACGGCACGCGCAGCAGGTCGGCCTGCGCACCCCGGTACGGACCCATCCCTGCGTACCCGTACGCCGCGCCCGGCCCCTCGGCCCGGGCCCGCAGACAGGCCGCCGAGAGCCCGCGAGCGCACATCACACACGTGCCGCAGAACAGGTGCGTGGGGATCACCACCCGCGTGCCCGGCCGGACGGTCTGCACCGCGGCACCCACCTCCTGCACCACACCCAACGGTTCGTGACCGAGCACCAGGCCGGGCTCGGCGCTGGTCCGTCCGTCGTACATGTGCAGGTCGGTGCCGCACAGGGCGGTGGAGGTGATCCGCACGAGCGCGTCGGTCTCCGCCTCCAGCGTCGCGTCGGGCACCTCCCGCACCGCGACCGTCCGGACGTCCTCGTAGACGACGGCTCTCATCCGACTCTCCCGTTCGGCTGTGGAACGGCCGGTCTTCCCCCGACTGGGCCGTTCATGCCTGCCCGGCACGCCTGCCCGGCCGGCACCAAGTCCCTCCGGGACGAGACCGCCGATCTGGTCGCGGTCATCGAGGCGGCCCGCCGACCCTCGGGCCGACCGGTCCATCTCGTCGGCGCGTCCTACGGGGCGACCCTGGCGTTGCACACCCAGCCGAGACGCCGGCCGCTCAGTAACATCGGCGAGGCACGATATTCAGGCGGACCCCGCACCGACCGGATCGAGCACTCGACATGACGACCGAGCAGACCACGTCTCCCCCGCGCGCCGGTGTCGGCATCGCCGCTCAGGGGCTGGGCCAGAGCGTCCGGAGCGGTCGCCAGATCCTGACCGACATCTCCCTGAGCATCGCGCCGGGCGAGCTGGTCGCGATCGTCGGTGCCAGCGGCGCCGGTAAGACCACCCTGCTGGAGATCCTCGCCGGGGTGCGGCGACCGGCGGCGGGCACCGTGACGTACGACGGCACGGCCGCGGCCGGCGGCATCGGTGTCGTTCCGCAGGACGACATCATCCACCGCGAGCTGCCCCTGGCCCGCACCCTGCGGTACGCCGCCCGACTGCGCCTGCCCTCCAGCACCGGGCCGGCCGAGATCAGCGACCGGGTCGCCGAGGTGCTCGCCGGGCTGCGACTCACCGACCGGGCCGCCACGCCGGTCGGCCTGCTCAGCGGCGGTGAACGCAAGCGCGCCAGCATCGCCGTCGAGCTGCTCACCCGGCCCGGCGTGTTCTTCCTGGACGAGCCCACCTCCGGGTTGGACCCGGCGATCGCCGTGGAGCTGCTCCGGGTGCTCCGCGCGCTCGCCGACACGGGAGCCACAGTCGTGCTGACCACCCACCAGGTCACCGACGTGGACCATTGCGACCGGGTCGTCGTGCTGACCCGTCAGGGCCGCCTGGCGTTCACCGGCACCCCGGCCGCCGCCCGGGAGTTCTTCGGCCTGCGGTCCCTCGTCGAGGTGCACCTCCGGCTCGACGAAGCGACGCGACCCGCCGAGTGGCCCGATCGATTCGCCGAGCAACGCGACACCGAGCAACGCGACACCGAGCAACGCGACACAGAGCAGTCGCCCACCGACGACGGTGACGTCGCCGCGACGCCGCCGCGGTCTGTCGGCCGGCTGCGGCAGTGGGCGGTCCTCACGGCGCGCAACGCGGAGATCGTTCTCCGCAACCGGCTGACCCTGGCGATCCTGCTCGGCTCGCCGGTGATGGTGCTCGGCATGTTCGCGTTGCTGTTCCGTCCGGGGGCGTTCGAGCCGAGCAGCCCCAGCCCGACGGTGACCGTGATGATCCTGTTCTGGATCGCTTTCGGTGGCTTCTTCTTCGGGCTGACCTACGGGCTCCTCCAGATCTGCACCGAGCTACCGATCCTGCGCCGGGAGCGGCTGGCCGGTGTCCGGCTGGCCCCGTACCTGATGGCCAAGGTGGCGGTGCTGCTGCCGCTGCTGGCCCTGGTGGACCTGGCCCTGCTCGGGGTGCTGCGCGGCATGGACCGGCTGCCGCCGACCGACGGCGCCCAGTTCGCGGCCCTGTACGTGACCCTGCTGCTCTCCTCGGCGGCGGCGCTCGCCCTCGGTCTGCTGTGCTCGGCGGCCGTGTCCGATGCGGCCCAGGCGACGCTCATGCTGCCAATGCTGTGCTTCCCCCAGGTGCTGTTCGTGGGCGCGATCCTGCCGGTGCCGGCCATGGCGGTCGGCGGTCAGTGGATCAGCTACGCCATGTCGAACCGGTGGGCGTTCGAGGGCTTGGGGCACACCGCCGGGGTGGAGCGGCTCTGGCGCGACGGCGGCTCCCCGCTCGGCCCGCCGCTGCTGGCCACGTACGGCGACAGCTTCTCCCGGCCGGTGTGGGTCGACTGGCTGGTGCTCGGCGGTTTCGTGCTGCTCTTCCTGGGCGCGGCCTGGGCGGTCCTGGTCCGACGAGAGTTCCGTCGTGCGTCCTGACTCGATCCCGCACGCCTCCCCGACATCGCTGCCGGGGTACGCCGCCACGGGCCGGATCGACGAGCTGCGCGCCACCGAGTACCGGCACCTGGACGCCGGCGGGCAGGTGTACCTCGACTACGCAGGGTCCGGGGTGGCGGCCCAGGCCCAGGTTCGCGCCCATCACGATCGGCTGCTCGCCGGGCTGTACAGCAACCCCCACTCGGAGAACCCCACGAGTGCGGCGGCGAGTTCGCTTGTGGAGTCGGCGCGACGCGCGGTGCTCGACTTCTTCCGCGCCGACCCGGCCGAGTACGCGGTCGTCTTCACCCCGAACGCCAGTGGCGCCTGCCGGCTGGTCGGGAGGCGTACGACTTCGGCCGGGCTGCGCCGCTGGTGCTGACCTGGGACAACCACAACTCGGTAAACGGCATCCGCGAGTACGCCCGGTCGGCCCGCGCCTCCGTACGCTACGTGCCGCTGAGTGGGCCGGAGCTGCGGGTCGCCGAGTCGGACCTGGTCGCGGCGCTCGGCGCCGGCCGGGGCAGCCTGGCCCGTCGGTGGGATCGGGCCGGTCGTCGCGGGTTGTTCGCCTATCCGGCGCAGAGCAACTTCTCCGGGGTGCAGCACCCGCTCGGCTGGGTGGAGCTGGCCCACCAGCAGGGCTATGACGTGTTGCTCGACGCGGCCGCCTTCGCGCCGACGAACCGGCTGGACCTCAGCGTCGTCCGGCCGGATTTCGTGTGTCTGAGCTGGTACAAGCTCTTCGGTTACCCCACCGGGGTCGGCGCGCTGCTGGCCCGCCGTACGGCGCTGGCCCGGTTGCGCCGTCCGTGGTTCGCCGGCGGCACGATCCGCGCTGTCAGCGTGCAGGGCGACTGGCACCGGCCGATGGACGACGAGTCGGCGTTCGAGGACGGCACGCTCAACTTCCTGAGCATCCCGGACGTGGAGGTCGGGTTGCGCTGGCTCGATTCGATCGGCGTGGACCTCGTACACTCCCGGGTTGGCCTGCTCACCGAATGGCTGCTGGAGCGGCTGACCACCCTGCGGCACGACACCGGCGGGCCGCTGGTCCAGGTGTACGGGCCGACAACGGGGGCGGGGCGCGGTGGCACTGTGACGTTCAACCTCCGCCACCCGGACGGCACGCTTGTCGACGAACGGCTCGTCGCGCGGGAGGCGGCGGCGGCCGGCTTCTCCCTGCGTACCGGTTGTTTCTGCAACCCGGGCGCGGGCGAGGGCGCGTTCGGGATCAGCCGGAGGTCGACCCGGCAGCGACTGTTGGCGTCGGTCGACACGATCGACACGTATCTGGCGGCGCTACGCCTGCCGACGGGTGGCGCGGTCCGTGTCTCGTTCGGACTGGCCTCCACGGCGACCGACGCGGAACGCTTCGTCGCCTTCGCCCAGTCGACCTACCTCAACCGGGGCGTCGGTGCCGAGTCAGCGCTGCCGCCTCGGTTGCGCTGCTGATGACCTGCCTGACCGCGCCGGTTAGCTGACCTGGGCCACCGGTGCCGAGCGGTGCTTGATCTCCTCCATGAACGGGAACCGGGCGGTCAGCTCGGCGACTGTCAGGCCGGCCCGCCAGGCCGCGGCCACCTGGGCGACCTGCGCCAGGTCCATGACGTCACCGCGCGCGAGAACCTCTCCCGAGACACGAATGTCGATCATGAAGTATCGGGCCTGTGAGCCCAGGCCCACGCAGACCACGCCCTCGTCGGAGTGCAGCTCGGCGCAGGTGAACCGGGCCCGCCCCTGCTCCGGCGCGGTCACCCGGCCGACGTCGAGCCCGTGATGGGCAGCGGTTTCGATGAGCGCGGGGGCCAGGCCACCCCGCTCGACCAGATCCGGGTAGAGGCGCACACCCAGCGCCGTCGACGCCTCGCTCATGACTGACTCCCACTTCCTTGTGACAGAGACCAGCAGCGCGCAGGTTACGGGAAAGTTTCCGGCACGCCTCGTCATCCTGTCCCGCGTGGACGCCCCACGGCAATAGGAAGGGTCGATTCGACAGCTATCGAGTAACCCTCGGCCGCGCCGAACTCATTCGACGGGTCGATGCCGTCCACCTCGGAGCCATCGATCGATCTTACGATGACTGCCCGGATCGGCGCTCCGCCGCTCACTGGTCAGCATCGGGCGGTAACGGACGGTCGTGATATTGGAAACACTCTTGACAGAAAGAACCGATATCGACATGCTTCGCTTTAGAGAGCGCTCTCTATCCTGGTAAACCGCCTTCACCCCACCCCCCCCACGCTGAGGAGCCTCCCGTGTTCACAGCCCGGCCCAGCCTCCGCTTCCGCCCCCTCGTACTCCTGGCGGTCGCCCTCGTCGCGACCACGACGGCGCTCGTCTTCCCGGCGCACCCCGACCGGGCCGAGGCCGCCATCGGCCCGATCAGCTGGCAGGACGAGTTCAACTCCCCCGCCGGCACGCCCGTCGACCAGAACAAGTGGCGGTTCGACATCGGCGGCGGCGGTTGGGGCAACAACGAGCGGCAGTACTACACGAACAGCACCAGCAACGCCGTCCACGACGGGCAGGGCAACCTCGTCATCACCGCCCGCCGGGACAACCCCGCCAACTACCAGTGCCACTACGGGCGCTGCGAGTACACGTCGGCACGGTTGCTGACGGCGGCGACCTTCACCCAGACGTACGGGCGATTCGAGGCCCGGATCAAGATCCCGCGCGGTCAGGGCATCTGGCCGGCCTTCTGGATGCTCGGCACCGGCGGCGGGTGGCCCGACGCCGGCGAGATCGACGTCATGGAGAACATCGGCCGCGAGCCGAACACCGTCTACGGCACCGTGCACGGGCCCGGCTACTCCGGCGGAGGCGGCATCACGGGCAGCCGCACCCTCGGCGCGCCGCTCGCCGACACCTTCCACACCTACCGGGTGGACTGGGAGCCGAACGTGATCACCTGGTACGTCGACGGGGTGCAGTACCACCGGGTCGATCCCGCCCGGCTCGGCGGCAGCCGCTGGGTGTTCGACCACCCCTTCTTCATGATCCTCAACGTGGCGGTCGGTGGTAACTGGCCCGGCTACCCGGACGGTTCGACCCAGTTCCCGCAGCAGATGCTCGTCGACTACGTCCGGGTGTCCAGCTACACCTCGGGGGGCGGGGGCGACCCGGCTCCCGGCACCAACCGCATCCGGGGTGCGCAGAGCGGTCGCTGCATCGACATCCCCAGCGCCAACCCGGTGGAGGGCGCCAAACTCCAGATCTGGGACTGCAACACCACTGCGGCCCAGAGCTGGACCTTCGCCTCCGACGGGACCATCCGCGCGATGGGCAAGTGCATGGACCCGGCCTGGGCCGGCACCGCCAACGGCACCGAGGTCAACCTGGTCAGCTGCAACGGCAACACCGCGCAACGCTTCACCCTCAACGCCGCCGGCGACCTGGTCAACCTCAACGCCAACAAGTGCGTGGACGTACGGGAGGCCAACCCCAACAACGGCGGCAAGCTGCACCTGTGGGACTGCCTCGGCGCCGCCAACCAGAAGTGGTCTCGCGTCTGACCACCCGACAACCAGCGCGTGGGCCGTCCGAGAACAGCTCGGGCGGCCCACCGCCGTGTTCGCCTCCGCAGGCCAGATTGGCTCGATGAGCGGAGAGGCCAGGCTCACGCCCACTATGTTCGGATTAGTCCAAAATCCGGCAGTTCCGGGAGTGAGCTCATGTCGCACCACCTCGATACGCCCCTGGCCGCCCAGGGCGGTCAGCTGTACATCGACGACCTGTACGTCTTCAACGGTGACCGCGCCACCGTGTTCGTCATGGACGTCAACAGCTCGGTGACCAAGGCCGACATCAAGCGCGGCTTCCACGCCGAGGCGCGCTACGAGATCAAGATTCACATCAATGGCACCGAGGTCGAGGACCTGACCTACCGGTTCGCCTTCGGCGAGCCCGACGGCGACGCCCGGCAGGCCCTCCAGTTGTACGAGCTCACCGGAGCGGACGCGCGCGACGACGCCGCGATGGGCACCCCCGTAGCCGAGGGACGCACCGGCGAGGTGACGACCGGTGGCAACGTCCGGATCTGGGCCGGGCGGATCACCGATCCCTTCTTCATCGACCTCGACGAACTCGCCACCATCAACGGCGCGGTCAAGAACGGCTCCCGGGTGGACCGCTCGGCCTGGCGGGTGGACCAGGCCAAGAACAGCTTCGCCGGCACCACTGTCGAGTCGATAGTCCTTGAGGTCTCCCATGACGAGCCACTGCTGCGCGACGGCACCGAGATCGGCGTGTGGTGTCGCACCATGCTGGCCACCGACGCCGGCGGATGGCGGCAGATCAACCGCGCCGGCCACCCCATGATGTGGCCGATCTTCTGGCCCCACGACACCGACTTCTCCGACCCGGCCAACTTCCGGCACCCCGGCATCGACCTCACCGAAGGCGGCGAGGAGATCGCGAACGCGGTCGCCGGGGTCGTCAAGGCGAACGGCACCGCACCGGACCCACAGGCGTACGGCTGGAGCGTCGCCCGGCAGCTCTACCCCGACCTGCTGTCGTACAAGGTCGGCACGGCCGCGAACTTCGGCTTCGCGGTCCGCAACGGACGCACCCTGGCCGACAACGCACCCGAGGTGATGTTCTCCCTCGTCCTCAACACCGGCACCACGTCCGGGCTCACCCCGGAGGTCACGAAGGCCGCCCGCTCCGCCACGTTCCCCTACGTGGTCCCGGCCTGAAGCCGCTCGCAGGGCTCGGCGGCCAACACGGCGCCGGGCCCTTGCCGTGCGCGCCCTCCACCAGAGCCACGGATAGACCGCTCAGCGGGTGATACTCGCGTCATTCGCGCCCTTATGGGCGTTTTGCGTAGTTAGTCTTTGAAGCGCTTCCCAGGGTTATTTAGGACAAGGAGACTCGATGCGTAGAAGGATTCTGGCCGCTCTGGCCGGCGTGGCCGCCGTCGTCGCGCTCGCCGGGCCGGCCGCCGCGGACACGACGGGCGACACGATCGTGACCCTCACCGTCGACGCCGCCGGTGGTCTGTCGATCACCGTGCCGGCGACTGCGAACATCGGCAGCGGCGTGGAGGGCACGACCGTCTCCGGTCTGCTCGGCCCGGTCACCGTGCTGGACCAGCGCGGGTCGCTCACCCCCAACTGGACCGCCAACGTCGTCTCCACCGACTTCGCCACCGGCGGCGGCTCATCCGGGGAGACGATCCCGAACATCAACGTCCTGTACTGGTCCGGTCCCGCGACGGCGACCGCCGGCGGCGGCACCTTCACACCGGGCCAGCCGACCTCCGCCCAACAGGTGATCATCAACGTTCCCCAGACGGCGATGAGCCACACCGGCGGCACCGGCAACAACTTCGCCACGTGGAACCCCACTCTGGTGGTGAACGTGCCCGTCGGCACCGTCCAGGGTGTCTACACGGGGACGGTGACACATTCGGTGTTCTGAGCCGCTCGGCCGGCTGGTGCTGCTGGCCTCGGTCGCCCTCGTGGCGCTCGGGGTTTCGGCGGCACCAGCCGTTGCCGTGCGGGAGCAGCGACAGGAGCCGGCCGAGGAGGCCGCGATCAGCATCCGCATGCTGGACATCCCGGCCAGCCGGGTGCATGACCCCCGCGCCCAGGTCTACATCGTGGATCACCTGAAGCCCGGGACGACGATCAACCGCAGGGTCGAGGTGCGGAACACCTCCGCCGAGACCCAGAAGATCGAGTTCTATTCCGGCGCCGCGTCGGTCGAGAACAACGCCTTCACAGTGCCCGAGGGCCGCGCGGGCAACGAACTCAGCGGGTGGATCCGGCTGAGGACCGCCGTGATGGAACTGGACCCGGGTGAGCGGAGACCTGTCGAGGTCGAGATCGCCGTACCGAAGAAGGCATCGAAGGGCGAGCGGTACGGCGCGATCTGGGCGCAGGTCACCAGCGCGAAGGAACGCACCGGCAACGTCACCCAGATCCACCGGGTGGGCATCCGGGTCTACCTCGACATCGGTCCGGGTGGTGAGCCGCCGACGGACTTCCGTGTCGAGGGACTGGCCGCGGAGCCCGGCACCGGCGAGTTCCCGGTGGTCACCGCGAAGGTCACCAATACCGGCGAACGCGCGCTGGACATGACCGGCACCCTGTCGTTGCGCAAGGCGGCGGTCCAGGCCGGGCCGTTCAAGGTGACAAACGGCGTGACGATCCTGCCCGGCCAGAGCGGTCAGGTGCGGATCGAGGTCAACCAGGCCCTGCCCGCCGGGACCTGGGACGTGCACGCGAAGCTCGCCAGCGGCACCGTGGAGCGCACCGCGACCGGGACGATCGTCCTGCCCGTCGCGGCGCCGATGACGGTCTCGACGTCCGCCGGGCCGAGTTGGCTGGTCTACACGGTCGGCGGGATCGCCCTGCTGGCGCTGGTCACCCTTGGCGGCTGGTACCTCGTCCGCCGGCAGCGGACCCAGTTGGCCTGACGTCCACAGACCAGAGACTGCCCGGCCGTTCCTGGGGAACGGCCGGGCAGCGACGTCTGGCCGGCGGTTAGATGACGGAGTGCGTCACGACCGCCACGTAGTCGCCGACCACCAACCCCGACGGGAGGGTCACCAACAGGGTGGGGTTCCAGGTGGCCGAGTTCGGGCCTCCCGTCTGGCCGGACCACCCGGCGGCCGTACGCGGGGTGTTCAGCACCGCCCCCGGCTGCGGGACGAAGGTTCCGACCCCGGTGCTGGCCAGGGCGGCCCCGGAGGCGTACGTGATGTTGCTGTTGGGGATGGTCTCGCCGCCCGAGCCGGAACCCGTTGTGAAGTTCGTGCTGGCGACGACGCTGACCCAGTTTCCGGAGAACGGCCCGCGGTCGTCGGTCACGGTCACCGGCCCGAGTTGGCCCGAGACGCCTGTCGCGTCCGAGGTGACGGTGCCGAGCGCGGAGATCGCCGGGACGCTGATGGAGAGCCCACCGAGCGGGGTGATGACCAGCTCGACAGGTCGGGTCGCGGACTGGTTGAACGAGTCGGTCACCCGAACGGTGAACGGAAACGTCCCGGACACGGTGGGTGTGCCGGAGAGCAGGCCGGTGACCGGGTCGAGGGTCAACCCGGCGGGCAGACTCCCGGCGCTGACCGTCCAGGCGAACGGGCCCGTGCCACCGTTCACCGTCAACTGGTACTGGTACGGGTCGTAGGCCCGGCCGGGTGGCGGCGGTGGGAAGTCCAGCGTCGGCGGCGCGTTGACAGTCACCGACGCGGAGGCGGCCGACTGTGGGCCGGTCCCACCGGCGTTCGTCGCGGCCACCCGGAAGGTGTACGTGGCACCGGCGGTCAGCCCGGTGACGATCTGGGTGGTGGCGGTCCCGGTGAAGTTCTGCGGGGTCTGCGCCACGGCGCCGAGGTAGGGCGTCACTGTGTAACCGGTGATCGCCGAGCCCCCGTTGGCCGGGGCCGTCCAGCTCACCGTGGCGGCGTTGGTCCCCGCCGTGGCCGAGGTGTTCGTCGGCGCTCCCGGCAGGGTGTACGGGACCACCGCCGCCGAGGGTGGGCTGGCCGTGCCGGTCCCGTAGGCGTTGACCGCCGCCACCCGGAAGGTGTACGACGCGCCGGCGGTCAGCCCGGTCAGGGTTCGGCTGGTGGTGGAGGCGTCGAACGTGACTGTCGGTTGGGTGACGCCGTCCCGGATCGGGGTGATCAGGTAGCTGGTGATCGGGCTGCCGTTGTCCGCCGGCGCGGTCCAGCTCACGGCGGCGCTGGTGACACCCGCGACCGCGGTGGGCGTGGTCGGTGTGCCGGGCGCGGACGCGTAGACGAAGTTCGCCGCCCCGGCGGAGCCTCGGGTGACGACGCTGACAGTGACCGTCGCCGGGCTGGAGCGGGCGGGCATGGTGGAGATGCCGAGGGTGCCGTCGGGGTTCACGGTGAAGCAGCCGGCGGCCGGGCCGGAGGTGCACGGGACCAGCAGTACCGACGTGCCGGCCTGCTGTTCGGCGGCCGTACCGATGGTGATCGCGGTCGCGCCGGTGAGGTTGCTGCCGCCGACGGTGACCGCGATGCCCCCGGAGATCGAGCTCTGCGCCGGGGTGACGGTGACGCCGCTCGGTGCGGTGGCCGGCGCAACCGCCGTGGCGACAGTGGAGTAACCGGGGTTCGCGTCGATCGAGGATGAGGTCGCCACCGTCGCGGTCTGGATCAGCGTCGGCGTCACGCCGGTGCCGGTGACTGTCGCGACGACGGTGATGGGCGGCAGGGAGGTGCCGCCGGCGAACGGGCCGTTGCTGTTGGTGCAGGTGATGGTCTGCCCGGACGGTGCGCCGCAGACCCAGCCGGAGCCGTACGCGGCGCGGGGCACGACACCTGTGGGCACGGTCTGGGTGACGGAGATCGGGGACGTCTCGGTGGCGCCGGCATCGACCCCGGCGGTGATCGTGTAGGTGACCGGGTCACCGGGCTGTGGGGTGGCGCCGACCGCGCTGGTCTGCGCCACGTTCAGGTCCGGTACCGGGTTGAAGCTGACCGCGCGCGCGTTGTCGACCTCGTGGAAGTCGGTGACCGAGCCGGTGGAGCCCACCCAGCCGAATGCGAGTTGCCGGGGGTAGCCGCTGGCGTTCAGCCAGGTCGGTGACGGGTACAGGCTCGGCGACACGACCGGGAGGGCGCCGGCCAGGGTCCGCGCCGCGCCGCCGACGGGGGTGAACCTGACCCGGTACTCCCCGGCCGGAACTGTGATGCCGGTGTCGGTGGTGAACGGCGACGAGGTGGTGTTGGCGACCACCTCGACCGGCACCACCGAGGCGGGCCGGGTGGCGGCCCGCAACGCCAGTGCCGGCGAGGATGTGGTGGTGGCGGTGCTGTTGATCGCGCAGTAGCCGACCCCGTTGCGGCCCGGTCCACGGATCACGACCTGGCCGGGGACCCGCGTGTTCGTGGTCGAGATGTACGGCGGGTTCGTGCATCCGGTGCCCTGGTAGAGGCTGTTGCTGAAGTTGCCGAAGACATCGAGCCCGATGCCCAGGTAGCCGTTGGACAGACCCACCGAGCCACCGTTGAACGCTGCCGAGTAGCCCAGTGATCCGCCCGACTGGCCGATCACCGCCGGCGACCGCGGGTTGGCGGGGTCGACCGCGGCCAGCGCGAACGCCAGGCCGTCCGCCCCGGTGCTGATGCCGCCGTACTGGTAGGTGTTGAAGGTGACGTGCAGCCCCTGCGAGGTGGGCACGCTCACCGCACCGAACACCCCGCCCTGCCGGTTCGCGACGGCCGGGGTGAGCCGCAGTTTGCCCGCGCCCTGCGGATCGGTCGCCGTCGGGCAGCTCAGTAGCGGGCCGATGGTCGAGTTGCCCGCCGCGCTCAGGCAGGCGACGTTGGTCGCGGTCGCGGCCGGCACGCCCGGCACCACCACCGCGCCGATGCCGTTCGCGGTGTTGTTGTGGAAGGGCTGGTCGAACAGGACGGAACCGGCCGCCGACGCCGGAAGTGGCGCGACCGCGAGGGTTCCCACGGTCACGGCTACCGTCAGCGCCGCGAAGCTGCCCCGACGACTCCGGCCTCGAAACCACATGCCCACTCCCAGCTTTCACTCCAGCACCGAACCGGACTATATCCCCCTAAAACACCCACATTTCACAGACGCCGATAAAGCTGGCTCACTGCCGGGCCACACCACAGCGGACCGGCCCCCTCGGTCATGCCGAGGAGGCCGGTCCGCTGAGACTGGAAGCTGTCAGCCCTCGATGTCCCGGGGGTCGCGGCTGCGGGGGTAGGTGTTCTTCTCCCCGATCGTGCCGTCCTGCTTCTTGATCACGTGTTCGACGTCGCGGTCGGCAGCCATGTCGCGACCCTCGGCCTGCGCGTCGGCCTTCACCTCATGCGTGCTGCTGGCGCGCTCGTGGCCCTCCGGCTTGTTCTTCCACTGCCCGTCCTCGTGGTACGTGTCGACATCACCCTTGGCCATGGCCGGCTCCTCCCTGCGTCTGAACTGTCTCCCGAATCAGTGCCCCCGAGCCGTGGCGGGCAAACTGCGGTCCTCAGGAGACGGCCGGGCAGTTGTTGCTGACCCGCCGGAGGATCTGTTCGCGTTCGTCGGTGGTGATGCCGGACGGCGTACCGTCGAAGTGGGTCTCGACCTTGTCCCAGCCGCGGCGCTGCTCGTAGTGCAGGTGCGGCGCGCCGGAGTTGCCGGTGCTGCCGAGCCGCCCGATCTGGTCCCCCTGGGCGACCTTCTGGCCGACAGTGACCAGTGGCGGTTCGAGCATGTGCAGGTACTGCGTCTCCCACTTGCCACCGTGGTCGATCTTCACCCAGTAGCCACCGCCGCGCCCCCGTGGGCCCTCCGGGTTCTCCGGGGTGCGGCCGCCCAGCGACCCGTTGATGCCCGCCACGGTGACCGTGCCGGCGTACGACGCGAGCACCGGCCGCCCCCACGTCTCGCCCTCGACCGGGAAGAAGTCGACGTCGTAGTCGTCGTGACCGGGGTAGGTGCTGAGCTGCCACGTCTCGCCGCAGGTCACCGGCATCTGGAAGAGCGGGCGCGGCCCGGCCGGTCGCAGCATCGGCACCGCGACCACCGCGACGCCCAGGACGGCCGCCACCGCGATCAGCGCGAGGAGAACCCGGATGGCACGGCTTCGGGGGCGTCGGTGGGAACGGGCTGTGGTCGGGCGGCCGGTCGTCACCGGCCCGAGCATGGCAGATCCCGGCAACCTCCCGACTCCGGGCCGCACCCGGGGGCCGACACATTGCAGTCGTATCGCAAACGAGATACGGTCAGATGCAATGCAGTTGTATTGCAAAGAGAGTGGGCTGCCATGCACGTGATCGCATTGTCCGAGGTGACCGCCACCATGACCGCACTGGTCGGCGGCAAGGCGGCCGGGTTGGGCGAGCTGATCCGGCACGGCGAGCACGTCCCCGACGGTTTCTGCCTCACCACCGAGGCGCACCGGCTCGGCGTCATCCCCACGGCCGAGGTCGTCGCCGCGTACGAGCGGCTCGGCGCGGGCCCGGTGGCGGTGCGCTCCAGCGCCACCGCCGAGGACCTGCCGGACGCGAGCTTCGCCGGGCAGCAGGACACCGTCCTCGACGTCACCGGCACCGTCGAGCTGATCGCCGCCATCGAGAAGTGCTGGGATTCGTTGCACGCCTACCGCGCGACCGCCTACCGCGAGGCCCACGGAATCGATCATCAAACGGTGCGAATGGCCGTCGTCGTGCAGCGCATGGTCGCACCCGCGGTGGCCGGAGTGCTGTTCACCGCGAACCCGCTGACCGGGCGCCGCGACGAGATGGCGGTCGACGCCGCTCCCGGCCTCGGCACGACAGTGGTGGACGGCGCCGCGGCCGTCGACCACTACGTCCTCGACGACGCCGCGCGCCCCGCCGCCGGATGCCTCACCTCCGCGCAGCTGGCCCGCCTCCGCGCCACCGGCGAGCGGTTGCAGGCCCACTTCGGCTGCCCGCAGGACGTCGAGTGGGCGATCGACGCGGACGACGTGCTGTGGCTCCTGCAGTCCCGGCCGATCACCAGCCTGTTCCCCGCCCCACCGCGCAGCGGCAAGCCCCTCCCCCGCGTCTACCTGGAGTTCGGGCACGTCCAGGGCATGCTGCAACCGGTCACCCCGATGGGCATGTCGACCCTGCGGGCGCAGATCGCCGCGATGCTCGCAGCGCTCGGGGTGCGGGTCGAGATCGTCGACATCGGTGGCCGCCTCTACGGCGACCTGACCGACCTCGCACGCGACAGGTCGTCCCGCAAGCGACTGGTGAAGCTCCTGGCTGTCGACTTCGGGCCGCGCGCCCAGGCGGTGATGCGGCACGTGCTGGCGGATCCCCGGTTCGCCCCGACCAGCGGCGGCGCCCGGCGCGGCGGGGCGCCGGGGGCGGCGTCGCTGCGGACGGCCGGCCGCGCGGTGGTGGGGATCCTGCGGGCGCTGGCCCGTCCCGAGGCCGCGCGGAACCGGATGTTCGAGGCGATCGAGCAGATGAGAGTACGCGCAGCCGCCCCCGCCGACCTGCGTACCGCCGCCGACCGGCTGCGCTTCGTGCAGGCGCGGGACGCCGACGACAGCGCCGACGCGATCATGTGGCCGATCGTCGCCGGGATGCTCGCCACCGCGCTGCCGACCGCGCTCCTCAAGGGCGTCGCCGGCCCGGACGAGATCCACGCCGTGCTGGGCGGCATGCCGCACAACGTCACCATCGAGATGGACCTGGCCCTGTGGCGGCTCGCCCAGGGCGCGGGCGACCACCGCCAGCTTCTCCTCGACACCCCACCGGCCGAGTTGGCCGCACGCTACCTGCGCGGCACGCTGCCCGAGATCGGCATGGCGGCCTTCCTGGACGTCTACGGTCACCGCGGCGTCGCCGAGGTCGACCTCGGTGTGCCGCGCTGGGCGGAGGACCCCACGCCGGTCTTCGCCGCGGTCGCCAACTACCTGCGGGTCACCGATCCGCAGCAGGGCCCCGACCAGCGCTTCCAGCGAGCCGCGTCGGCGGCGGAGACAGCGCTGCGGGACCTGGTCGCGCGAGCCCGCCGTCGGCGGCCGGTGCGGGGCAGGATGGCCGGTTTCCTGCTGCGCCGGGCGCGGTCGTTGGCCGGCCTCCGCGAGGCCGGCAAGTTCGCCGGGCTGTACCCACTGCGCGAGACCCGCCGGCAACTGCTGCTCATCGGCGCCGACCTGCACGGCTCCGGGTTGCTGGACCAGCCCGACGACATCATGTTCCTGACCCTCGACGAGGTGCACACCGCCGTACACCAGGGTGTTGATCTGCGCGGTGCCGTCACCGCCCGACGGGCGGTGCACCGTCGGGAGCTGCGGCGTCGGACGGTGCCGGTGGCACTGCTCTCCGACGGTACGGATGTCGAGAGCGTCCTGCCGGGGGTGTCGGCCGGCGACGGGACGCTCACCGGAGTTGGTGCGTCGGCGGGCCGGGTGACCGGTCCCGCCCGGGTCGTCCACGACCCGGGCACCGCCCACGTCGAACCCGGCGACGTCCTGGTGGCCGCGACCACGGACCCCGGCTGGACCCCGCTGTTCCTCACCGCGGCGGCGCTGGTCACCGAGACCGGCGCGATCATGGCGCACGGCCCGACGGTGGCCCGTGAGTACGGCATTCCCGCCGTCATCTGCGTGCCGGACGCCACCCGGACCATCACCACGGGGCAGCTCGTCACAGTGGACGGCGGCGTCGGAACCGTGACGCTCCACCAACCGTCGGCCCCCGAGGGAGAAGGACGACCATGACCGACACGAAGACGCCGACCAGGGCACGGGTGGGCCCGCTGCTGCGGCGGGCGGCCGAACTCGAGGCCGCGACGTGGCGCAGCCTGTACGCGTGGGCGCGCCGCCGCCCACTGCCGCTGGGGCCCGGCGACGAGCCGTTCGGCTACCTCGGCGTGGTCAAGCCGATCCTGGGCATCTTCATCGGCCTGTCGGTCGTGGAGATTCCGATCTTCGACGTCGTGGTCACCCACGTGGTGCCGTGGCGGCCCGCCCGCTGGATCGTGCTGGGCCTCGGCATCTGGGGTCTGCTCTGGATGATCGGCCTGTTCGCCAGCATGACGATCCATCCCCACGTGGTGGGCGATCGGGGGCTGCGGGTGCGCCTCAGCTCGGGCATCGACATCTGGATCCCGTGGACGGACGTCGAGGCGCTGCGCAAGCGCTACCGCTCGCTGCCGTCGAGCAGGTCCGTGCAGGTCGAGCAGGAGGGCGACCGTCGGGTGGTGTCCATCTCGGTCGGCAGCCAGACGAGTATCGACGTCCTGCTACGCCGCCCGCTGATCTTCGACCTTCCGAAGACCGGTTCCACACCGATGAACGAGCTGCGACTGTACGCCGACGACCCGGACGGCCTGCTGCGCAGCGCGCGAGGCACTCCGGTGAGCCAGACCGTCAGCCGGTGACCGCCGCGCTGGCGGAGTCTCCGGGCCACCCACTGTGAAACGATCGAGGCCATGCCCAAGAAGGTCGATCACCAGGAGCGACGCACTCTCATCGCGGACGCGCTGATGCGGGTCGCCGCGGATCAGGGCCTGGAGGCCGTCAGCCTCCGACACGTGGCCGCCGCGGCCGGAGTATCCGCCGGGATGGTCCAGCACTACTTCCGGACCAAGGACGAGATGATGGCGTTCGCGCTGAGCGTGGTGCGTGAGCGCAGCCAGCTCCGGGTCACCGAGGCGGTGGCGCGGCTGGGCGAGACCCCGCCGCCTCGACTGCTGCTGCGCACCATGCTCGCCGCGCTGATGCCGCTCGACGACAACACCCGCGACGACGGGCGGGTGGCGCTCGCGTTCCTCGCCTACACGGCGGTGCGACCATCGGCCGCGCCCAGCCTGCACGAGGACACCGCGCAGTTCACCGGGTTCATCGCCAGCGTCCTGCCCGACCGGCACGGCGCCGCCGCCGCGGCCGGCCTGCTGGCGCTGATGGAGGGGCTCGGTGTCTACCTGCTGGGCGGGCAGTACACCGCCGAGCAGGCGCTGGACGCGCTGGACGCCCACCTCGACCTGCTCTTCGGCTGATTCCGTCGTAGCTGGGCGTTGGCCCCCGGACAGGGTGCGGCACAGACCAGGATGAGCGGATGAGCCGCGTCCACCGGTCCCGGCCGGTGCTGGTCGAGGAGGCACACCGGGCCACCACCTTCGAGATCTTCTTCGACCTGGTTCTGGTGTTCGCGCTGACGCGGCTCATCGGTTTCATGGCGGAGTCGCTGGGGCCGCTCACCCTCTACCAGGGGCTGCTGCTCCTGCTCTGGTTCTGGTACGCGTGGAGCTGTTACGCCTGGCTGGCCAATCAGGTCCGCGCGGACAACGGCCCGGTGCTGGCCGGGATGCTCGCGGCGATGGCCGCCATCTTCGTGGCCGCGCTGGTGATCCCGCAGGCGTGGCAGCGCCACGACGGCGTGCTGAGTCCTCCGCTCACCCTGGCGATCGCCTACATCGTGGTCCGTGGGCTGCACCTCGGCCTGATGACCTACGCCTCGTCCGGCAACCCGCAGTACCGCCGGCAGACGCTGCGCTTCGCCGTGTCCACCACTGTCGCCTGGGCCCCGCTGCTGGTGGGAGCCGTCCTCGGCGGGACCGCGCAGACCGTGCTGTGGACCGTGGCGTTCCTCGTCGACTACGGCGGCGGCCGGATCGCCACCGCCGCCAGCTTCGGCGAGGTCCGCAGCGGGGCGCACTTCGCCGAACGCCACGGTCTGGTGCTGATCATCGTGCTCGGTGAGTCCCTGCTGTCGGCCGGGGCCGGCGCGGGCCTGGCGGTGATCGCCTGGCCGGTGCTGGTGGCCGCGGTGTTCGGCTTCGCGGCGACCGTCTGCCTGTGGTGGCTCTACTTCGTGGGCGTCGCCCCGGCCGCCGCTGAGGTGCTGACCTCGGCCTCGCCGCGCTCCCGGCGCCGCCAGCAGTTGGCGTCGGATGCGTACACGCTGGCACACCTGCCACTGGTCGCCGGGGTCGTCTACTTCGCCCTGGGCATCCACCTGATCCTCGCCAGCCTGACCGATCAGACTCGGCACCCCGCCGGGGAGCCGATGGGGTGGCCGGCGACGACAGTGCTCTACGGCGGGACCGCACTCTACCTCGTCGGCCGTCTGCTGTTCCTCCGGCTGACCGTACGCGGCACGCCGGGTCAGCTCGTCGCGATCGGTGTCGTCCTCCTGTTGCTGCCGGTGGCCCGGACACTGCCCGCGCTCGCCGCCCTCGGGCTGCTGGTGGCCTTCCTCGCCGCCCTGGTGCTCTACGAGCAGCTGACCCGGGCCAACGGAGCCCGGGCCAGCTGACCGGCTCAGTGGTTCGTGACGCCCGCCCGCGCCTTCAGCCGGCGCAGCTCGGCGGCGGACATGAGCCAGGTGGAGTTCGTCGTGCCGAGACCGAGGAGCACCTGGTCGAAGGAGTTGCCGTCGTTGTCGTCGGTGTAGCAGACACTCACCTCACCCCAGGGCGACGCGGCGACCGCGAAGTGCTCCTGCCGACCCGTCGTGGTCTGACTCAGCGCCTGTGCGGCCAGCCGGCCGGTGGAGCTGCCGTCCGGGTTGAGGCCCCGCGCCCACACGTCCGGGTTGGCGCCGGAGACCGTCCAGCCCACCACGACGTTGTCCTGGTCGTCGATGCCGACCCCCGGAGCGATGGCGCCGGCGCCGGTGGAGACCGGGACCTCGTCGTGTCGGGCAGTGCCCGTCGCGGTGAACGACCGAGCCCAGACACCCCGGGTGCCGGTGTGGTCGGATTCCCACCCGACGCTGAAGTCGCCGGCGAAGTTCGCCGCGACCGAGGCACGTTGCTGCTGCCCGCCGCTCTGCGCGTTGGCCGTCCGCCGCGACAGCGCCACGGCACCGTTGGACCGGGCCAGCCGGGTCAGCCCGATGTTGTACGAGCCGTTCGCGTCGGCGTCCTCGTCCCAGACCACGATCGCCTCGCCGGACGCGGACACCGCCACGTCGGGACGGTGGTGCGTGCCCGTCGTCTGCGAGGCCGTCACCTCGTACGCTTTGGTGGTGGCCGCGGTGAAGCCGGCGGCCCTGACGGTGGCGGGAGCGGTTCCCTGCACGTCCTCCCAGGCCACCGTGAAGCCGACGGCGGCGGCGTTGGTGGGCGCGCCGTCCGGGTCGACCGACACCTTCGGCCAGATCTGTTGCCCGGCGTCGCTGGCGTTGGCCTGCCCCGAGCCGAGCACCGCGCCGGCGGGTGACACCACCCGGTACTGGATGTTGTAGACGCCGTTGCCGTCGCCGTCGGCGGCCCAGACCACCACGGCGTTGCCCCGGTCGTCGAGCCCCACGTCGGGGCTGATGTGCCGCCAGGCGGCCCCGCTGGTTCCCCCGGTGCTGAGCTTCAGCTCGTACGCGGGCGTGCCGTCGCGGAACAGCCGCAGGTAGATCTCGCTGTGGGTGTCGTCCTCCGGGGCGGTGCCGTCCCGGTCGTCCTCCCAGACCACGGCGACGTGACCGTTGCGGTTCATGACGATGGAGGGCAGGTCCTGGTCGCCGGTGGCGACGCTGTTCGCTGTGGTCCAGGTGACCGCCTCGGCGGTCATCGCCGGCGGGGCAGGCACCACGTTCGGGACCAGCAGGGACGCGGTGAGCAGTGCGGTGATCGCGGTCATGGTGGCTCTCTCCCTTACCCGGCCTGCAGGCCGGGCTGGCCGTCGAGGATGACGAACGAGCGCACGGTGGACGCCGCCGCGCCGTGCTCGGTCACGGTGTTCACCGCGCGGAAGTCCGCGCGGACCTGGCTGCGGCTGATGGTGGTACGGACGTAGCCGCGCCGGTCCGAGTAGAACTTCAGGTGCGGGTTGGGCGCCGCGTTCGGGACCGTGGTGCTGCCGCTGCCGTTGCCGGTCGAGCTGATCGAGGTGCAGACCAGCTCGGTGCCGATGGTTGCCGAGGAGGGGCTGGTGTAGTCGGCCTTGAGGTTGTTGGCCCATGACCGGTGCACGTCGCCGGTGAGCACCAGCGGGTTGCGCACCCCACGCTGCTGCCAGCCGTTCTGGATGCGGCTGCGGGAGGCCCGATAGCCGTCCCACGCGTCCATGCTCGCCGCCCCGTTGGCGTCGAGCTGTTGGGCGAAGAAGACCTGCTGGCCGAGGATGTCCCAGGTGCCGTAGCGCTGGGCCAGCCCGTCGAGCAGCCACGCCTCCTGGGTGGCGCCGGTCAGCGACCGGGAGGCCAGGTCCGCGTCGGCGCAGACCTTCCAGCCGTCACCACAGGCCTGGTCGTCGCGGAACTGCCTGGTGTCGAGCATGTGGAAGGTGGCGAGCTGCCCCCACCGGACCCGTCGGTACAGCGGGATGCTGTTGCCGTTGGCGGCGGACGCCGGCCGCAGCGGCATGTTCTCGTAGTAGGCGCGGTAGGCGGCGGTCCGCCGGGCGGTCCACTGGGCGGCGGTGAGCGTCGGGCTGCTGTCGTTGCGGACCATGCTGGCGTAGTTGTTCTCCACCTCGTGGTCGTCCGGCACCACGAGCCAGGGAGCCGCCGCGTGTGCCGCCTGCAGGTCCGGATCGGACTTGTACAGCGCGTACCGGCGGCGGTAGTCGGCCAGCGAGACGATCTCGGCGCCGACGTGCTGCCGCACTGTGGAGGTGCCGACGCCGCCCTCGTAGATGTAGTCGCCGAGGTGCAGGATCAGCCCGGGGTTGTCCTCGGCCATCCGCCGGTAGGCCGTGTAGTAGCCGGCCTCGTAGTGGGCGCAGGAAGCGAAGGCCATCACCAGGTCGCGGCCGAAGGAGCTGGGCGCCGGGGCGGTCCGCGTCCGCCCGACCGGCGAGATCTGGCCCTGGGCCCGGAACCGGTAGTAGTAGTCGGCGTCGGCGGCGAGTCCGCCCGCGATGGCGTGCACGGCGTGCGCGTCGGCGTACCTGGCTTCCACTGAGCCGGAG
The DNA here is from genome assembly GCF_015751765.1 of Micromonospora ureilytica. Taxonomy (NCBI): domain Bacteria; kingdom Bacillati; phylum Actinomycetota; class Actinomycetes; order Micromonosporales; family Micromonosporaceae; genus Micromonospora; species Micromonospora ureilytica. The sequence goes on from NZ_JADOTX010000001.1 coordinate 3,475,927, forward strand.
GCGACCAGCGACGTGAACCGATCGGTGGTGGACACCTGCCACTCCACCGTCACGTCGGCGTTGGCCATGCCGCCCTGCCCGTCGGCGTTGAGCGGGGACGGTGCCAGCCGGGTCCAGAGGACCACGCTGTCGGGCGCCGGATCACCGGACGCCACACCGAGTTTGAAGGGGTACGGCACCGCGGCGCGGGCACCCTGGCGGGGTGTCACCGCGACTCCGGCGGTAACCAGTCCACCGAGGACGAAGATGCGACGGCTCAGCCTTGTCATGGTCAACAGCCTCGGGAACGTCGATGAACGGCGATGGCTGCGGGGCGGAATCCGACATGACGGAATGCTGTCCGCGCCAAGGCGTTCAGGTGTCCGGACCCGAGGGCCGGGCCGTCAGGTGAGCGGGGACGGCGACTCGGCGCCGGGGATCACCAGCGTCGGCGTGCCGGACCCGTCCGCCGGAACGCTCCAGACGTCGGGCTGGCCGTCGTCCCGGCGCAGCGTGTAGGCCAGCTTTCCGTCGTTCAGCCACGCGGCCTGGTCATCGACGCTGCGGGTCTCGGCGGTCGCGCTGACCCGCATGCTCGACAGGTCCAGAACCGACAGCCGCCAGCCCTTCGCCGGGTCGGCGTCGACCGCCTCCTTGAACGCGAGTCGGGCGCCGTCCGGTGACAGCGACGGGCACTCGACGTTCTCCTTCAGCGTCTCGACCGTACGGGCGGCGAGGTCGCCCCGGACGAGGTACCTCTTCGCCCCGGTCGACATGGTCGCGTAGAAGCGGTTGTCGTCGGCGGTGAAGGTGACGCCCCAGTAGTTGACGTCCGGGTTGCGGTAACCCCGGCCGTCCCGGGTGATCGCGAACCCTTCGAGCGAGGCCACCGTGGCGCCGGTGCGCGTGTCGAGGATCCCGGTGCGGGTGGAGAAGCCACCGGAGGTGTACGAGTCACCACCGACGAACGTGGTCCAGGAGACCATCCGGCCGGAGGCCGAGACCCGGGCCCGGTTCGGCAGACCCGGCACACTGACCGCCCGGGTCTCGCGCAGCGTCGCGTCGAGCACGACAACCTGGTACGACCACGCGGACTCCGGCTTCAGGCAGACCCCGGTGCCGGCCGCGGCGTACACCCGAAGGCATTCCAGGCCGGCGACGGTACGCGGCCCGGCGGGGTCGGTCGCCGCGACGGTGGAGACGTGCCGGTCGGTGATCGCCAGCAGGCGCGGCCCGGGGGCCAGGGTGACCGCCTGCTCGCCGCCGGCCGGCGGCGGCGTCCGGGGAGCCTCCGCGGCCGTGGCGGTGTAGCCGGCCGCCACGGCGCCCAACAGCACGGCCGAGGCGACCACCACGGCGAGCTTCGCTCGGGTCGACATCGCGGTCATCGGGGCACCTTCCGGGTGGTGAGTCGGGACGGGGAGGCCAGCAGGAGCAGCGTGCCGACCAGGACACCGGCGACGGTCAGGGCCGCCGCGCGGATCGCGTTCTCCGGCCCCCACGCCTGCCAGGCCAGACCGAACAGCACGGAGGAGACGAGGTACGCCAGGGCCTGCCCGGTCTGCACCAGCGCGATTCCGGTGGTCCGCAGGCGCGCCGGCAGCACCGGGCCGGCGAGCGCGATGAGCACACCGTCGGTGGCCGCGTAGAAGGCCCCGTACAGCGTCAGCGTCAGGGCGATCAGCGGCCAACCGTCGACCGGGCCGGCCAGCAGCAGGTACGTCGCACCGAGGGCGGTGTAGCCGCCGATCACCACGGGCAGGCGACCGATCCGGTCGGCGAGTACGCCGAGCGGGGCGGCGAGCACCAGGTAGGCCAGGCTGGTCCCCACCGCGAGTAGCGGGAACCAGCGCAGACCGAGGTCCAGCCGGCGTTGCAGCAGCAGGTAGACGAAGCCGTCGCCGATGGTGGCCAGCCCGAGCATCGTGGCGGCCAGCACCAGCCGCCGGGCCGGCCCACCGCGCAGCAGACCGAACGCCTCGCGGACGGAGACTTTCGGGTCGTTCGACCCGTCCGCCGCCTCGCCGGCTGGTTGCTCCCGGACGAAGAGCACGAGCACCACGACGGCCAGGGCCGCGACGCAGAAGCTGGTGACGAAGACCGCGTCGTACGACTGCCCGACGACCAGCAGGACCGCGAACGCGGCGAGTGGCCCGAGGAACGCGCCGACGCTGTCCATCGCCCGGTGTACCCCGAACGCCCGACCCAGCGCCTCGGGCGGCGTGGAGAGCGTGATCAGCGCGTCTCGCGGGGCGCTTCGCACCCCCTTGCCGAGCCGGTCGACGGCGATGACGGCGCCGATCGCCGGTATCGACCGGCCGGCGAGCAGCAGGCCGAGTTTCGCGACCGCCGAGAGCGCGTACCCGACGCCGGCGATCAGTTTGCGCCGCCGGAACCGGTCGGCGGCGAAACCACCGACGACCCGCAGCAGCGCGGTGGCGCCGGTGTGGACGCCGTCCAGCACGCCGAAGGCCACCGGGCTGAGGTGCAGGCCCAGCACCAGGTAGAGCGGCAGGACCGCGGCCACCATCTCGGCCGACACGTCGGTGATCAGACTGACCGTGCCGAGCGCGACGACGTTTCCGCTGACCATCGCGAACCGGCGACGTCGGGGCCCCGGCCCGGGTTCATCGGCGACCGGTCGGGAGACGGTCGACAGGTACACGAGCATCTCCTCTGGTCGACGGCTGCCGGGCAGCCATCGTCCGTACTCAGTGGAGGCCGCACAACGGACCGGGCGTGGCATCCGGGCGAGGGAGGGATGAACGGGTCCCCAACACCGAGGTGTTCGCCTGTCGGGACGCACTGTTCATCCGCCCGTCGCCCGTCGGCTCATCGACCTTCCTACATTCCTTGCGCTCTACCCACGAGGTAAGGAGTCCTGGATGGACATTCGATTCCCCCGTCCGTCGGTGACGCTGGGGGTGGTCACGGTGGTCGTCGCCGCGACCGCCGCAGTCGTCGTGACCGGCGCTGGCGCGGCGTCGGCGGCGAGCGTGACCTTCACGCCGGTCGCCGACACCTACGTCCAGAGCGACACGGCCGCCACCAACTACGGCACGTCCACGCAGGTAGTGGTCGACAACTCGCCAGTTCGGCGCTCGTTCCTGCGCTTCACAGTGAGCGGCGTCAGCGGCACGGTGACCGCCGCCAAGCTGCGGCTGCGCACGATCAGCGGCAACAGCGGCAGCGACGCCGGTGGCACGTTCCGCCGGATGTCCAACACGACCTGGTCGGAGACCGGCACCACCTGGAACAACCAGCCGGCCATCGACGGGGCCACGCTCGGCACGATCGGCGCGGTCAGCGGCAACACCTGGTACGAGGTCGACGTCACGGCCGCGGTCACCGGCAACGGCACGTACAGCTTCGGTGCCACCTCGACCAGCGGTGACGGCGCCTACTACGACACCCGCGAGAGCGGCGCGGACGCTCCGCAGCTGGTGGTCACCACCGGGACCACCACGCCACCGACGTCGGGCGACCCGGTGTTCGTCGGCGCCGGCGACATCGCCGACTCGGGCTCCGGCGACAGCGCCACCGCGACGCTGCTCGACAACACCCCGGGAACGGTCTTCACCACCGGCGACAACGTCTACGACAGTGGGACGGCGTCGCAGTTCAACAGCTACTACGAGCCCACCTGGGGCCGGCACAAGTCCCGTACCCGCCCGTCGCCGGGCAACCACGACTACAACACGTCGGGCGCGACCGGCTACTACAACTACTTCGGTACGTCCGCCGGCCCGAGCGGTCGCGGCTACTACTCGTTCGACCTCGGCAACTGGCACATCGTGTCGCTGAACTCGAACATCAGCATGTCGGCCGGCTCGACGCAGGAGCAGTGGCTGCGCGCGGACCTGGCCGCCAGCAGCAGGCCGTGCACGCTCGCGTACTGGCACCACCCGTTGTTCACGTCCAGCTCCAACCACGCGCCGTCGACGTCGACGCGTCCGCTGTACCAGGCCCTCTACGACTACAACGCCGACGTCGTGGTGTGGGGGCACAACCACGTGTACGAGCGGTTCGCGCCGATGAACCCGGCCGGTGGCGCCGACTCCAGCCGGGGCATGCGCAGCTTCGTCGCCGGAATGGGAGGCGCGGGGCACTACGGCTTCGGCACCATCCAGCCCAACAGCGAGGCGCGCAACAGCTCGGCGTGGGGCCTGCTGAAGTTCACCCTGCACTCCAACAGCTACGACTGGCAGTTCCTGCCGGTGGCCGGCCAGACCTACACCGACACCGGCACCGCCACCTGCCACTGACAGACGCGTGCCCCCTGCCCGATTCCCGGGCAGGGGGCACGTTCGTACCGTCGGAGCGTCAGCGGGCGGTGCCGGCGCGACGCTTGTTGTAGACGTCGAAGGCGACCGCGACGAGCAGGACGAGACCCTTCACCACCGACTGGGTCGACTGGTCGATGCCCATCAGCTGCATGCCGTTGCTCATCACCGCCATGATCAGACCACCGACCATCGCGCCCACCACGGTGCCCACGCCGCCGGTGACGGCCGCGCCGCCGATGAAGGCCGCGGCGATCGCGTCCAGCTCGAACATGTTGCCGGCGGCCGGCTGAGCGCCGTTGGACCGCGACGAGTAGATGACGCCGGCCACCGCCGCCAGGAAGCCCATGTTGACGAACATCCAGAAGTTGACGGTGCGGACCTTCACCCCGGACAGCGCCGCCGCCGACAGGTTGCCACCGATCGCGTAGACCTGGCGACCGAAGACGGTACGCCGGGTGAGCAGGCCGTAGACCAGCACCAGGAACGCCAGGATGATCAGCACGATCGGCAGCCCTCGGGCGTGCGCCAGCTGCCAGGCGAAGTACATGAGGACCGCGCCGACCAGCACGACCCGGGCGACGAACAGCGGGAACGACTCGACGGGCTGCTGGTAGCGGATACGCGCCACGCGGGTGCGGAAGCCGCTGACCGCGTAGCCGGCCACGGCGATGGCGCCGATCAGCAGCGTGAAGGCGTCGAAGCCGTCACCACCGAGCAGGCCGTTGAGGAAGCCCGCCGCGACCTGCTGGTACTCGGACGGGAACGGCGACAGCGAGATGTTGTCGAGCACCCGCAGGGTGAGACCCCGGAACAGGAGCATGCCGGCCAGGGTCACGATGAAGGCCGGAATGCCGGCGTACGCCACCCAGAACCCGTGCCAGGCGCCGACCGCGAGGCCGACGGCCAGCGCGGCCACGACGCCGATCCACCAGGGATGGCCCTGCTGGATCACCAGGACGGCGGAGACCGCCCCGGTGAGCGCGACGATCGATCCGACCGACAGGTCGATGTGCCCGCCGATGATCAGGATGACCATGCCGATCGCGAGGACCAGGATGTACGAGTACTGGAGGACGATGTTGGTGATGTTGCCGGGGCTCAGCAACACCCCGTCGGTCAGGACCGCGAAGAGCGCGACGATGACGACCAGGGCGACGTAGATCCCGCTCTGCCGCAGGTTGTTCAACACCAGCGCCCGCAGGTCGCTCGTCCCGCTGTGCAGGGCGGCGGTGGGCGTGCTGTCCGGCGGCGTGGGGCGCTCCGTCGAAGGGGTCTTGATGCTTGTCATCCGACGAGCTCCTTGTCCTTGGTCATCAGCTCCATGAGGCTCTCCTGAGTCGCCTCGGCCACCGGCATCTCGCCGGTGATCCGGCCGGCGGCGAGGGTGTAGATGCGGTCGCACATTCCGAGCAGCTCCGGCAGCTCGGAGGAGATGACGATCACCGCCTTACCGGCGGCCACCAGCCGGTTGATGATCGTGTAAATCTCGTACTTGGCGCCGACGTCGATCCCGCGGGTGGGTTCGTCGAGGATCAGCACGTCCGGGTCGGTGAACAGCCACTTCGACAGCACGACCTTCTGCTGGTTGCCGCCGGAGAGCTTGCCGACCACCGCCATGACGCTCGGCGTCCGGATGTTCATCTCCTTGCGGCTCGTCTCGGCAACCTTGATCTCCTCGTTGCCGTTCACCCAGCCCATGCGGGACAGCCGGCCCAGCGCGGCGGCGGACACGTTGCGCCGCACGTCGTCGATGAGGTTGAGGCCGTAGCGCTTGCGGTCCTCGGTGACGTAGGCGATGCCATTGTCGATCGCCTCGGCGACGGTACGGGCCTGCACCTCCCGCCCGTGGACGAAGAGTCGGCCCCGGATGTCGCGCCCGTAGGACCGACCGAACACGCTCATGGCCAGCTCGGTCCGCCCGGCCCCCATGAGGCCCGCGATGCCGACGACCTCACCGGCGCGTACGGACAGGGCGACGCCCTCGACGACCATCCGGTCCTGGACCGGGTGCCGCACCGTCCAGTCCTCGATGCGGAGGACCTCGTCACCGGGGGACGACTCGCGGTCGGGGTAGAAGCTGTCCAGGTCGCGCCCGACCATGCCCCGGATGATCCGCTGCTGGTTGACGTCGTCGGACTTCATGTCGAGGGTTTCCACCGCGCGCCCGTCACGGATGACAGTGGTCGAGTCGGCGATGGCGGTGATCTCGTTGAGCTTGTGCGAGATCATGATGCAGGTGATGCCCTGCTCCTTGAGGGCCCGCAACAGGTCGAGCAGGTGTGCCGAGTCGATGTCGTTGAGCGCGGCGGTCGGCTCGTCCAGGATCAGCAGGCGCACCTTCTTCGACAGCGCCTTGGCGATCTCCACCAGCTGCTGCTTGCCGACGCCGAGCTGGATGACCGGGGTGACCGGGTTCTCGTGCAGCCCGACGGACGCCAGCAGCTTCGCCGCTTCGGCGTTGGCGAAGTTCCAGTCGATGAGCCCGCTGCGGCCACGCCGCTCGTTGCCGAGGAAGATGTTCTCCGCGATCGACAGGTACGGCACCAGGGCGAGCTCCTGGTGGATGATGACGATGCCGTTGGCCTCGCTGTCGCGGATGCCACGGAACTGCATCGGCTTGCCGTCGAAGAGGATCTCACCGTCGTACGAGCCGGACGGGTGGACGCCGGACAGCACCTTCATCAGGGTGGACTTGCCGGCGCCGTTCTCACCGCAGATGGCGTGGATCTCCCCGCGCCGGACTGCGAGGGTGACGTCCTCCAGCGCGGTCACGCCGGGGAAGGTCTTGGTGATGCGACGCATCTCGAGGATGGTGTCGTCCATGGTCACTGTCCTCCGTCAGGTCTGGACGCGGTACACGCCCAGGCGTCGGGCCCGGCGGGTGACCGCCGGGCCCGACGAGTGGCTTACTTCTTGGCCTGACCGGCGGCGACCTCTTCCGCCGTCCAGTAGCCGGAGTCGATCAGCGTCGCCTTGATGTCGTCCTTGTAGACGGTCGCGATCGGCAGCAGGTACGCCGGGACGACCTTGACACCGTTGTTGTAGGTCTCGGTGTCGTTGGCCTGCGGCTGCTTCTTCTGCAGGAACGCCTCGGCGGCGTTCACGGCCTGCTCGGCGAGCAGGCGGGTGTCCTTGAAGACCGTGGAGCTCTGCACGCCGTCGTTGATCAGCTTGATCGAGGCGATCTCCGCGTCCTGGCCGGAAACGACCGGGAGCTTCTTCGCGCCCTTGCCGTAGCCGGCGTTCTGCAGGGCGGTGATGATGCCGCGGGAGATGCCGTCGTACGGCGAGAGCACGCCGTCGACCTTCGAGCCGTCGTTGTAGGCCGAGGTCAGCAGGTTCTCCATCCGCTTCTGCGCGGTCTCCTGCTGCCACCGCAGGATGGCGACCTGCTCGGGGGTGGTCTGCTTGGACTTGACGATCAACGTGCCGTTCTCGATGAACGGCTTCAGGGTGTCCATCGCCCCGCTGAAGAAGTACTGGGTGTTGTTGTCATCCAGTGACCCGGCGAAGAGCTCGACGTTCAGCGGCCCCTTGGCGGTGCCCTTCGAGCCGTCCTTGTTCAGCAGGCCGAGTCCGACGAGCAGCGCGGTGCCCTGGGCGACGCCAACCTTGTAGTTGTCGAAGCTGACGTAGAAGTCGACGTCCTTGCTGCCGCGGATCAGCCGGTCATAGGAGATGACCGGGATCTTCGCGGCTGCGGCGGCCTGCAGCTGGCTGTTCAGCGCGGTGCCGTCGATCGCCGCCACAATCAGGACATCCGCACCCTGAGTGATCATCTGGTCGACCTGCTGCGACTGCGTGGGGATGTCGTCGCCGGCGTACTGGAGGTCGACCTTGTAGCCCTTGGCCTCAAGCTTCGACTTCACCGCGTTGCCGTCGGCGATCCACCGCTCCGAGGTCTGGGTCGGCATCGACACGCCGATGGTCAGCTCACTGGGCTTCTCGTCGCCGGTCTTGTCACCGCTGCCCGCACCCCCGCCGCTGCACGCCGCCATACTCAGCGCGAGTGCCGCGCCGCCGAGAGCAACCAGGAATTTCCTGCCCACGGGCTTCTCCTCTCTGGACTCCCCCGCCGACTGCCGGGGCCAACTGTCATCTTTCGGGTAGTGTTAGCGCTCACATAGATTGCGTCAACACCTGATCCGAAATACCGGTGTCACGGTCTCGTAACGGAGCATCCAGGCGAGCGTAGCCATCTGGCCGATCCGCCGGAAGGGCAGGACGCGGCAACTCAGCGTGGTCACCCGCAGCACCCTACAGACCGATGCCCGCGGACGACGTCTGTCGTCCGCGGGCATCGGCACTACCGCCGAATCAGGTGGGTCGCCGCGACCTCGGGGGCCGGCGGACCCGATCGGCTACCGCTGCGACCACCGCTGGTTCGCCGCCGCGGTGCAGGTCCAGAGGATCACCGTGGTGCCGTTGGCGGTGGCGTTGCCGTTCACGTCCAGGCAGAGCCCCGACTGCGTGTTGCTGATCGTGCCGTTGGCGTTGACCGCCCATTGCTGGTTGGTCCCGCCGTTGCAGTCCCAGATCTGCACCTTGGCGCCGGCCGCGGCGTTCGACGGTGCGTCCAGGCACTTGCCGAGGGCCTGCAGGGTCTGGCCGCTCCTGGTCCAGCGCTGGTTGGCGGCGCCGTTGCAGTCCCAGATGACCGGCTGCGTGCCGTTCGTCGTGTTGCTGTTCGGGACGTCCAGGCAGCGGCCGGAGGCGGCGCTGGCGTACGCGCTCGACGTGGTCGGCGGCGGCGTCGTCGGAGGAACCGTGCTGCCTCCGCTGACCCGGTACACCACAGTGCCGTGCGCGGGAACGCTGGCGCTGATGGTCCCGCTGCTGGAGCTGGTGCCACCGGTCCACGCGTCCACCAGCGTGAACGAGGAGCCGGACTTGCCGATGGCGGCGGCCGTCGTCGAGATCGTCGTCGTCGAACCGCTCTGGTTGAACAGGGCGACGGCGACGTCACCGTTGGCGAGGGGCTTGGCCAGCACCCGACGGGTGCCGTCGAAGGACACCTGCACCCCCTGCAACCCGAGCGAGTCCTGGTTGATCGCGATCAGGTTGGCGTTCTTGAGGATGGTCTGCGTCGCGGAGTTCATGTTCCGTACGTCGTTGCCGGCGATCAGCGGAGACGCCATGATCGCCCACATCGCGAAGTGGCTGCGCATCTCCGTGTCGTTCATGCCGCCGCGACCGACCTCCATCATGTCCGGGTCGTTGAAGCCTCCTGGCCTCGCGTAGGACGCCAGCGGAACTGTCACGTTGATGATGTTCTGGATGCCCATCGGGTAGCCGTTGCTCTGCCCGGTGTCCCACGCGTTGGTGATGTCCTCGGTGGTTCGCCACATGTTCGCCACGTCGCCCCAGTTGCGCTGCGGGCCGGTCTTGGAGTGGATGCTGTTGGAGTTGATGCTGTACACGATCGGTCGGCCGGTGGCGGCCAGCGCGTCACGCATCTTGGCGAAGGTGGTCACCTGGTCGTTGATGCTGCCCTCCGGCGAGCACCAGTCGTACTTGAGGAAGTCGACACCCCAGGCGGCGAACTGGCGCGCGTCCTGCACCTCGTGGCCACGGCTGCCGGTCGCGCCGGGGTAGGCGCCGAAGTACTGCGCGCAGGTCTTGTCGACAGGCACCTGGTAGATGCCGAACTTCAGGTTCCGGGCGTGCAGGTAGTCGCCGAGCGCCTTCATTCCGCTGGGGAACCGGCTGGGGTCGCCCTGGATGTTGCCGGAGCTGTCCCGGTTCGGGTTGAACCAGCAGTCGTCGACCACGACGTAGTTGTAGCCCAGGTCCCGCATGCCGCTGCTGACGATCGCATCGGCCGTCTGCCGGATCAGCCCCTCGTTGATGTTGCAGCCGAACGAGTTCCACGAATTCCAACCCATGGGGGGAGTGCGCGCCACGCCGTTGTCCAGCGCCTGCGCCGTCGGGGCGCGAAAGCCGACCAGGGCGCCGGCGAGCAGTATTCCGGCCGCCAGCACGCTCCCCCAGCGCCGACCTCGGGTAATGCGGTTCATCGAGCCTCCTTGTTGGTGGCGCCCGCCGGTGACTACGATCCCTGGTCGGTGCGCCGATAGTTGGACGCCAATTTTTGTTAGCGTTAACAGAGACGCACATCATGTTACGGCGACATTTCACGAGGTTCAATACCTTGCCGCAGCCGTATCGTTTGACATCGATTGGCTACAGTGCGCAACCCATCGAGCCACGTCTTATCGATGCGGAAGCCGAAAATTGGCGCAGGCTGGCGCGGACCCGCACGCGCGTTGCCACCGGGGCGGGGAGCGGCGGGGGCGAACTCCAGTTGGCCCCGGCCGTCAGCGACGAGGTGGGGCGACGCTCTCGCGGGCGACCAGAGTCGGGGCGATGGTCTGCCGCAGCGCCCCAGCGGTGCCCGACTCGATCTGGGACAGCAGCATCTGCAGGCTCGCCCTCGCCACCGCGTCGAAGTCCGGTCGGACGGTGGTCAGCGGCGGAATGAAGTACGCCGCCTCCGGCACGTCGTCGAAGCCGACCACGCTGATCTCGTCCGGCACCCGTCGGCCGAACTCGTGCAGCGCCCGCAACACACCCAGCGCCAGATGGTCGTTGGCGGTGAAGACGGCGGTGACCTCCGGCATCCGCGCCAACATCTGCCCGCACCGGTAACCCGACGCCGCGGACCAGTCCCCCGGCATCGGCGGCGGCGGATCCAGCCCGGCGGCCAGCAGCGCCTGCCGCCAGCCGTCGATCCGGCCGACGCTGTCGAACCAGTCGGTCGGCCCCGACACGTGCCAGACGGTGCGGTGCCCGGCGTCGAGCAGATGTTGCGTCGCCGCCCGGGCGCCCGCAACCTGGTCGACAGTCACCAGCGGCACCGGCCGGCTCGGGTCGCCGTCGACCGTGACCAGTGGGACGTCCTTGGGCAGGTGCTCCAGCGCCTCACCGGCCGACTCGACCGGGGCGATGACCACGATGCCCGCGACCCGGTGCGACAGGTGCCGCTCGACGGCCGCCGAGATGGAGCGGTGGTCGAGGTTTCGCACGCTGCCGACACTGACCGCGAAACCCTCTTCGGCGGCGGTCTGCTCCAACGCGGCCAGCAGCGACGCCGGACCGTAGAGCGTCGTGTTCTGCGCGACCACACCGATGACCTGTGATCGACCGGTCACCAGGGCGCGTGCCGCGCCGTTGGGGCGGTAGCCGAGTTCGGCGATCGCCGCGCGTACCCGAAGCCGGGTCTGCTCACGGACGTTGGGGTGCCCGTTGAGCACCCGTGACACCGTCTGATGGGAGACACCGGCGAGACGAGCAACGTCCGTCATCGCGGGACCGTGGACGGCCATTTCGCTCCCCCCGCTACATCTCCGGCCCGCGGCCCGTCGACGTCGACTGGAGCGGCCCGGCCCGATCCCCCTCGCTCAGTCACCACGCCGGTGCTGAATCCCAGGTGACCAGCGCTGGATCGCCGACAGTCTACGCCAGCGACGGTGCTGAACACGGTACGGCTGCGCGTGGACTGTATGAGGCGCCGAAGCCGTTCAACGTCGCGCCCCACCCGGAGTACGCAGCCAACCGGTGCGGGTAGGGCCGCGACGTGGCACGCCGGCCTGCCCTCGCTCGTGGACAGAGCGTGGAGCAGGCCGGCGAGGACCTGACGCGGTGGCGCGGACTCGACATGCCGTCAGGCACGCGTTGCCAGCGCCACCGGTCAGACCGGTCGTCGTGTGACAGGTGTCACGGGGTCGTGAGGTCGAACCGCCGCACGGTGACCGCGCCACCGAGCGACTGCGTCGCGTGATTGAAGATGGCGAATCGGTAGCCCATGAAGAACTGCCAGTTGTTCGCCAACGTCAGGGCGTTGCCGAACGAGGTGAAGTTGACCCCGTCGGTGCTGTACGAGAAACGGGCCTGCCGGCCGGAGCCGGGTCTGATGTCGGCGTTGGCGCGCAACCAGATCCGGCCACCGGAGACGGCGGTGCTCGCCACCTCGCTGCCGGTGCTGGTGGTGTTCCAGCTGCCGTCCATCGTCAGGCCGTTCTGCATGACCAGACGTGTGGACCCGTTGTCCCGTCGGACTCCGATCCAGGCCGACGAGTTGCGCAGCACCGCCAGGCCGGTGCGATCACCGTCGCGCATCGTGGAGTAGTCCAGCTCGATGGTCGCGGTCGAGGTGGGGCCCTGGATCCGGTGGGTCAGCGTGTTGCGTGCCTTGTACAGGTCGCCGGTGACGGTGGCGGTCTGCAGGTTCAGGCCGTTGTTGACCGACCACTTGCTGTTGTCGGGGTTGTGGTTCCACTCCCACTGCGGGCCGAGTGTGGTGCCGGCGAACGTGTCGCTGCCGGTGAGCGGCTTGACCGCCCGGGGCGGCGCGGGCAGGTTCGGCTTCGGGTAGGAACTGCCCCACGCGCCGTTGACCGTCTGCAGCACAGGCCAGCCGTCGCCGGTCCAGGTGATCGGGGCCAGGGCCGGCATCCGACCACCGGGGTACGCGTCGACGAAGGACATGTAGTACCAGTCGCCGTTCTGGGTCTGCACCAGCCCACCCTGGTGCGGCACGCCGCCGCCAGAGATCGGACCGGGCAGGTTGAGCAGCACCTGACGCTGCTCGTACGGGCCGAACGGGCCGTTCGTCGACTTCAGCACGTACTGGCCGTTGGCCGGGCGGGTGAGCCAGATGTAGTAGGCGCCGTTGCGCTTGTAGAAGCGGGCGCCCTCAAGCGTCCCGATGCTCGACGGCGTCTGGTACACCTGCTGGGCCCGGACCTGGGACTTCCCGTCCGCGGACAGCTGCGCCACGCTGATCGTGCCGTTGCCGTACGCGACGTACGGGGTGTCGTTGTCGTCGAACAGCAGGCCGGCGTCGTAGTAGCAGTTGGGGATGGTGGTGTGCTTGCTCCAGGTGCTGTCGACGGCCGACGCGGTGTAGATGTGGGTCTGCGCGAAGTCGATGCAGCCGGCCCAGTAGTACGTCTTGTTGCTCGGCCGATAGTTCAACGTCGACGCCCAGATCCCGTCGACGTACGCGTTACCGCCGCTCATGTCGTACTTCGACCCGAAATCGAGCTTGGGCACCGAGTGGCCGGCGAACTCCCAGTTGACCAGGTCGTACGAGCGCAGGACCGGCGCGCCCGGCGAGTAGTGCATGGTGGACGCGGACATGTAGTAGGCGTTGTCCACGCGGATGATGTCGACGTCGGCGAAGTCCTGCCAGATCGCCGGGTTCGAGTACGTGCCGTTCGAGGGCGGTGGCGTCGTGGGGTCGGTCCCGCCCACCTGGACGAGCTGCCACTGCTGGTTGGTGCCACCCCAGTCGGCGTACTGCACGACGTTCCCACCATCCGCGGTGGACGCACCCTGCACCTCGACGGCCTTGCTGCTGTTGCGGTTGATCAACCGCACATAACCACCATCGGAGTCAGCCAACCGGAACTGCTGGTTCGTCCCGTTAAGATCGGCCCACTGCACGATCGCCCCACCATCAGCGGTCGAGAAACCACTGACATCCAGCACCTTGCCCGAGTGCCGCGACTTGACCCGGTAATAGCCACCACCGGAGTCCACGAACTGCCACTGCTGGTTCACCCCGTTGTTACGCGTCCACTGACTGATCCGCGCCCCATCGTTGGTAGCCGACGCGTACAGATCCAACGCCTTACCACTGTTCCGGTTCACCAACACGTAGGAGGCGTTGGTGTCCACCGTCGCCGCTGACGCGGCGGTCGGCGCGACAGCCGCCAGGGCGCCGCCGATCACCACCGCGACCGCGGCGGCGACGAGCCGCGACAGCCGACCACGCCCCCGCGCTGGTGTTGTCCAGGGAACCCGACCGATGGCAACCATGATCCTCCTTATGCGTTCCGAACGGCCCGGGTCGTCATCCGCGGCACTGGGCGGTGTGCCGAGCTGGCCTGATCGCAGAATGTGATCGTTAACATCACTCATCGTGATTCACGCCGATGAATCGTCGTGCACGGGGAGGAGAAATGATCGCGAGCCGGGCCAGGCGCAGACATCGACCGTCTTGGTTATAGACTGTGAGCGATAACACGGCCTTAGTCAAGACGTAACCCAATCGGCTGGCGCTCGTGCTAGACGGACACGCAGACGGGTGGCCAGCCCCTGCCCGAGGGATGTCAGGCAGGGACGGACCACCCGTCCGAGGCGCGGCCGAGCCGCGCGAATCAGAAGCCGCGGGCCAGCCGGTAGTACGCCTGGTTCCAGCGCAGCTCGTCGGCGAAGCGGCGGGGCTCCGTATCGGCGTCGATGACGACGAGCTCGGTGCGACTCATCTCCGCCAGGTCGTGCAGCTCCTCCACGCCCACCGCCTGCGACAGCACCGTGTGGTGCGGGGCGCCCGCGGTGATCCACGCCTCGGCCGAGACCGGCAGGTCGGGGCGCGGACGCCAGACGGCACGGGCAACCGGCAACCGGCGCAACGGCTGTGGCGGCGCCACCACGTCGATCTCGTTGGCCACCAGCCGGAAACGCTCCCCCATGTCGGACAACCCGAGCACCACGGCCGGACCGGGTGCGGCGTCGAACACCAGCCGGACCGGGTCCTCCCGGCCACCGATGCTCAGCGGATGGATCTCCACGTTGGGCACGTCGGAGGCGATGGTCGGGCAGACCTCCAACATGTGGGCCCCGAGCACCAGCTCGTTGCCCGGGGTGAGGTCGTAGGTGTAGTCCTCCATGAACGACGTGCCGCCGCTCACGCCCACCGACATCGCCTTGAGGGTGCGGACCAGGACCGAGGTCTTCCAGTCACCCTCGCCGCCGAAGCCGTAGCCGTCCGCCATCAGCCGCTGCACGGCGATGCCCGGCAGCTGACGCAGCCCCCCGAGGTCCTCGAAGTTCGTCGTGAAGGCCCGGAACCCACCCGCGTCCAGGAAGGCGCGCATGCCCAGTTCCAGGCGTGCGGCGTACCGCAGCGAGTCGTGCTGCTCGCCGCCGGGCAGCAGCTCGCCGACGATGCGGTAGGTGTCCTCGTACTCCTTGACCAGGTCGGCCACCTGCGCGTCGGTGACCTCGCCGACCACCTCGACCAGGTCGTTGACGCCGTAGGTGTTGACCGAGACCCCGAACCGCAGCTCGGCCTCGACCTTGTCGCCCTCGGTCACCGCGACGTCGCGCATGTTGTCACCGAAGCGGGCCAGGCGCAGCGACCGCATCGCCGACCAGCCCAGCGCGGCGCGCGCCCACGCCCCGACCCGGGTGGTCACCCGCGGGTCACTGACGTGCCCGGCCACCGTCTTACGGGCCACACCGAGACGCGTCTGGATGTACCCGAACTCGCGGTCGCCGTGGGCGGCCTGGTTCAGGTTCATGAAGTCCATGTCGATGTCGTTCCACGGCAGCAGAACGTTGGCCTGGGTGTGCAGGTGCAGCAGCGGTGTCTGCAACGCGTCCAGACCGGAGATCCACATCTTGGCCGGCGAGAACGTGTGCATCCAGGCGATGACCCCGACGGCACCCTGAGCGGCCGCGTCCCGGCAGACCTGCAGGATCTCGCCGCTGTTGGTCAGGACGGGCTTCCAGACCACGCGGGCGGGAATCTGCGGCGAGTCGTCGAGCGCGGCCGCGATCTGGCGGGACTGCTCGGCCACCTGGCGGAGCGTCTCCTCGCCGTACATGCCTTGGCTGCCGGTGAGGAACCAGATCTCGGGTTCTGTGTGTGGTGCCATGGGGTTGCCTTCCGCGAGAGGGGCGGTCACTTGTAACGGATTCCGATGAGGCGCTGCAGGAGGATGAACGCGAAGAGCAGGCCGCCAATCACGATCTTGGTCCACCAGGAGTTCAGGCTCCCATCGAAGGTGATAAGGGTCTGGATCACGCCCAGGACCAGTACGCCGAGCACCGTGCCGAAAACGTAACCCGCGCCGCCGGTGAGCACCGTGCCACCGATGACGACGGCGGCGATGACGTCCAGCTCCATCCCCACGGCGATCAGAGGCGCGCCGGAGAGGGTGTAGAAGGACAGCAGGATCCCGCCGATGGCCGAGCACAGGCCACTGATCGTGTAGACGGCGATCCGGGTCCGCCCCACCGGCAGGCCCATCAGCAGCGCCGACTGCGGGTTGCCGCCGATGGCGTACACGTTGCGGCCCAACCGGGTGTAGGCAAGCGTGTACGCGGCGATGACGACCACCACGAAGGCGATCAGCACGCTGATCGACACGAAGTTGCCCTGCGGATTACCGATCCGCTCCTGCGACATCGAGGTCCAGAACCCGTCGGTGATCGGGATCGACGCGCCGGAGATGAACGTGCACATGCCCCGGGCGAAGAACATACCGGCGAGCGTGACGATGAACGGCTGGATCTCGAAGAAGTGGATGACGCAGCCCATCAACAGGCCGAGCGTCGGACCGATGAGCAGGGCGATGACGAGCACCAGCGCCGCCGGCATGCCGTCCTGCAGCAACGCGGCCGACACCATCGCCGTCATGGCCACGACCGACCCGACCGACAGGTCGATGCCACCGGTGAGGATCACGAAGGTCATGCCCACCGCGACGACGAGCAGGAAGCCGTTGTCGATGAAGACGTTGAAGATGACCTGGACGTTGGAGAACGCCGAGTACTGCGAGACGCCGATGCCGTACATCACCAGCAGCAGGGCGAGCGTCGCCAGGACCGGTATCTGCTTCCTCGGCAGCCGGAACCGGGTACGACCGGCGGTAAGCGTTCCAGTGGTCATGCCGGCACCTGCTCCTTCGGCTTGTCGGCGATGTTGGCGGCCGGCGGGGCGTTGCGCCTACGGCGGCCGAACCGGGCCCGGAAGGCCGGTGCCTGGATGAGGCAGACGGCGATGACGACCACCGCTTTGAACAGCAGCGAGGTCTGCGGTGAGATGTCCATGGCGTACACGGTGGTGGTCAGGGTCTGGATGATCAGCGCGCCGATGATCGTGCCGCTGAGGAAGAACCGGCCGCCCGCGAGGGACGTACCGCCGATGACGACAGCGAGGATCGCGTCCAGCTCGACCCAGAGGCCGGCGGCGTTGCCGTCGGCGCTGGAGACGTTGGCCGTCATCATGAAGCCGGCGATCGCGGCGCACGCGGCGCTGATCACGTACGCGAGGAAGATGACCCGGCCGGACCGGATGCCGGCGAGCCGGCTGGCCACCGCGTTGCCGCCCACCGACTCGATGATCATGCCGAGTGCGGTGCGCCGGGTGAACGCGGCGACCAGCAGGGCCGCCGCGAGGGCGATGAAGATGGCCAGCGGCAGGGTCAACGCGTGGCCCAGGCCGATCGCCCGGTACGGCTCGGAGTTGATGGTGATGATCTGGCCCTCGGTGATCAG
Organism: Micromonospora ureilytica; assembly: GCF_015751765.1. Taxonomy (NCBI): domain Bacteria; kingdom Bacillati; phylum Actinomycetota; class Actinomycetes; order Micromonosporales; family Micromonosporaceae; genus Micromonospora; species Micromonospora ureilytica. Next base: position 3,493,482 of record NZ_JADOTX010000001.1, read on the forward strand.
CTGGGCGAGACCCCGGCCGGCGACCATCAGGATCAGGGTGGCGATGATCGGTTGGATGCCGATCACGGCCACCAGCACCCCGTTCCAGGCGCCGAGCACGAGCGACACCCCCATCGCCATCGCGAGGGCGGTCACCACCACCCCGACGCTGTTCTGGTCGGGCTGCTTGCTGATGTACATGCAGGCGATCGCGCCGCTGATCGCGCAGAGCGAGCCGACCGACAGGTCGATGCCGCCGGTCGAGATGACCAGGGTCATGCCCAACGCGACGAGGATCAGTGGTGCGCTCAGCCGCAGGATGTCGATCGGCGTGCCGTACAGGTGCCCGTCCTTGAGCTCGATGGACAGGAACCCGGGCCGATAGATGGTGTTCGCGGCGAGCATGACGAAGAGCACGGCGGCGGGCCAGAACAGCCGGTGACCCATCATCGTCCGATAGCGGCTCATGGTGTCGTTCATCGGTCTGCCTCCTCCCGGTGCGATCCGCTGGCGATGGTCTGCATGATGCGGTCGGCGTCGAGGCTCTCGTCGTTGGCGAGCTGCGCGACCATCTGCCGGTCCCGCATCACGGCCACCTTGTGGCTGAGGCGCAGCACCTCCTCCAGCTCGGCGGAGATGAACAGCACCGCCATGCCCCCGTCGGACAACTGCGTCACGAGCTTCTGGATCTCGGTCTTCGCGCCGATGTCGATGCCCCGGGTCGGCTCGTCGAGGATCAGCAGTCGTGGCTCGGTGATCAGCCACCGGGCCAGCAGCACCTTCTGCTGGTTGCCGCCGGAGAGGTTGCGTACCGGAACCTCCGGGTCGGCGGGCCGGATGTTGAGGGCCTTGACGTACTTGTCGACCAGCTCGTCCTGGCGACGACGCGGAATGGGCCGCAGCCAGCCGCGGGCCGCCTGCATGGCGAGGATCATGTTCTCGCGGACCGACAGGTCGGCGACGATCCCCTCGGCGCGGCGGTTCTCCGAACAGAAGCCCACGCCGTGGTCGATGGCCTGGGCGGGGGTGCGCAGGCTGCTCGCCGTGCCGTCGACCGCGACCTGACCGCCGTCGGTCCGGTCGGCGCCGAACAACAACCGCGCGACCTCGGTACGCCCCGAGCCCAGCAGGCCGGCCAGGCCCACCACCTCGCCGGCGTGGATGGTGAGGCTGAACGGCTCGACAGCGCCCGCCCGACCGAAGTTCGACACCGCCACCAGGGGGGTGCCCTCCTCCAGCGCGGCCAGGTCCCGTCGGGAGTGCTCCTCGATGCCCTCCAGGACGTCGAGCTCCTTGCCGATCATCTTCTCGACCAGGGACAGCTGGGGCAGCTCGGAGGTGAGGTACTCGCCGACGAGCCCGCCGTTGCGCAGCACGGTGATCCGGTCGGCGATCTCGTAGACCTGGTCGAGGAAGTGGGTCACGAACAGGATGGCGATGCCCTGGTCGCGCAGTTGCCGCATGATGCGGAACAGCTGCGCCACCTCGCTGGCGTCGAGGCTGGACGTCGGCTCGTCCAGGATCAGCACCCGGGCCTTGATGTCGATGGCGCGGGCGATGGCGACCATCTGCTGGATCGCCAGGGAGTACGAGCCGAGCGGCGCGCTGACGTCGAGGTCGAGGTCGAGGCGGGTGAGCAGCGCTCGGGCGCGGCGGCGAACCTCACCCCAACGGACCGCGCCGAGGAGTCGAGGCTCACGGCCGATGAAGATGTTCTCCGCCACCGACAGGTTGGTGCAGAGGTTGACCTCTTGGAACACGGTGCTCACACCAGCGGCGGTCGCCTGCATCGGCCCGGTGAACGACACGGGCTCGCCATCGAGGGTGATCGCACCCTCGTCGGTGTCGTAGACGCCTGTCAACACCTTGATGAGTGTCGACTTGCCGGCGCCGTTCTCGCCCATCAGGGCGTGCACCTCGCCGGGGAAAAGCTGGAAGTTGACGTCGTGGAGTGCACGCACCCCGGGGAAGGACTTGCTGATCCCGGTCATCGTCAGGACCGGACGGCTATCCGTCATCCCATCAGACCTCTTCTGGGTTGTCGACACGGAAGGGCCGCTACGCTCCCGCCACGCCCGCCCGGTCGTCCCCTGGGGGTCGCTCGGGCGGGCGTGATACGGGGGCCGTCGCGGGCCAAGCCCGGTCCGTTTCGGGTAGGAAAGCGACGCGGCGGGGCCGCCACGCGAACGCGGCGGCCCCGTCGTCGATCAGTACTTACGGTTGGGCAGAGCTTCCTTGGCCTGCTCGGACGTGAAGGTGGTCTCCTGCGTCTCGATCCGAGCAGGCACCTCCTGGCCGTCCTTGACCTTCTTGGCGAGGTCCATCAGCTGTGGGCCGAGCAGCGGGCTGCACTCCGCGATGAAGTTGAACTTCCCGTCGGCGAGAGCCTGCATGCCGTCCTTGACAGCGTCGATCGTGATGATGGTGATGTCCTTGCCCGGCACCTTGCCCGCGGCGGTGATCGCCTCGAGAGCACCCAGGCCCATGTCGTCGTTGTGCGCGAACAGCACGTCGATCTGCTTGTTGGCCTTGAGGAACTGCTCCATGACCTGCTTACCGCCGGCCCGGGTGAAGTCGCCCGTCTGAGAGGCGATGACCTTCAGGTTCGGGTTGGCGGCGATCGCCTCGGCGAAGCCCTTCTTACGGTCGTTCGCCGGTGCCGCGCCGGTGCTGCCCTGCAGCTCGACGATGTTCACCGGGCCCGAGGCGGTCTTCTTCTGCTCGACCAGCCACTCACCGGCGAGCTTGCCCTCCTTGACGAAGTCCGAGCCGAGGAAGGTCTTGTACAGCGACTTGTCGGCCGAGTCCACCGAGCGGTCGGTCAGGATGACCGGGATGTTGGCATCCTTGGCCTCCTTGAGCACGGTGTCCCACCCGGACTCCACCACCGGCGAGAAGGCGATCACGTCGACCTTCTGCTGGATGTAGTTGCGGATCGCCTTGATCTGGTTTTCCTGCTTCTGCTGCGCGTCGTCGAACTTCAGCTCGATCCCGGCTGCCGTGGCGGCCTCCTTGATCGAGATGGTGTTCGCCGTACGCCATCCGCTCTCCGCGCCGACCTGGGAGAAGCCCATCGTGATCTTGCCGTCGTCCTTGGTGCCGCCGCCGCCCGTGTCACTGTTGCCGCAGGCCGCCACGCCGCCGACCAGCAGCACGCTGGCGAGGACCGCGGCAGCGCGCCACGGAGCGGACTGCGTTCGCATCTTTCCCATCGAATCTCCTTGGCTGGATGTGGTGGGTAACCGCGCCGACCGCCGAGGTGCGAAAGAGCGGCGAACGCGGGTGGTGCGTGCTGGTGCGTCGTGGTGCAGACCGACGGGCCCGGATGATCGGTGCAGGGTCAGGAACCCGCTGGTGCGACTGGTTGTTGGCCGTAGACGTTCTGGTAGCGGTCGTAGAGGGAGTCGATGTCGGCCTGCGCCATCGGGACCGGCTGCCCGAGGGTGTGGGCCAGGTGCGCGGTACGGGCCACGTCCTCGCACATGACCGCCGCCTTGACCGCCGCGCGGGCGTCGCGGCCGATGGTGAACACGCCGTGGTTGCGCATCAGCACCGCGGGCGAGCGATGCCCGGAGAGCGTGGCGACGATGCCCTTGCCGATGTCGTCGCCGCCGATCAGCGCGAACGGGCCGATCGGGATCTCCCCGCCGAACTCGTCGGCCTGCGCGGTGAGGTGGCAGGGGATCGACTCCCCACACGCGGCCCAGGCGGTCGCGTACGAGCTGTGCGTGTGCACGACCCCGCCGACCTCGGGCATGGCCCGGTAGACGTAGGCGTGGGCGGCGGTGTCGCTGGACGGGGCGAAGTCGCCCTCGACGAGAACGCCGTCGAGGTCGCACACCACCATCGTGGCCGCGGTGAGGTCGTCGTAGCTGACCCCACTCGGCTTGATCACCATCAGATCCTGGCCGGGGACCCGCGCGGAGACGTTGCCGGACGTCCAGGCGACCAGGTTGTACCGGGTCAGCTCGGCGTGCAGGCGGGCGACGGTCTCGCGCAGCTCGCCGATCTGTCGGGTCACCTCGGCGTTCACGCCACCACCTCCAGCGGGGCCTCGTGCGTGGCCGCGGCGGTCTCGACCGCCGCGTTGCGGATCGCCCGAAGGCGGAGCATGACGTCGTTGCCGCCGCGACCGAAGTGGTCGTGCAGCGCCCGGTACTCGGCGTAGAGAGCGTCGTAGGCGCGCGCCCGCTCGGGGTCCGGACGGTAGACGGCCTCGTGCACCCGACCCATCGCCTGCGACGCCTCGTGGATCGAGGGGAACTCACCGGCGGCGACGGCGGCGTGGATCGCCGAGCCCAGCGCCGGCCCCTGCGCCGAGGCGATGATGTTCAGCGGTCGCCTGGTCACGTCGGCGTAGATCTGCATCAGCAGCGCGTTGTTGGTCAGACCACCCGCGATCACCAGGTCGTTCACCGGGACTCCGGCGTCGACGAACGCCTCGATGATCATCCGGGTGCCGTACGCGGTGGACTCCAGCAGGGCCCGGTAGATGTCCTGCGGCCGGGTGGCCAGGGTCATGCCGACGACCATCCCGCTGAGGTCGTGGTTGACAAGCAGGGAACGGTTGCCGTTCCACCAGTCCAGGGCGATCAGGCCGTGCGCGCCGACGGGCTGACTCGCGGCCAGCTCGGTGAGGCGTTCGTGCGAGTCGATCCCGGCCGGGGCGGCGTGCTCGACGAACCAGCCGAAGATGTCACCGACGCCGCTCTGTCCGGCCTCGTAACCCCACGCGCCGGGGCTGATGCCGCCGTCCACGACACCGCACATGCCGGCCACCTCGGCGACCTCCGCGCCGTTGACGACGTGGCAGGTCGAGGTGCCCATGATGGCGACCAGACGACCGGGCTCCACCGCCTGCGCGGACGCCGCGGTGACGTGCGCGTCGACGTTGCCGACGGCCACCGCGATCCCCTCCGGCAGACCGGTCCATGCGGCGGCCTGGGCGGTGAGCGCGCCGGCCCGGGCGCCGAGGGGCAGCAACGGGCCGTCCAACTTGGCCACGAAGTCGCCGAAGTCGGGGTTGAGCGCGGTCAGGAAGCCCTCGGAGGGATAGTGACCGTCCTGCAGGATGCCCTTGTATCCGGCCGTGCAGACGTTGCGGGTCTCGGTGCCGCAGAGCTGCCAGACGATCCAGTCGGCCGCCTCGATGAAGCGCTCGGCCCGGTCGTAGACCTCCGGGTCCTCCTCCAGGATCTGCAGGCCCTTGGCGTACTGCCACTCGGCGGAGATCTTGCCGCCGTACCGGCCGATCCACGGCTCGGCCCGCTCGTGGGCCAGCGCGTTGATCCGGTCGGCGTGCGGCTGCGCGGCGTGGTGCTTCCACAGCTTGACCCAGGCGTGCGGTCGGTCGCGCAACTCGGGCGTCTCGCACAGCGGGGTGCCGTCGGCGAGCGTCGGCAGCACGGTGCAGGCGGTGAAGTCGATGCCGATGCCGACCACCGCCGCCGGGTCCACCCCCGCGGCGGCAACCGCCGCCGGGACGGCGTACCGCAGCACGTCGCGGTAGTCCTGCGGGTTCTGCAGGGCCCAGTCCGGGGGTAGCGATCGACCCCCAGGGAGCGCCGTGCTCATCACGCCATCGCCGTACTCGTGCACCGCGGTCCCCAACTCGGCACCATCGCCGACACGGACCACCAGAGCTCGCCCGGACAGGGTGCCGTAGTCGACACCGACGACGTAGCGGTCGTCAGCTCCGTCCACACGGTTCATGTTCACCTCCACCGTTAACGGGGATAGTGTTAACGCTCACATCCAGGCTCGTCAAGACATCTACCCGCAACAGCTCCGTAACGGAACGCAGAAGGCGGACCGACTCGGGAGGGTCGATAGCGGACCGGTGCAAAACGCGCGATTCCGGCGTCAACCGTGGCAGACATGCGACGAAAGGGGCTACCTCGTGGAATCGCTGCCGCCCGGGAAGGCGTCGACAGGTGGGGCGACAGGGTCACCGCGCCGGACACTGCGGGACGACCGTGCGATAGCGACCACGTAACTTTCGGCGATGATGGCAGCGATAACATCGGCCGGGCGTCGTGCTCCGGTGTTCAGATCCGCTCCACGGCCATAGATGACCATACGGGCTCATGGCTGAGCACTCCGGAGGGGCGAGCCGCGCCGCGCGCAGCCGGCCGACGTGACTGTGTTATCGATAACATTCAACGTCTTGGTGCGCCCCCGTCGCCCGGGTCGGCCACGCGTCGGACGGCGCCGGCGAGCAAGGTCCACTCGTGTTTCCTGAAGTCGCGGGGTCCGCGGCGGTGCGACCGGACGGCTCCGCGACATCGGAGTCGATCATGTGATGATCCGCCGGCCCACGGCCCACGGCCCACGGCCCGCCGCCCGCCGCCATGCGCTCGCGCCGCCGGTCCCCAGGTCGCGTGACGCCACGAGCCGGCGGCCCGACCCCGCTGGGCCGAGCCGCCGGCTCTCTGTCGCGATGCGAGACCGCGGGCCGGTCGGATCAGGCCGTCCGGTTGCGGTTGTACAGGGCCTTGGCCCAGAGGAAGCAGCCCACGGTGATGACGGCGCACCAGACGACCGCGATGATCCCGTTGTTCCCGATCCCGGTGCCCAGGAGCAGGCCGCGAAGGGTCTCCATGACCGGCGTGAAGGGCTGGTACTCCGCGAACAACCGCACCGCGGCCGGCATGGAGTCGGTGGGGACGAACCCGCTGCCGAGGAACGGCAGGAGGATCAGCGGCATGGGCAGGTTGCTGGCCGTCTCGACGCTGTCACTGACCAGACCAAGGGCGACGGACAGCCAGGTGAGCGCAAAAGTGATCATTGCGAGCACGCCGATCGCGGCGAGCCATTCGACCGCGTTGGCCGTGGGCCGGAACCCGACCAGCAGCGCCACGAGGGTGACGGCCGCGAGGCTGAGCAGGGTCTGGACCAGGCTGCCCAGTACGTGGCCCGTCAGCACCGACGGTCGGAAGATCGACATCGTCCGGAACCGGGCGATGATCCCCTCGGTCATGTCCATCGCGACCGAGATGGCGGTGCCCTGCGCGGCGCTGACCACAGTGATGAGCAGGATGCCAGGGGTGACGTAGTTGGCGTACTCGGAACGGTCGCCGGTCGGGCCGAGGCCGGCGCCGAGCGTGCCGCCGAAGACGTAGACGAAGAGCAGCAGGATGATGATCGGGATGCCGATGAGCAGGAACGTCATCGACGGGTACCGCCGCATGTGCAGCAGGTTGCGCCGCAGCATGGTGCTCGAGTCGCGGACGGCGAGGGAGAGGGTGCTCATCGCGCGGGAGCCCTTTCGTGGTCGGGTCGGTCGGCCCGGGTGTCGGGCTGACCGGTGAGGGTGAGGAAGACGTCGTCGAGGTCGGGGGTGTGCACGGAGAGCCCCGCAACGCTGATCGAGGCGCCGTCGAGCTGGTCGAGCAGGGATCGCAGCGACCCGACCCCGCCGTCACTCGGCACCTGGAGGGTGAGCGCCGCGTCGTCCCGGGTGCCGGCCTCGAACGTTCGGGCCGCCGAGTCGAGCCCCTCCTGGTCGGCGAACTGCAACACGACGTGGCCGCCCGGGATGAGCCGCTTGAGCTCGCGTGGCGTGCCCTCGGCGATCAGTCGGCCGTGGTCGAGGAACGCCACCCGGTCGGCGAGCTGGTCGGCCTCCTCCAGGTACTGCGTGGTGAGCAGGATGGTGACGCCCTCGGCGGCGAGTGCGCGGATGATGTGCCACATGGCCCGGCGGCTACGCGGGTCGAGGCCGGTGGTCGGCTCGTCGAGGAAGATGACGCGGGGATCGCCGACCAGGGTCATCGCGAGGTCGAGCCGGCGGCGCATGCCACCGGAGTACGTCGACACCGGCTTGGCCGCCGCCTCGGTCAGGTCGAACTGGTCGAGCAGGTCGGCGATCCGTCGCCGACCGGCGGCCCTGTCCAGGTGGCACAGGTCGGCCATCAGGGTCAGGTTCTCCCGACCGGTGAGCAGGTTGTCGACGGCGGAGAACTGGCCGGTGACGCCGATCAGCGCGCGTACCGCGTCGGGCTCTCGGGCCAGGTCGTTGCCGAAGATGCGGGCGTCGCCGCCGTCGGCGTTGATCAGGGTGGAGAGGATCTGCACTGTGGTGGTCTTGCCGGCGCCGTTGGGACCGAGCAACGCGAAGATCGTGCCCTCGGTGATCATCAGGTCGATGCCGTCCAGCACGACCTTGTCGCCGTAGGACTTGCGCAGGTCGGTGGCGACGATCGCGGGGTTCATGGAGCTGGTCATGGTCTCCTCATTTGTGGTCGGCGGGGCTGTGGGTCAGGCGCGGCGGATCATGATGTCGCCGTAGGAGGTGTTCGCCCGGACCTCGACCGTCTCGTCGGTCTGGGCCGGGCTGTCGGTCGACTCCAGCGCGTTGTGCACGCGGCCGTGCTTGGAACTGACGTCGAGCCAGGCAGCGGTACCGCGACGGATGCCGACCTCGATCGCGCCGAAGGAGGTCTGCGCGTCGACCGCGCCGCGGGTGACCTCACCCAGCCGGAGGTTGCCGTAGGCGGTGCGCGCCGTCACCGAGGCATGTGAGGCGTCCACTGTGATGTCGCCGTAGGCCGTGTTGATCCGGACGTCGCCACCGCTGCGGCCGATCCAGCAGTCGCCGGACGAGTTCTTGATCTCGGCGGTGCCGTCGACAGCGCCGATGCGCACCTTGCCGGACGAGGCCTTCACCCGGGCGGAGCCCAGCACATGCTCGACCGCCACCTCGCCGTGGCTACTGTCGATCTCCAACGGTCCGGTCTCGTCGAGTCGGATGCCGCTGCCGGTCTTGATCCGACACTCGCCGAGCCGACCCTCGCAGCGGAACGCCGCCCATTCCGCCTCGGCGTATACCCGTGACCCGGTCGGCACCTCGATCTGGACGTCGACCGACGGCCCGGGGCCGAACCCGTAGCGGCGCCAGCTCTTCGGCACCCGGATCACCAGTCGCCCGGCGGCGAACTCGACGGTGCTCTGTTCGGCGGCGCTCACGTCGGCCTTGCTCGACGGGTCACGGGGCCGCACCGTCACCACAGTGTCGGTGCGGTCGCTCGCGGCGATCCAGGCATCGCCGATCGGCAGCTCGATCTGGACGGAAATCGGTTCTGGCGTCTCGAAAACAGGCATGGTGGTCTCCCGAACTGTGGTCGGCGAAGGTCGCCGCTGGCCAGCGGCGTGATGGTGGAAGGGGTACGGGGAGTTAGCGGGCCCAGCCGGTGAAGTGCTGGCCGGAGATCGGCTCCACCCGGCGGGGTGGACGACGCTGCGTGTCGCCTGCCCCGATGGCACCGGCGACAGCGCGCACCAGCCAGGCATTGACCGAGAGCCCGGCGCGGCCGGCGGCGTCCTCGACGCTGGCCTTCAGGTGATCGGGAAGCCGCAGGTTGATCCGCGAGGTGCCGCCCTCCTCACCGTCGGGCGCGGACACCGGCACCGACAGCGGTGGCGGGCCGCTGGGCTCGCTCGTCACCTCGACCGGCGGGCTGGCCGGCGTCACCACGAAGTCGGGCTCGCGCCCGCGCAACCGGACGTGCACCGAACCCGGCGCGAGGTCACGGGTGATCTCGTCGGCCGCGTCGGAGAGCGCTTCCAGCAGCGTGAGACGGGTGGCCGCCTCCAACTGCGCGAAGAGTCGTTCGGCCAGCGCTCTGGCCTCCGGGTCCACGCCCTCCGCGGCCACGGCGAACTCGTTACGCAGGTTCTCGACGTATGACCTCAGCTCCATGGCACCATCATGGCACCACTTTGGCTCAGGATGCAACAGTCATGGCTCAAGAAGGTGCCGCCGCCTGGCTCCGCTGCGGGTCACCAGGCTCTCAAAGATCGCCGAAAACCCTTCGGACCAGGTGATTCGCGTCCTCTTGACGCAGGCCGGAGGCGACCAGGAGGTCACTGACGGTCGTCCGGACCTGTGCGACCACGACCGCACCGGAGAAGCCGACACCGTCCCGATAGGCGTGCCCGGCCGTCCGGACCGCCCGCAGTGCCTGCTCGCGCGCCCGATTCGGCTCAGCGCCCGCGGCGAACTGCCGCTTGAGCAGGCGGACGGCCTCGGCGAGATCGGCCACCGCCGTCGGCAACGACTCCGGCACCGGCTCGCCGTCCTCGATGAGCGTCACCGACCGTCGGATCAGGGTGCCGCTGTTGCGCATCGCCCGGTCGATCGGCTCCGCCGCCTGCGCGTAGCGGCCCACCGGCCCGTGGCGTTGGTGCCAGTACACGGGTGACAGGGTGCTCGCCTCCCGGGCACCCTGGGTCGCCTCGACGAACGCCTTCAACCGGCCGGCGCTCTGTCGCAGCTCACCCCGGGCGGTACGGGCCCGATCGGCATCACGCTCGGTCAGCGCCTCGGCGGCGGCATCGAGCTGGGCCGCCAGCAGATCCAGCGCCGGCCGCGCGGCCCGGTTGAGCACCCGCAGCGGATTCAGCGGCAGCAACACGGCGGTGACCAGCAGCGCCACCCCTCCCCCGACGAGCGCGTCCACGAACCGGGGGATCTCCAGATCACGGACGGCCGGGCTGAGCGTGGCGATGAGCACAGCCGTCGCCCCGGCCTGGACCACCACCGCCGCGCTGCCCACGAGGAAGAGGGCGACGACGATCGCCAGGACGACGATCAGGGCGAGCTGCCACCACCCGATGCCGATCACCACCAGCAGCAGGTCGCCGATCAACACCCCGACGGTGACACCGATGATCAGCTCGACGGTGCGACGCAACCGCTGGCCGACGGACGCGGCGAGCGTCGAGACGGCGGAGATCGGCGCGAAGACCGGCTGCGACACCTGCAGCAGCGAGTGCGCCACGAACCAGGACAGCCCTGCGGCCAGGCCGGCCTGCAGGGCGAGGCCGCCGATGGTCCGTACCCGGCGGCCCCGCTCGCGCAACGTTTCCACCACGCGGTCCCAGAGCCGCACGGTCGACGGGCCCGCGTCCGCTCCGCGCCGGGCAGCGACCATGGCGGCACCTACCCCGCCACGACCGGATCAATCCTCGCCGGCACGGGCCGGCCGCGCTCAGCGCGAGGTGAGCGCCCTCTCGGCGTACGCCCAGAGCCGGTCGGCCGCAGCCGGGTCCAGCGCATGAGCGGCGACCCCACCTGTGGCATCGGGGCCACCGGGAACGACCTCGGCCTCCTGGTTGTCGTCGAAGTACCGGCCGCCGACGCCGTCGAGCAGGGGCGAACCGGCGAGCAGCACGGTGGTCGACGCGCCCTGGGCGGGCTTCTTGTAGTACTCCGCCTCGATGAGGTTGCCCGCTTCGTCCATCGCGCCCATCGCCCGCATCGTGTCGTCATCGATGTGGCGCTGGAGGTTGGTGAAGATGTACCCGGGGTTGAGGGCGTTCGCGGTGATCCCGTCGCTCGCCCACTGGCGGGTGATGCCGACCGCGAGCAGGGCCTCCGCGGTCTTCGACTGGCCGTAGGCCGACCACGGGTCGTACGGGCGCCGCTCGAACTGCGGGTCGTCGAAATCGAAGGGCGTGGCCAGGTGCGCCCCGGAGCTGACCATCACGACCCGGGCGCCCTTGGCGGCCCGCAGGTTGTCGTGCAGCCCTCGGGCCAGCGCGAAGTGGCCGAGGTGGTTCGTCGCGAGCTGGAGTTCCCAGCCCTCGGCAGTCAACTGGCGGGTCGGGATCGCCATGATTCCGGCGTTGGCGACCAGCACGTCGAGCGGGCCCTGCCAGGCCGCGACGAAGGCGTCTACCGACGCCAGGTCGGCGAGATCGAGGGCGGACGACCGGACCGTACCCCGGGTGGCAACCGTGGCGAACTCCTCGGCGAGCCCGTCGGCCGCTCGGGGATTCCGGGTCGCGATGGTGACCTCGGCACCGGCCCCTGCCAGCGCGCGTACCGTCTCGGCACCGATGCCGGAGGCGCCCCCGGTGACGATCATTCGGCGCCCGGTCAGGTCGACACCATCGAGGACCTCGGCGGCGGTGGTGCGGGCGCCGAACGGGGTGGTGAGGCGTGGGTTCGCTGTCATGAAACCCAGGCTACGAACCCACGACTTGGACTGCCTATAGCCTGGAGTCCTTCATACTTTCGTGAGCGTCCAGAGGAGGTGAGGATGGATCCGCTGGAGGACGTCCTGGCCCTGCTCGGCGCGACGAGCCACGTTTCCGCCGGCCTGGTCGGGGGCGGGCGCTGGGCAGTCGGTTTCGACCCTCCGTCCGGGGCCAAGTTCAACGCCGTCCGGCGCGGCCGATGCTCGCTGCTGGTCGAGGGCCACGCCGATCCCATCAACCTCGGTGCGGGGGACTGCTTCCTGCTGACCCGACCGGCGGCCTACACCCTCTTCAGCGACCCCGATGCGCCGGTCGAGCCCGCGTACCCGATCTTCGCGGCCACCGCCGACGGCGTGGCACACGTCGGCGACGGTGACGACGTGTTCCTCATCGGCGGCGCCTTCGCCCTGGGCGGACGGGCTCGTAGCCTCCTGTTGGACAACCTTCCGCCGGTTATCCACGTGCCCGCCGACACCCCGGAGGCCGATACCGTCCAGTGGGCCCTCGGCGAGATCGACGCGGAACTGCGCTCGACGCGACTCGGCTCCCACCTCGTCGCCGAGCACCTGGCGCTCGTCCTGCTGATCCGGGTCCTGCGGCTGCACCTGGCACGCGCCGAACAGCCCACGTCCGGGTGGCTGGCCGGTCTCACCGACCCGGTGGTCGCTCCCGCGCTACGCGCGATGCACGCGCGACCCGCGCACCCTTGGACGGTGGACGAGGTCGCCCGAGCGGCCAGTGTCGCCAGGTCGACGCTGGCGGCCCGCTTCAAGAAAGTCGTCGGGGTGGGTCCGCTGGAGTACCTGACCGGGTGGCGGATCGAGCTCGCGGCGGATCGCCTTCGGCGCGGCTCCGACACGGTCGCCACCATCGCCCAGGCTGTCGGGTACGGCTCGGAGAGCGCGCTGAGCGTGGCCTTCAAGCGCACCACCGGCCTGTCGCCACGCGCCTACCGCACCCAGTTGGCGAAGGCGGGCCGGAACGACGTACCTGACCGACGGTGACCGACGGTCGGGCCCAACCTGGGCGGTAGCGCCCCGGCCAGCCGCGATTGAGGGCGAACGGATCGGGTAGACCCGGCTCTGCCGTCACCGCGGTCGGTTGCCCCGTCGGGTGACGTCGGGTGGGTCGCGGGACAAGGCTGCGAGACGCCTCGGGGGGACGTCGAATGGATCAGCGCGGTTGAGCGGGCCGGACGACTCCGGTGACGTCGTGGAGCTACGGGTGCACGGAGTCTCCGGCGCGAGCGCCGCACAGGTGCTGAACCTGCAACAGATCGGGCAGGTCGCCGGTGACCGCAATGGCGGGTTCTACCGGCCGCGCCCCCGGAACTCGGACAGCACCGGCACGCACGGGGTGACGGTTGAGGCGTACCGCTGGGGTGACCTGCCCTCCGGGACCGTGGCCCGCACCCTGGCGGTGGTCTTCCTGCTCCCCTTCATGCTTGTCAACGTCGCGATCTGGATGCGCCCGGCGAACCCCGGCTCCGAGGCGACGGTCAAGTCCCTGTGCCGGCTGCTGGCGCTCACCCTCACCGTGTTGTACGTGCTCGCCATCGCCGGCGTCGCCCTGGACCTCGTCGGTTGGAAGTGCCTGGCTTCGCCGGACTGCCTGGCCGGGCGCAGTTGGTTGTCCTGGTTGGGTGGACGGCCGGTCGGGCTGCGGCTGGCGGTGCTCGCGCTGGTCCCGGCCGCCGCGATCGGCCTGATCTGGCGGGTCAGCTGCCGTCCCGGGCGGACCTTCGAGGCGTTCCGGGCACCCGATCAGGGCAGCTCCACGTCTCGGCTGGGCACTGTCGGCCAGTGGGACGCCGAGCCGCTGGTGGGCCGGTTGCGCGCCATCCACGTCGCCGCGGCCTTCGCGACGCTGGATCTCGTCCTGCTGCTGGCCCGGGGTGCCAGTGACGCCTCGCCGGCCACGATCGCGCTGGCGGCGATCACGGGGGTGATCCTGACGGGCTGCGTAGGGCTGCTCTGCACACCGCCGCTGATGGACCGGGCCCCCGGCAACCAGCGGCTCGACCGGGTCACCCGCACACTCCGAACCGCTGCCATCGTCCTGACCGTGGTCGTCGTGGCACACGTGTCGGCCAGCTCGCAACCCTGGCCTGAGGAGCGGGAACTCCCCGGTTACGACTCGACGCTGACTGGTCTGTTCGTGGCGCAGACGACGCTGTTGGCCGCCCTCGGCGTGGTGCTGCTCTGGCACCGGAGCCGGGAACACGGCGCCCCGCTCTTCGGACTGGGCGCTCTCGTTGTCGCCGCCACCGGGATCAGCATGGCGGTGGCGTACTCCGCCGAACTGGTCTACCGGGTGGCGGACTTCCTGGACCGCGACGTACCGACCGGAGCGGGCATCGCCTCCGGCCCACCCCGCGCCTACACCTGGGCGATCTTCGGCTTCTTCCGGGCGGTGCTGGTCACCGCGATCATCGCCGTCCTCGTCATCCTGATCTCCCGCCGGAGTCGACGCCGGGCCGCGGCGGCGATAGTCGCGCGCGACTTCCCGGACCCGCCGGCCGAGGCAGGCCCCCGGCTGCGGCAGGTCCGAGACGCGATAGCCCGGGCTCGCTTCACCGAGAAGCTGGTGCCGTTGGCAGTGCTCTACGGTTGCCTCGCCGGACTCGGCACGGCCACCACCACCATCGGCCTGCTCGGGCAGGTCCCGAGCGACGTCCTCGAGCGGAACATCGGATTGCCGGCGGGCGCGATCACGTTCGCCATCGCGTTCGGTAGCTGGGTGATCGCGGCGATCATCCTCGCTCTGATCATCGGCGGCATCTTCGCGTACCGGACCGAGCCGTACCGCCGGCACATCGGTGTCCTCTGGGACCTCGGCACCTTCTGGCCCCGGGCCGCCCACCCGTTCGCGCCGCCCTGCTACTCGGAGCGGGCGGTGCCGGAACTGGCCCGCCGGATCACCTACCTCGTCGAGCGCGGCGACGCGGTGCTGCTCACCGGGCACAGCCACGGCTCGGTTCTGCTCGCCGCCACGGTGCTCCAACTGCCGCCGCAGGTCGGTGACCGGGTCGCCCTGCTCACCCACGGATCGCCGCTGCGCCGCCTCTACGCCCGGCTCTTCCCCGCCTACGTCGACGACGCGGCACTGCGCGAGATCGGCCGTCGGGTGGGTTGGCGCTGGGTGAACCTGTGGCGCGACACGGACCCGATCGGTGGCTGGATCTTCTCGCCGCGTCCCGCACCCGCGCCGGCCACCACCGGTGACCCGGCCGGCGCTGTGGATCGTCGACAGCGTGACCCCGGTGACGTGGTGACACCCCCCGGGGACAGCGTCGCCCCACCCATCCACGGGCACTGGCCGGGCGAGTCCGACGAGCCGTTCACCGAGGCGGTACGGGAGTTGGTGCAGCGTCTCGGTGGGCGGGCCGGGCCGCCCGGGACGCCGGGGTAGCGGGCCGCTCAGTGTCCCCGGCCCGCCCGGGCACGCCAGTCGTCCAGGGCGGTGCTGGCGAGGCGGGCACCGTCGGCCGGGACGAGCGAGCGTTCGCCCAGCTTGGCGCCGAAGTACCGGGCGTCCGGGTCGGCCACCACCGAACGACGGTCCTGCTGGTCGGCGAGGAGGGATCGGCCCAACTCGTCGAGGCGGAACTGCTCCGGGCCGGCGACCTCGACCACGGAGTCCGTCGGCGCGCCGAGCACGACCTCGGCCACCGCGGTCGCGACGTCGTCCGCGGCCATCGGCTGAATGAGCACCGGCGCGAGGTGCACGGTGTCGCCGTCCGTGGCGGTGTCGATGATGCCCTGGAGGAACTCGAAGAACTGGGTGGCGTGCACCACCGAGTACGGGAGTCCGGACGCGACGATGAGCTTCTCCTGGGCGACCTTCGCGCGCATGTACCCGCTGTCCGGGATCCGGTCGCACCCCACGATGGAGAGCGCCACGTAGTGATCCACCCCGGCGTCCGACGCGGCGGCGAGGAGCGTCCGGGTGGATGTCTCGAAGAACTCCAGCACGGCGGCGTCCTCGAACGACGGCGAGTTCGACACGTCGACGACTACCTCGGCGCCGGTGAGCACATCGGCCACTCCCTCGCCGGTCAGGGTGTTCACGCCGGTCTTCGGCGATGCCGGCACCGCCTCGTGGCCCTGGCCGGCGAGGCGGTCCACGAGCTTGGAACCGATGAGGCCGCTGCCCCCGATGACGACGATCTTCATGCTCGCACCACGTCCTGTCTGCACTGGGTTGGATCGTGCTGCCAATCAGTAAGACGGAAAGCGTGCGCGGATGCAGGACAATCGCCGGAGAAAGAGTTCTCGGCAGAACACACCATCCCTGGAGGTCGACGTGGCCACGGTGTCCCACCCCGTGCACGCCCGGTTGTACGAGCGGCTCAGCGTCGCCATGGACCGCGCCGGCACGGCGGCGTTCCGGCGAGAGTTGGTCGCCGGCCTGTCCGGCCGGGTGATCGAGATCGGTGCGGGCAACGGACGGATGTTCCCCCATTACCCACCGGGGGTGACCCAGGTCCTCGCGGTCGAACCGGAGCGGCGTCTCCGTGCCGCTGCCGAGCGCGCCGCGGCGACCGCGCCGGTACCGGTCACTGTCGTCGACGGTCTGGCCGAGGCGCTGCCCGCCGGGGACGGCGAGTTCGACGTGGCCGTGGTCGCGTTGGTGTTGTGCACCGTGCCCGATCAGGCGAGTGCGTTGGCCGAGATCAGCCGGGTGCTGCGCCCCGGGGGCCAGGTGCGGTTCTTCGAGCACGTGGCCGCCGAGGAGGCCACACGTCTGCACCGCGCCCAACGACTCGTCGACGCCACACTGTGGCCGAAGCTGTTCGCCGGTTGCCACACCAATCGCGACACCGTCGCCGCCATCGGCGCGGCCGGCTTCGAGGTGGAGGCGCTGCGCACGTTCCGTTTCCCGGCCACCAGCAACAGCCCCTCCTCCCCCTGCGTCCTCGGCCGCGCGATCAGGCCTATCCAGGCGGTCCGGGATTAGGCCGAGGTTCGCTCGACCGCTTGCCCCCGGCGGCCGTGGGAACAGCAAACAAGAATGCGAAGGTCGCTCCAATTCAGATAGATGCACTTTAGCTATTGTCCCAATTTGCCCTCATTTGAACACCTGACGTGATGTGGTGGTCAGCGCGCTTATCGGCGCCATACAGGCCGTATCACGCAGGGCGCCACTCGCTGGCCGTCTCCTGCGAGTAGTACCCACGGAGGGTGTTCTGTGACAGCTATACCCAAGAATTGGCTACGGCGGCGAGTGGTCCTGCCGTCGCTCGCGGCTGGCGCAGCCGCCACGGTGGCAGCCAGCCTGCTGCTCTTCAGCTCGACCGCCGCCAACGCGCAGGAGGCACCGGTCAACCTCGGGACGGCGGCCGACTTCTCCGTCCTGGCCGGAGCGGAGCCCACCAACACCGGCCCCAGCTTCCTGGCCCAGAGCCTCGGACGGTTCCCCGGAAACACCGCCTCCGGCTTCGGAACGGCAACCATCGGCGGCGAGGTGCACCTCGGCGACGCCGTGGCACTCCAGGCCCAGAGCGACCTGACCATCGCCTTCAACGACGCCGCCGGCCGGACTCCGTTCACCAACCTCCCGGCGGAGCTGGGCGGCAACACGCTCAACGAAGGGGTCTACCGGATCGGGGCCGCGCAGCTGACCGGCGCGTTGACGCTCAACGGCCAGGGCGACCCGTCGGCCGTGTTCATCTTCCAGGTCGACTCCGCGTTGACGACGGCGTCGAACAGCAGCGTCGTCCTGACCAACGGGGCGTCGGCCTGCAACGTGTTCTGGAAGATCGGCAGCTCGGCGACGATCGGCACCGGCACCACCTTCGTGGGCACCATCATGGCTCAGGCCGCGATCACGCTGGCCACGGGCGCGACCCTCCAGGGCCGCGCGCTGGCGCGCACCGAGGCCGTCACCCTGGACACCAACGTCATCAGCGCACCGGTCTGCGCCGCGCCGAGCGGCCCGCCCGGACCCAGCGGGCCGCCCGGTCCGTCCGGCAGCCCCGGCGCACCCGGCAGCCCCGGCGCACCCGGTAGTCCAGGAGCGCCCGGCAGTCCCGGAGCACCCGGTAGCCCCGGAGCACCCGGTAGCCCCGGCGCGCCCGGCAGTCCCGGCGCGCCCGGTAGTCCCGGCGCGCCTGGCGCACCCGGTAGCCCCGGAGCACCCGGTAGCCCTGGCGCGCCTGGCGCACCCGGTAGCCCCGGAGCACCCGGTAGCCCGGGAGCACCTGGCCCGTCCGGGCCCGCTGGACCACCTGGTCGACCCGGTGGTCCGGGCGGCAAGCACCCCATCCTGCCGGTGACCGGTGGCGGTGTGGTCCCGACCATGACCGGCGTCGGAAGCGCGATGGTCGTACTCGGCGCGGTCGCGTTCCTCCTCGCGCGGCGTCGACGCCTGGAGTCCTGATCGACGGCCCGGCCGGCGCACTGCCGGCCGGGCCACCGCCCCACGGCTTCACCGGCGGGGCAGCCCGGTCAGCCAGACGTCCAGGTCCGCCGGGGAGCGCAGTAACACCACCGGCGGCGCGGACGGGTCCGCCCGCCAGGCCCGCATCCGCCGTCGAGCCCGGCCGAACGCGGTGACGTGCCACACCAGAATCGAGTCCGGGGACAGCACGCTGCCCAGCGACTCGCGGTTGCCGTTGCAGATCACCTCGCCGGTGACCACCCGGCGGGCGGTGCGGCGGAGCAACCGTCCGAACGAGCGCCACCGTGGATAGTCCAGGCCGACGACCAGGTCGGCGCGGGCCATCGGGACGTCCCGCCAACCGTGGTACGCCCCGTCGATGATCCAGCGGTCCCGTCGACAGATCTCCTCGATCCGGCTGCGCTGCTCAGCGACCGGCACCTCGACCCAGCCCGGTTGCCAGAGCAGGTCGTCCACCGGATACCAGGGCAGTCCGAGGTGCTCGGCCAGCCGCGCCGC
The DNA here is from genome assembly GCF_015751765.1 of Micromonospora ureilytica. NCBI lineage: Bacteria > Bacillati > Actinomycetota > Actinomycetes > Micromonosporales > Micromonosporaceae > Micromonospora > Micromonospora ureilytica. The sequence goes on from NZ_JADOTX010000001.1 coordinate 3,512,343, forward strand.
GAGGGTGGACTTGCCGGAGCCGTACACCCCGTAGACCAGGATGCGGCGCGGTGCGCTCATCGCGGCAGCGTACGTCGCGAAGAAAAATCAGTTGTCCTGCCCGACGCGCCTCGGCCAGAGTGACGTCCATGACGTACTGACGGACACCACCCCCTGCTCCGCGCCACCGGTGATGCCTCCCGGGGCCGTGACGCCGTCCGTTCCCACGTTCGCAGCGAGAAGTGAGCCTCCTTGTCCCAGCACCACCTCCCCCTGCCCCCGTCCGCCCCGGCCACCGTCACGGTGTTCGCCTCTCCCGCGAGCTGGATCGAGTCCGAAGCGCTCGCGCAGTGCCAACAGGTCGCCGCCCTGGACGGCATGCTGCACGTCGCCGCGATGCCGGATCTGCATCCCGGCAAGGGCGCGCCGATCGGCGCGGCCATGGCGTCGACAGTGCTGTACCCGTTCCTGGTGGGCTCCGACATCGGCTGCGGCATCGCCGTGTTTCCGATCAAGCTCAAGCGTGCCGTGCCGGAACGGCTCGCCACCCGGTTCCCCGACCTCGACCAGGCGCTCGACCCGGTACGGGACGTCGACGACCCCGCCTGGGCCGCCGTCGACTGTGACGTCCCGGCGGGTCACCTGGACGGTCTCGGGACGGTGGGCCGGGGCAACCACTTCGTGGAGCTGGCCCGCGTCGACACCATCCTCGACGCCTGTCACGCGGGTCGGCTCGGGCTCGACGCGGGCGATCTCGTGCTCATCGTGCACAGCGGTTCCCGTGGTCTGGGCGAGCGGATCCTGCGGGCGCACACCGAGGTCCACGGCGCCGGGGCGGCTCCCGACCCCGCCGCCTACCTGAGCATGCACGACGACGCGGTGCGCTGGGGATCGCTCAACCGCCGGGTCCTGGCCACGCGGGTGGCGTACGCGCTGGGCGCCGAGCCCACCGCGCCGATCGTCGACCAGTGCCACAACCTGGTCGAGGTCCGGGACGGGGTCTACCTGCACCGCAAGGGCGCGGCGCCGGGCGATGGACGCGACGTCCTGATCGCCGGTACCCGGGGAACGGCGTCCTACCTGGTGGCCGCGCACGCAGGGCCGGACGCCAACCACTCCGTGGCCCATGGCGCCGGACGCAAGATGTCCCGCGCCGACGCCCTGCGGCGAGGCCGGGCCAAGCACACTGTCGAGGAGCTACGCCGTACCCCGGTGGGGTCGCTTGTGGTGTGTGGTGACCGGCAGCTGCTCTTCGAGGAGGCGCCCACTGCGTACAAGCGTATCGAGCAGGTGATCGCGGATCTGGTCGAGCACGACCTGGCCACGCCGGTGGTCAGCACGACTCCCCTGGTCACCTACAAGACGCCCGATCTCGGGTCCGTCGCACGACCGGACCGGCGGGGCCACCGCGGCCGCCGAGGCCGGTCGTGAGCGCGTCCCTGCTGCTGTCGGCCGGGCGTGGGCCGCAGGAGTGCGCCTGGGCGCTGAGTCAGCTGCTGCACCGTCTGCGCGGCGAGGGCACCCGCCGAGGTCTGACGATCCAGGAGGTTCAGGCGGTGCGCGGTGACCACGCCGGCACCTACCGGTCGATGCTGATCCGGATCTCCGGCGTCGACGCCGAGGCGTTCGCGGCCTCGTGGACCGGAACGCTGTGCTGGCAGGCCCCCAGCCCGTACCGGTCGGGCACCGGCCGCAAGAACTGGTACGTCACCGCCCAGCCGCCCGAACGCGACGCTCGGCCGACGACGTTCCGCGAGGCGGACGTCGACATCGTCGCCTGCCGCACCGGTGGGCCGGGTGGTCAGCACCGGAACAAGGCCAGCACGGCGGTACGCGCAACGCACCGCCCCTCGGGCCTGGTGGTCGTGGTGGACGAGGAGCGGCAGTTCAGTCTCAACCGCCGGATCGCCGTGGACCTGCTGCGCCAACGCGTCGAGCAGGGCGACGAGGCGGCGCGGCGTGCCGTCACCACCGCCCGGTGGCGCATCCACGACGGGCTGGTTCGCGGCGACCCGGTGCGGGTGGAACGTCCGACGCCCCGGTGATCGGGAGGCCGGCGACTCAGACCTCCAGCACCGCGTCCGCGAAGGCCTGCGGCGCTTCCTGCGGCAGGTTGTGCCCGACGCCGCCCCCGACGGTCCGGTGCTCGTACCGGCCGGCGAACTGCTTGGCGTAGACGCTGGGCTCCAGGTGCGGCGCGCCGTTGGCATCGCCCTCCAGGGAGATGCTGGGCACCGTGATCTTCGGCTTCGTGGCCAGGCGCTTCTCGATCTCGTCGTACTGCGGCTCACCGTCGGCGAGGGCGAGCCGCCAGCGGTAGTTGTGGATGACGATGGCAACGTGGTCGGGGTTGTCGAACGCCGCCGCGCTGCGGTCGAACGTCGCGTCGTCGAACGTCCACCTGGGCGACGCGGTGTGCCAGATCAGCTTGGCGAAGTCGCGCCGGTTCCTGTCGTACCCTTCCCGACCGCGCTCGGTGGCGAAGTAGTACTGGTACCACCACGCGAGCTCCGCCTTCGGCGGCAACGGCACAGTGCCCGACTTCTGGCCGTCGATCAGGTAGCCGCTCACCGAGACCAGCCCCCGGCAGCGTTCGGGCCACAACGCGGCGACGACATCGGCGGTCCGCGCGCCCCAGTCGAACCCGGCGAGCTTCGCGGTGTCGATCTTCAGGGCGTCCATCAGGGCGATGAGGTCGAGCCCCATGGCCGCCGGCTCGCCGTTTCGCATCGTGTCGTCGGAGAGGAACCGGGTCGTGCCGTAGCCCCGCAGGTACGGGACGACGACCCGGTGACCGGCGGCGGTGAGCAGCGGTACGACGTCGGCGAAGCTGTGGATGTCGTAGGGCCACCCGTGCAGGAGGATCACCGGGTCCCCGTCGGGCGGCCCGGCGTCCACGTATCCGACGTTCAGGACTCCGGCCTCGACCTGTCGCAGGTCAGTGAACCCGCCAGCGGCCAGTGCCATCGACTTCTCCCCGCGTCCGGACCTGCTCGGATCTGCTGATCACGCCCGAATCTAACGACCTGCCCGGAGCCTGAGCACCGTTCACACAAGGACCGCTCGACGGATGCCGAACTGGGTAAAATGCCAACTCCGGCGAGCCCCGGGTGGCGGAAGGTGATCGGGTGACACAGACCGAGGAGCGCCCCAGGGTCACGCTGGCCCCGTTCTCGCGCTACGGCATGGTCAACTTTGCTCGGTCCAACAGCCAGGCGGGGCAGCAGCTCTATTTCGCGGCGAGCATCGGCAACGATCCGACCAGCTGGACCGCCGTCAACGACGGGCAGGCGGTGCTCCGGTCCGCCGAGGGCATGCACGCCCTTCGCGACCCGTCCATCGTCCGCTCCCCGAAGGGGGACAGGTTCTATCTCGTCGCCACCGATCTGAACGTCGATGGCCGGGCGTACGGGTGGCAGGGCTGGGACTGGGCGCAGAGCGGCGCGAGTCGGCACATCGAGGTGTGGGAGTCCACCGACCTGCGGACCTGGTCCGAGCAGCGACACGTGCTGGTGGCCCCGGAAGAGGCAGGCATGGCGTTCGCCCCGGAGGCCATCTGGGACGAGTCGATCGGCGCCTACGTCGTCTACTGGACCTCGTCGATGTACGCCCCCGGCACGTACTACACACCGGATCGCACCGATCCGCGTGGCCGCTTCCCGCTCACCCGGAACCAGACCCTCTACAGCACCACCCGGGACTTCGTGACGTTCACGCCGGCGCGGGTGATGAGCAACCGCCCCCACCACGGGACGCTGGACGCGGTGATCATCCGGGACGACACCGACGGGTCGTACCACCGTTTCGTCAGCGACCGCACGTCCACCGGCGTCGGGGTCACACCGTACGTCCCGTCGTGCGGCTCGGAGGACATCTATCAGGAGCGGTCGCCCTCCATCCTCGCTCCGCCGGAGGAGTGGGAACTGGTGGCGAGCTGCATCACCCATCGGACGATGAACACCACCTACGCCGAGGCGCCGATGGTGGTCGAGGCGAACCCCGGTGACGTACGCGGACCGGGCTACTACCTCTGGGCCGACCAGATCTGGGCCGGGTCGCCCTCCGGTAAGCACCTGGAGGAGCAGTTGCACCCGTACTGGAGCGCGGACCTCGCGTCGGGCGACTGGACGCCCATCGACTGGAGTCGGAAGCCCGCATACGACCTGGCGGACGGCGTGCTGCGCCACGGGACCGTCTTCGCCCTCACCCAGGCGGAGCATGCCGCGATGCGAGGCGCCGACCCGACGAGCGTCGCGGTGCGGAAGCCACCGACCAGGACCACGTACACCGTCGGCGAGCCCCTCGACCGCACGGGTCTCGTGGTCACGGCCGACTACACCGACGGGGTGCGGGACGAGGTACTGGCGCACGGCCACGGCGGGTACACGGTTTCGGGGTACGACCCCACCACCGCAGGTACGCAGACCGTCATCGTGTCGTACTCGGTGGTCGGGATGACGAGGACCGCCTCGTTCCCGGTGGAGGTCGTGGGGTCGTAGCCGGAGGACCGTAGGGTGATGGCATGGCTGAGCGACCTCTGACCCTGATGGCGGTGCACGCCCACCCCGACGACGAGGCGACGAGCACCGGTGGTGTTCTTGCCCGCTACGCCGCCGAGGGGGTAACGACCGTGCTGGTGACCTGCACCGACGGGCGATGCGGGGATGGCCCGGGTGGGGTCAAGCCGGGCGAGGAGGGGCACGACCCGGCCGCCGTCGTGGCGATGCGTCAGGCCGAGTTGGAGGCCAGCTGCACGACTCTGAACGTCACCCACCTGGAGACCCTCGGCTACGCCGACTCCGGGATGATGGGCTGGCCGACAAACGACCTGCCCGGCGCGTTCTGGACGACGCCGGTGGCGGACGCGGCGGCCCGGCTCGCGGAGCTGATTCGGCGCTACCAGCCGGACGTGATCGTCACGTACGACGAGAACGGTTTCTACGGCCACCCGGACCACATCCAGGCCCACCGGATCACCATGGCCGCCGTCGAGCAGACCGACGTCCCGGCGAAGGTCTACTGGACCACGGTGCCGCGTACGGCGTTCGAGCAGTTCGGTCGGATCATGAAGGAGCTCGGCGTCGAGTGGGCCGAGCCGGACGCGGCGGATGAGCCGGGGCCGCAGCTCGGCCTTCCCGACGACGAGATCACCACCTGGGTGGACACGAGCAAGTACGGCGCGCAGAAGTTCGACGCGCTGGCCACTCACGCCAGTCAGACCGAGAACATCTTCTTCCTGCAACTGGGCCAGGAGCGGTTCACCGAGCTGATGGGCATGGAGACCTTCCTCCGGGTCCGGGACCGGACCGGCGCGCCGATCCCCGAGGACGACCTCTTCGCCGGTCTGCGCTGACCGGTCTCCCCCAGCGGCACCAGGCATCGTCGGCCCTCGCGTCGACGATGCCTGCGGCGTGCGCCGCGCTGACGTCACCGGGCGCCGCGTGGCCGCACGGCCGCCGGTTGCCGGCCTGCGGCCGCCGAAAGTTTCGACCGCTGGCCGCTCAGGGCTGGGCAGGTCATGTGATGAATTTCCGGAAGTTTTCAGCGTTGACGCCCAGACATAGATCGGCTTAACGTTTCGAGCAAGTTTCCGGTTTCCGGCCGGAACTACCGGCGTCACCCGACCAACGCCGGACCCTCACCTCCTAGATCGACATCTATCTATTGAGCGTCTGGAAGGGAAGGCACATGAAGTTGAGACAGTGGTCGACCGCCGGCCTGGTCGCCGTCGCGACCATCGCCACGCTGAACACGGTGCCGGCGACCGCGAGTCGGCCGTACGACCCCACGACGCAGAGCCTCGGCACCCTCGGCCTGCGCCACGGCCTGCACGTCGGCACCGCTGTGAACATGGATGCCCTCAACGACGCCGACGACCCGCAGTACCGCAAGCTGGCCTCCACCGAATTCGCCTCGGTCACCGCCGAGAACGTGATGAAGTGGGAGAGCCTGGAGCCCACCCGCGGCAGCTACAACTGGGCGCCGGCCGACCAGTTCGTCGAGTTCGCCAAGCGCAACCGGCAGAGCGTGCGCGGCCACGTGCTGGTCTGGCACAACCAGCTGCCCGCCTGGCTGACCAGCGGCGTCGCCGACGGCTCCATCAGCAAGCAGGAGTTGCGCGAGCTGCTGCGCAAGCACATCACCACTGTCGTGAACCGCTACAAGGGCAAGATCTGGCAGTGGGACGTGGTCAACGAAGCCGTCAGCGACCCGTGGGACACCCCGTCGACACTGCACTACAAGGGCTTCTGGGCGCAGAACCTCGGGCCCGGCTACATCGCCGACGCGTTCCGGTGGGCGCGGGCCGCCGACCCCAAGGCCCTGCTGTTCTACAACGACTACAACATCGAGGCGTTCGGCTCGGGCAACGCGGCGGACGACAAGACCCAGTTCGTGTACGACATGACCAAGAGCCTGCGCGCCCAGGGTGTCCCGATCGACGGCGTCGGCTCCCAGGGCCACCTGGGCACCCAGTACGGCAACTTCGACACCCTCCAGGTGACGGCCGCGCTGAAGAAGTTCGCCTCGCTCGGCGTCGCGACCGCGTTCACCGAGGTCGACGTCCGCAGCCAGCTGACGGAGGGCGTCCAGGCGGGCAACTCGGAGGAGATCAACCCTCGGCTACAGGCGTCGGCCGCCAACTTCAGCGTGCTGATGAAGGCGTGCCTCGCCGTGCGCAGCTGCCTGTCGTACACGGTCTGGGGTTTCAGTGACAACCATTCGTGGGTGCCGGGCTGGTTCGACGACCCGCCGGAGGGCCTGGCCACCATCTACGACGAGAACTACCAGCCCAAGCGGGCGTACCAGGAGTTGAAGTCCGACCTGATCTTCGCTGGGCCGCCGTACGTCCTGCCCCGCATCGCACCCAAACCCCGCCGCTGACGCACCTTTTCGCCGTAGGGCCGTGTGGAGCTTCCCGAAGCTCCACACGGCCCTTGTGGCCGCCACGGACGTCGACGTTCGACTCACGTTCGGTGGTTCCGTGCCGCCATCCGGACGCCATCGGACGGCTGGTGCCGGTTCTACCGGTTTATTGATGGTGTTGGTGTCACTATGGCAGGCGTGGGAACTGCGAAAACTGCCATGCCTGCGATCTCGCCGCTTACCGGCGATCCCATCAAGCGGGCCGATGCCGAACGGCTAGCGGGGGTGCTGAAGGCCTTCGCCGATCCGGCGCGACTCCGGTTGCTCAGCCTGATCCAGTCCGCGCCGGAAGGTGAGGCGTCCGTTAGTGACCTCACCTCGGCGCTCAATCTCTCCCAGCCGACAGTGAGTCATCACCTTCGGATCCTCACCGAGGCCGGCCTCCTCGAACGCGACAAGCGCGGGGTCTGGGCGTACTACCGCCTGGTGCCCGCCGCGATCGCGCAGATCGCCGACCTGTTGACGCCGCCGAGGAAGCGGGCGACGAAGAGGGCCCGCTGACCGGGCCGGGAGGCTGGCTCGTCACATCCGCTCCAGCGTGCGGATGCCGAGCAGGTGCAGCCCCTGCCGCAGGGTCCGGGCGGTCAGCTCGGCCAGCAGCAGGCGGCTCTCCCGCAGCTCGTCCGCAGCACGCAACACCGGGCAGCGCTCGTAGAACGCGTTGAACGCGGTCGCGAGTCGGTGCAGATAGCCGGCGAGCTGATGGAACTCGAGACTCCGCTCCACCTCGCCTACCACCCGGGCGAAGCCGAGCAGCTCGACCGCGAGCGCCCGCTCTTCCGGCTGCGCGAATACAATTGTCGCGTCCGGCCGCGCGGCGGTCCCGGCCCGCCGCAGCACCGACCGGGTCCGGGCGTACGCGTACTGCAGGTAGGGCGCGGTGTTGCCGTCCAGCGCGAGCATCCGCTGCCAGTCCAGGACGTAGTCCTTGGTCCGATCGACGGACAGGTCGGCGTACTTGATCGCGCCGATGCCCACCGCCCGGCCGATCTCGTCGGCGGCCGCGGCGTCCAGGTCCGGGTTCCTGCTCCGGGCCAGGTCGGTCGCGCGGGCGACCGCCTCTTCCAGCAGCCCGACCAGCTTCACCGACCCGCCGGCCCGGCTGCGCAGCATCCGCCCGTCGGCGCCGAGGATGGACCCGAAGCCCAGATGCTCGGCCTGGGCCGGCGGGCGGAGCCAACCGGCCGCCTGGGCAACGGCGAACACCATCGCGAAGTGTTGCCGCTGCGGTAGGCCCACGACGTACAGCAGCCGGGTTGCTCCCAGCTCGCCGACGCGCTGCCGCAGCGCGGCCAGGTCGGTGGCCGGATAGCCGTACCCACCGTCGCTCTTGCGCACGATCAGCGGCAACGGTTCGCCGTCCCGGCCGCTGAACCCGTGCGGAAACACGCAGTCGGCCCCACCGCTGGGCAGCAGCAGCCCCAGCCGGTCCAGGTCGTCGACGACGCCCGCGAGAAGGTCGTTGTAGGCGCTCTCGCCCCGGAAGTCGTCAGCGGACAACGTCACGTCGAGCAGGTCGTACACGGTCAGGAAGTACCGCTCGGACTGCGTCACCAGCAGCCGCCACAGCCGCCGGGTCCGCTCGTCACCGCCCTGCAACGCGACCACCCGCAGCCGCGACCGTTCCCGGAACGCCTCGTCCGCGTCGAACTTCACCCGGGCCTCCCGGTAGAAGGTGTCCAGGTCCCCCATCGACAGGTTCTGCGCGGCTTCGGCCTCACCGAGGTCGACCAGATGCTCGATCAGCATGCCGAACGGTGTCCCCCAGTCACCCAGGTGGTTGACCCGCACGACCCGGTGCCCCAGCCAGTCCAGCAGCCGCACCGCCGCGTCGCCGATGACTGTGGAGCGGAGATGCCCGACATGCATCTCCTTCGCCACGTTGGGCGCCGAGTAGTCGACCACAACTGTCTGCGGCGTCGCCGTCGGCGGCACGCCGAGCCGGGCGTCGCCCGCCAGCCCGGTGACCAGGTCGGCCAGGGCGAGGTCGCTGACCGTCAGGTTGAGGAAACCCGGCCCGGAGACCTCCGCCGACACGCCGACGTCGTCGAGCACCGCGTGCGCCACCACCGCGGCGGCGATGTCCCGCGGCGGGCGACCGAGCCGCCGGGCCAGCGCCAGCGCCGCGTCGGACTGGAAGTCCGCACGCGGAGACCGCCGCACGAGCGGGTCGACCGGACCGCCGGCCACCGCCGCGAACGCCGGTGCCAGCCGGTCGGACAACAGCTTTTCAAGATCCATGAGTACGCCGATCTCGCTCGGACTCGCGCTGTCACGCGAGCCGTTGACGGGGAGATGCGGGCGGACCGAGGACGACCAGCGAACGACCGGCGGCTCGATCCGCCGGTCGCAGGAAACAGGTCAGCGCGGGCGGGCGACGGATCGCCGGCGTCGCCCCGCACCGACCTGGACGTCACACGACAGTCCGGTGGTGCACTGAGCGATTACGCTGGTCATGCGGGGCATCATAGCCGCCCGGCCGGTGCGACGACACATCCATTCCCGTGGTCCGGTCGATCTCCGAGGCGCCGCGTGGTCGTTTTGGCCGGCCCGGCGCGGGGAACTGCCTCGGGATACACAAGGGGTGACAATGAGCCGATACGCACCACTGCTGGCGGCCGATGCGCGACGCGCGCTCGTGCTGCTCCCGCTGCTCGCGACCATCGCACTGACCGCTGCCTGCGCGGCCACCGAGGACGGGCCGCCCGGCTCCGCCCCGGCGACGACCGCCCCGGCCACCGCGACGGCGTCAGCGCCCCCGACAGACCCACCATCCCCGAGCGCGAGCACCCCGGTGACCATCCCGACCTCCGCCTTCGTCGAGCTGCCCGCCGAGCTGCGGAAGTCTCCTCGACGGACGACCCCCGTCGAGGAGGCCCTGCCGAAGCTGTGCGGCAACGAGTTCGGCACCGGCGGCCGGCAGGTCACCGCGAGCGCCGCGATGACAGTCACCTACCAGACGGCCGGCGCGCCCTCCAGCAACGTGCCGCAGGGGATGATCCACCAGACCATCTTCACCTTCGACGGCGACGGCGCCCCGGGTTACCTGAGCCGTCTCCGCGCCGCCGTGCAGGCGTGCCCCTCGTACGACCAGTCGGGGAACCGCGTCACCGTCAAGAGCAAGGCCCTGCCCGGTGTCGGCGACGAGGCGTTGCTGCTGACCCGGACCTGGCCCGAGACGAGCCTGAACGGCGAACTCACCGGCGACACCGCGTCCAGCCAGATCGCCGTGGCCCGCGTCGACAGCGTGGTGACGGTCTTCAACGACCAGGGGTGGGAGGGCACCAGCGGCAACCCGGCCACCCTGGATCGGGTCGTGCGCGACGGCGTACGCACCATCGACGCCTGGCAGCGGTAGCTCACCCAGCCGCCGCCCGCGCGGGGGCTGCACCGATCGGTTCGATCCATGGTCAGATCATGGACAGCGGGACGCTGGCCGCGCTCGCGCCGGCAGACTTGGGGATCTCGGTCCACAGTGGCGGCCAACGGCCGGACACGGCAGCCTGTCGGGCCATCAGCGGTGATCGGTGGAGGAGGTCGTCATGTCGGATGGTCAGGGAACGAAGGCGCCGTGGCTTCCGCCGCGGTGGTTCATCCGGACGGCCTGGTCGGTGCACCGGGGCCTGTACCGGGTCACCGGCAGCCGGGTCGGGCTGTGGCGACCGCGCGAGAACCGCTGGGGCACGTTGCGGCTGACCACGATCGGTCGCCGCACCGGTCAGCAGCGCGGCGTCATCATCGCGTACTTCGAGGATGGCCCGAACCTGGTCGGAGTGGCGATGAACGGGTGGGGCGAGGGCGCCCCCGCCTGGTGGCTCAACCTACAGGCCCGCCCGGACGCGTCCGTCGAGATGGTCGACGGGCGACGGCTGGTCCGCGGTCGCGCCGCCACCGGTGACGAGCGGTCGCGACTGTGGCCACGCTGGAGCGAGGCCGACAAGAACTTCGACGCCCACGCGACACGGCGATCGTCCGAAACCACTGTGGTGGTGCTGGAGCCCAGATCCGATGGCGACTCCCCGACGCCAGGTCAGCGGCCGAACGCGAGGTAGAGACCGAGGCCGAAGTTCACGACCAGCACGATCGCGCCGATGACCGCGAACAGGCGCTGCCACGCCGTCCACCGCACCGTCCTCTGGGACTCGACGATGCCCGCCTCCTCCACCCGGACCGCCGCGATCCTGTCCCGCTCACTGATGTCACGGCGGCCCGCGGTCACGTTGGCGCTGAACAGGGCGACGTTGGCACGTAGCTCCTCGGTGAGAGACCGGAGCGCCTGCGTCATCGAGTCGATCGAGCCGTTGATCCTTCGCAGGTGCTCGTCGTGGCCCTGCAGACGCTGCTCGATCCGGCCCGCGTCCAGACCGCGGGCGTAGGCAGCCGCCGCTTCGTCCGCGTTCTCCTGGATGGTCATCGCCGATCCGTCGTCCACGAGAACGCGGCTCCGATCCCGCCCCCGGGTGGGACCGTTGAAGTCGTCAGGCGGATGGACCGCCGGGGCCTGGTGCTCGTGAAACGCATCCGCCACCTCCTACTGACCTCGCACCACGCGATGCGGTGCAACAGTCGTACCACTCGCAGGCCCCGAACGCTACTGCTCGGATCCGACAAAACCGCAGGTCAGAAGGCCAGCGCGGGTGGGCTGAGGCAGCCAGGGGACGGTCTTCAGTGGGCACTCGGTCCGGGTCGCTGCAGGACGTCGAGACGCGCTTTCAGTGCCGTGGCGATCTCGCCCGCCGCGACGATCTGCTCCGGCGTGAGGGCGTCGACGAAGAGCTCACGAATGGCACGCAGGTGGGGGAAGGTGGCCCCCTTGAACGCCTCGGCGCCGGCCGTAGTGAGCTGCACCTCCGCCCCCCGGGGAACGGTCGCGCACTCCTGGCGGCGGATGAGACCGCGCCGCTCCATCCGTCCGAGGTGGTGGGAGAGCCGGCTTCGCTCCCACCCGATGTGCGCGGCAAGTTCGGACGACCGCATGGCCTGCCCCTCCGCCTCACTGAGGGCGAGGAGCACTGCGTAGTCCCCCGTCGAGAGCGAGGAGTCGCTCTGTAGGCGGGACTCGAGCCGGGAGCCGAGAGCAGCAGTCGTCTCGATGAAGTCCCGCCAGATCCGCAGCTCGTCGGTGGTCGGGAGTTGGCGTCCGCCCCGCCGGCCGGGTGTGGCCTCCGTCATCTCACTCTCCTGGGAATTGACGTGTCAATCGCCAAGTTAGCATCATTGACACGTCAACCGGTAGGTCCGCTCCCGCAGGCCGCCGGCGGATTGCACCGAGGAGGAGACGATGGCAGCTGCAGACTTCGAGCTGGGGCTCAACTCGTTCGGGGAGGTGGCCACCGACGGCGACCGGGTCCTGAGCGACGCCGAAACCGTACGGCTACTCGTGGACGAGGCACGGCTCGCCGAGTCGGCCGGAATCGACGTGTTCAGCGTCGGTGAGCACTACCGCGAAGGTCACAACGACTCGGCGACGCCCGTGTTGCTGGCGGCGGCCGCGACGGCGACCGAGCGGATTCGCCTCGGCACCTCGGTCACCGTGCTCAGCACCAACGACCCGGTACGGCTCTACCACGAGTTCTCCACCCTCGACGCCGTCTCCAACGGCCGCGCCCAGATGGTCCTCGGGCGCGCGTCGGCGACCGAGTCGTTTCCGCTGTTCGGTTACGACCTGGCCGACTACGAGCGGTTGTTCGAGGAGAAGCTCGACCTCTTCCTGCGACTCCAGCGGGACGAACCGGTCACCTGGTCCGGCACGGTGCGAAGCCCCCTGACCGCGCAGCGCCTGCACCCACGGATGCGGGCCGGCGGCATCCCGACCTGGATCGGTGTCGGGGGAAGCCCGAACTCGGTCATCCGCGCCGCCCGGCACGGACTTCCACTCATGCTCGCGATCATCGGCGGGCGTCCCCAGCGCTTCGCCGGCCACGTCGACCTCTACACCAGGGCGCTCGAACAATCCGGGCATACCCTGCAGCCAATCGGGCAGCACTCACTCGGCCTTGTCGCAGACACCGACGAGGAGGCGGTGGAGACGTGGTGGCGATACTGGCAGCCGGTCGTGGCGGCCCTGGCCGCCGAACGCGGCTTCTACAAACCGGACCGCGCGCGCTACGAGGCCGAAATCGACCACGGGGCGCTCTTCGTCGGTTCACCCGAGACGGTGGCGCAGAAGATCGCCACTGTCGCCCGCGACCTGCGGCTGAGCCGCTTCGACCTGAAGTACGACATCATGCACCTGCCCCGCGAGGCACGCGCGCGCACCATCGAACTGCTGGGCAGTGTGGTCGCGCCGCGGGTCCGGGAGCTGCTCGCGAAGGAGCCCAACCATGTCTGATCTCTTGTTCGGCCTGGACACGTTCGGCGACGTACCGCAGGACGACGCCGGCAAGCTCGTCTCCCACGCGGCGGCGATCCGGCAGGTCGTCGACGAGGCTGTGCTCGCCGACCAACTCGGGGTCGACGTCATCGCCCTGGGCGAGCACCACCGACCCGAGTACTCGGTCTCCACACCGGAGACGGTGCTGGCCGGCATCGCCACCCGCACCTCGCGGATCCGGTTGGCCTCCGGCGTGACGGTGCTGAGTTCGGACGACCCGGTGCGGGTGTTCCAGCGCTTCGCCACAGTGGACGCGCTGTCGAACGGCCGAGCCGAGGTCATCCTCGGTCGCGGCTCGTTCACCGAGTCGTTCCCGCTCTTCGGTTACGACCTGCGCGACTACGACACGCTGTTCGAGGAGAAGATCGAACTGTTCGTGAAGTTGCTGGACGAGAAGCCGGTCACCTGGAGCGGCACCCTGCGCGCCCCGCTGGAGAACGCCGACGTGTTCCCGAAGACCGAATCGGGTCACCTGGACACCTGGGTCGGCGTGGGTGGCTCGCCGCAGTCGGTCGTCCGCACCGCCAAGTACGGGCTTCCGCTCATGCTCGCCATCATCGGCGGCGCCCCCGAGCGCTTCGCGCCCTACATCGACCTCTACCGCCGGGCGGCCGACCAGCTCGGTACGACCGCGCACCCGGTCGGCATGCACTCGCCGGGCTTCATCGCCGACACCGACGAGCAGGCCAAGGAGATCTACTGGCCGCACTACCGGATCATGCGGGACCGGATCGGCAAACTCCGGGGTTGGCCGCCGATCCGCCGCCAGGAGTTCGACTCCGAGGTGGAGAACGGATCCCTCTACATCGGTTCGCCGGAGACGGTGGCCCGTCGGATGGCCCGTGCGATCCGCAGCCTCGGCGTCGGCCGGTTCGACCTCATCTACTCGGCCGGAGCGCAACCGGCGAGCGCCCGCATGCGCGCGGTGGAGCTCTACGGCTCGAAGGTGATCCCCATGGTCCGCGAACTGCTGGCCTGATCAGCACCTCCCAGCGAAAGGACGACATGAACGACAACGACCGGAGCCGGCCTGCGACCCTCGGCATCCTCGGGGCCGGCAAGGTGGGCACGGTGCTCGCCCGGCTCGCCGTCGCCGCCGGCTACCGGGTACGGGTCGCCGGCTCCGGCGACCCGGCGAAGATCGCCCTCACCGTCGAGGTCCTCGCCCCGGGGGCGGAGGCCACCACGTCGGTCGACGCGGCGGCCGACGCCGACATCGTCATCCTCGCCCTGCCCCTGGGCAAGTACCGCAGCGTTCCCGCCGAGGCGTTGCGCGGCAAGCTCGTCGTCGATTCCATGAACTACTGGTGGGAGATCGACGGCATCCGCGACGACCTCACCAACCCGCGTACCTCGTCGAGCGAGACCGTCCAGGCGTTCCTGTCCGGCTCGCGCGTCGTGAAGGCGTTCAACCACATGGGCTACCACGACCTGGAGGACGAGGCCCGGCCGACGGGGGTGACCGGCCGCAAGGCCATCGCGATCGCCGGCGACGACAGCGCCGACCTCACCGAGGTCGCGGCCCTGGTGGACGCGCTCGGCTTCGATCCGGTCGTCGCCGGCCCGCTGGCCGAGGGGGTACGACTCGAACCGGGCAGCGAGTTGTTCGGCGCCAACGTGAGCGCCGACGAGGTACGCGCCATGCTCGACCGCTTCCCGCAGTCGGAGCGGGGGCGGACCATCACCGCGGCCCGGGCCTCGACCTCACCCGAGGCCGCCTAGCCGAAGGCCGCCTAGCCGAAGGCCGCCTTCGGTTCGAGGAGTTGGCCCAGGGCGTACTCCTCGTCGAAGGCGACCTGGCCGAGCGCCTCGATCGCGGCGGCGCGCATCCTGGCGAGGTCCGCCGCGTCGTCCGGGTCCGGTACCTGGCCGAGCGCCGCGAACGCGGCATCCGCGACACCGATCATCCGCGCCGCACGCAGGTGGTCACCCTCGGCGGACGCGAGCGCGGCACCCGCGACGCAGACGTACGGCACGAAGTCGGCCCAGCCGTTGTGGAACACCCGCTCGCGGTTCTCGGCGAACAGCGTTCTCGCCACGTCGAGGTTGCCTAGACCCAGCTCGCAGAACGCGAGGTTGTGAGATTCGGAGTTGACCGTCTCGGGTTGGCCGAGCGCCTCGTTGAGCGCGATGCTCTCCCGGTACAGGTCCCGAGCACGCAGCAGGTCGCCGGACATGCGCGCCACGGCGGCGAGCACGTGCCTCGGCCGTTCCTCCAGGGCCCGGTCGCCGGAGCGCAGCGCCACCGCGAGAGCCTCCCGGGCCCGCGCCTCTCCGCCCGGCAGGTCACCGCCGCGAATCGCGACCCGGGCCAGGCTGTACCGGGCCTCCACCTCGCCCGCCGGGTCGCCGGCCGCCTGGGCCCGCTCGATCTCGGCTTCGCTCATCCGCACCACGGCGTCGGTCTCGCCTCGGCGAAAGGCCGAGCGCACGTTCGCACCGAAGGTCATGTCCCTCTCCCCCATCACTGGCACCGCACAGCAGACCGTCAGCGTGCGTGAAACATGGTCCAGGTCTCCACGAGCGTGAAGCCCATCGACTCGTAGAGCGGCTGCCCCATCGCGCTGGTGTGCAGGTAGGCGGCGTCCGCGCCGGCCGCGATGCCGTCTCGCAGAACGGTCTCGGTGAGCACCCGGCCCAGGCCACGACCCCGGGCGGACGGAACGACGGCGATGTTGAACACACCGACCACCCCGGAGGTCCGCATTCCGAGCCCGGTGCCGACGGGCCGACCGGACTCCTCGGCCAGGTAGCCGGTGATGGGGTCGGCGTCGAGCACGGCACCACCCATCAGCGACCCGAAGAGGCCGTCGGGAACCTCGAAGCTGCGGGTGAGGGTCTCGGTGTAGAGGTCACTCTCGGCGGCGCCGACCTGGCGCACCGAGGGGCGCTCTGCCGAGCCGGCACGGAACGCGAGGTCACTCGCGGCGCAGGCCAGCAGGGGCAGTTCGGTGCGTTCGAGGAGGCCGTGTCGGGCCGCGAGGTCGGCGACCTGGTCGCTCGCCGCACCCCGGACAATGATCGACCAGTGCGCGGCCTGCCCGCCGACCTCGGTCGCCATCTCGTCGAGCGACCCGAGATCAGGCTCGGTGGACCTGTCGTAGGCCGCGTTGAGCGTGGCGACGCCGGCCTGGGTCACCCCCGCTCGGGCGGTGCCCCGCTCGGCGTACCCGCCCTTCGGGGTCACCCGGCACAGCGTCTCGAAGGCGTCGAAGTACGCCCCCGCCATCCGATCGGCGGTGATGGTCATGAGGGCCCCCTAGACCGGTCGTTCTGCTCAAGCCGACAAACCTAGCCACCAGGCACGCTGACCAGCAAATCCAGGATATGAGGACCGCCACCCGCGGTCCGGGTTCGAACCGATCAGGAATCGAGAAGCCCGAGACCGCCGAGCAACCTAGCCTTTCCCCAGGTGAACGGCCGCACGCCGCGACTGGACGACGAGAGGGAGCCCGAGAATGCCCGCGAAGACCACTACCAAGTCCGACGGCTTCAGCCCCGAGGAGCGGGCCGCCATGAAGGAGCGCGCCGACGAACTGCGCGCCGAGGGCAAGAAGGGCGCAAAAAAGGCGGACGGGCTGCAAGCCGTCCTCGACCGGATCGCGCAGATGGAGCCGGAGGACCGCGCGCTCGCCGAGCGCGTGCACGTGACGGTGACCGCCGCCGCCCCGGGTCTCGCGCCGAAGACCTGGTACGGGATGCCCGCCTACGCGAACGAGGACGGCAAGATCGTTGTCTTCTTCCAGGACTCCGGCAAGTTCAACTACCGGTACTCCACAGTGGGCTTCCAGGACTCGGCCAACCTCGATGACGGGGACCTCTGGCCGGTGGCGTACGCGTTGCAGCAGTGGAGCCCGGCGGTGGAGAAGAAGCTCACCGAGCTGGTGCGGGCAGCCGTTTCCTGACCGACGCCCGCCCCCTCGTCGGCTCGCTCACGGTGCAATGATCGAGGGCCCTAGCCGACGGAGACAGGTGGTGCGGACGATGCGGTATGGGCCGCCGGCGGTACGACGGGTCGCCCGATGACCGGCCGGGCCGGCGAGGTGTTCGAGACGAGTCGGGCAGTGTCCGACATCGAGTCGTTGCTCGCCGCGGACCTGCCCACGGGCGGCCTACCGGTCAGCGAAGGAGACCCGGTCACCGGTGAGTGGACCGGCACCCGAGGCGAGGGCTTTCGGATCGTCCCACTCTGGGAGAGCGAAGCCCTGACGGGTGTGTACGGCGCCGGATGGAACCAGGCCGAGGATGCCGCCGAGGCGAACCTGGCCCTCGTCGCAGCGGAGTTGGACCGGAGGTGGGGCGCGCACCGCAAGGTCTCCATGCGGGTGCCGCTGTTTCGGGATCAGGCCGGCGAACCGATGCCGGCACTGTTCCAGTCGCTCTGCGACCTGGACTGCTACGGCGACCTGACGATCTGGGGGCCGACGGTGACCGAGGGCCGGTGGATCGCGATCTCGGTCAACCAGAGTGACGGTGACGCCCCCATGATCATGACGGTGGTTGTCAGTCAACTACCGATCATCGAACTGACGGACTGACCCACCCCTGCGCCCACAGCCCGGTGCGGGGGCGGTCATCGACGTTGCCCCCCAGCTCCTATGGTTCGTGCATGTCGATCACAGACCACGCGCTGGCCATCGAGGCGGCGGAAGCTGGAGCCGCAGTTGTCCGCTCCCGGTACGGCTCGACGATGACGCGCGTCATGAAGACCGCCGGTGACTTCGCCACCGCCGCCGACGTCGAGGCCGAGCAGGCCATCCTCGACGTCCTGGGTAGGGCGCGCCCGGACGACGCCGTGGTGGCCGAGGAGAGCGGGCGCACGGGTACGGGCGACAACGGACGCACGTGGTTGGTCGATCCGCTGTGCGGCACGTTGAACTTTGCCGCACGGACCACGCTGGCCTCGGTCAACGTCGCTCTACGCACCGGGTCGGAGGTCACCGTGGCGGCCTCGGCCGATCCGTTCGCCGATGAGGTGTTCTGGACCGACGGCACCACCGCGTACGTCCGGGGTGCGGGGACTGACGAGCGACTCGTCCCGTCGGCCGAGTCGACCCTCGTCGACGTCAATCTCGACCCGCCCTTCCCCAACCGGGACGTCTTCCTGGCCGCCCGCCTGCTCGCGGACGAGGGCTTCACCGAACAGTTCCGCCCCCGGGTGGTCTCCACCAGCCTGGCCGTGGCCTGGGTCGCCGCCGGTCGCCGCGCCGCCTATGTGACGGACCGCCACGACCTGCGGAACAGCGTCCACTTCGCGGCCGGAATCGCGCTCTGCCAGGTTGCGGGCTGCGTGGTCACCGGGCTCGACGGCCAGCCGCTGCACGCCGGTGGGGACGGTCTCGTCGCGGCCGCGGACGAGCGGACGCACGCCGCCCTGCTGACCCTCATCCGGAAACAAGGCTCGTGATCGCTCGGTCTTGACATGAAGTGCGGTTTAGGTTCTAGCGTCCCTAGATGATCACGTCGGGGCCGCCGCGCCCGGGCGTACGTCAGCCGAACGCCCACCGTCGAAGGGATTCCGATGTACCTGTCCCGCCTTCTCCGCCCGCGTACCGTCGCGAGCGCCCACTGCGACCTCCCCTGCGGCGTCTACGACCCGGCGCAGGCCCGCATCGAGGCCGAGTCGATCAAGGCGATCTCCGAGAAGTACCAGGCCAGCGACGACCCGGAGTTTCGCACCCGCTCGCTGCTCATCAAGGAGCAGCGGGCCGAGCTGGTCAAGCACCACCTCTGGGTCCTGTGGACCGACTACTTCAAGCAGCCCCACTTCGAGAAGTACCCCCAGCTGCACGGCCTCTTCAACGAGGCGACCAAGCTGGCGGGTGCCGGCGGCGCGAAGGGCGCCGCGGACCCGGCGGTCGCCGAGCAGCTCCTCGGGAAGATCGAGGAGATCTCGAAGATCTTCTGGGAGACCAAGCAGGGCTGATCAACCGGCACCGGGTGGCGCGGGCCACCCGGTGCGGCGTACCACATTCGGGAGGAACCGCATGGAGTCGCGAACCGACCTCGCCGAAGACTTGATGAGCCGTTTTCCACACGTGCCACGGGAGGCGGTCCTCAAGGAGGACCTGCTGCGCGGCGGGCTGGCCTTCGACGACGCGGCGCTGACCGACAACGAGCACGGCGACGTCAAGCCGAAGTCGTACTTCATCTTCTCCTTCGATCACCGGACGCTGCCGGAGTTGGGAACGGCCGCGCTGCGCCGGCCACCCGAGGAGATCGTGCTGACCGGTGGCCCGTACGAGCTGCGCCGTACCGTCGTGTCGGTCCGCACCAACCCCAGCTCGCCGTACCGTGTCGGCACCGACAGCGACGGTCGACTGCGCCTGTTCCTGGACGGACAGCCGATCGCCGATGTCGGGCTACCCCCCATGCCGGCGTACTACCGCCACACGCTCGCCAACGGCAAGTCGGTGATGGAGGTCGCCCCGACGATCCAGTGGGGCTATCTGATCTACCTCACCGCGTTCCGGGTCTGTCAGTACTTCGGCGCCAAGGAGGAGTGCCAGTACTGCGACATCAACCACAACTGGCGGCAGCACAAGCAGGCCGGC
Source organism: Micromonospora ureilytica (assembly GCF_015751765.1). NCBI lineage: Bacteria > Bacillati > Actinomycetota > Actinomycetes > Micromonosporales > Micromonosporaceae > Micromonospora > Micromonospora ureilytica. Next base: position 3,532,173 of record NZ_JADOTX010000001.1, read on the forward strand.
CGGCCCTACACCGGGGTCAAGCCCGTCGACGAGGTCCTCGAGGCCCTGGAGATCATCAACCGGCACGACACCGACCGCGCGTCGCAGGCGTACACACTGACCGGCGGCAGCATCACCTCGCAGGTCGGCGGGCTGGCCGAGGCCGACTTCTACGGTCAGTACGCGCAGGCGATCGAGGAGCGGTTCCCGGGACGGTGGATCGGCAAGGTCGTGGCCCAGGCGCTGCCCCGGGCCGACGTGCAGCGGTTCCACGACTACGGGATCCGCATCTACCACCCCAACTACGAGGTGTGGGACAAGCGGTTGTTCGAGTTGTACTGCCCCGGCAAGGAGCGGTACGTCGGCCGGGAGGAGTGGCACCGGCGCATCCTCGACTCCGCCGAGGTGTTCGGCCCGCGCAACGTGATCCCGAATTTCGTGGCCGGCGTCGAGATGGCCGCCCCGCACGGTTTCACGAGCGTCGACGAGGCGATCGACTCCACCGCCGAGGGGCTTGAGTACTTCATGTCCCGGGGCATCACGCCCCGGTTCACCACCTGGTGCCCGGAGCCCACCACACCGCTCGGCCGAACGAACCCGCAGGGCGCACCGCTCGAATACCACGTCCGCCTGCTGGAGGTCTACCGGGCGACAATGGACGCCCACGGCCTGTCCAGCCCGCCCGGGTACGGCCCCGCCGGGCCCGGCCGAGCGGTCTTCTCGGTCAGCTCCTTCATGGACACCCTGCCGGCCACGGATTCGTGATGGGCGCCTGCGGGCGGGAGCGGCTTGGCCTGCCGCTCCCGCCCGCGCCCTAGCTGGCGTACGTCTCGAACTCACCGATCCGTGGCGTACCGCCGGAGCTGTTGATCTTGAAGTTGATCTTGCTCATCGCGGTGGCCGAGAAGGTGATCGAACCGGCCCCGCTGCCGGAGGCCAGGACGGCGCCGTTGTCGTTGTTGATCAGCTGCCAGGACCCGATGGAGCCCTGGGTGCCGGACGGCTCGCGGATCACCACTCGCGACACCTGGGTCGCCGAGCCCCACTTGATCGAGATCGTGCCGGTCGACCCGGCCGGCGACCAGTAGGTGCTCAGGTTGCCGTCGCGCACGTTGCCGTAGCTGGTCCCGCTGGCCTTGCTGGAGCCGTCGGCACCGGCACCGAGGCTGAGGTTGGTCCCGCCGGAGGGCGGCGGCGTGGTGGGCGGGGGCGTCGTGGGCGGTGGCGTGGTCGGCGGCGGGGTGGTGGGCGGCGGGGTCTGCGGCGAGCAACTGCCGTTGGACACCTTCAGGCCCGTGTTGGCGCCGACCGTCTGGCGGACGATGTCCGGCACGCAGCTCGCCCCGTCGAGGCTGTACGGGTACGGGATGCTGACAGTGGTGTTGGAGGTCGGATTGGGGCCGGCCGGGTAGTTCTCGCTGCCGGCGCTGGACCAGGTCACGTTGTCGAAGACATTGCCGCCGACCTGCCAGTAGCCGCGCTCGTTGGTGTAGAAGGTGCCCAGGACGTCCTTGGAGTCGCGGAAGTAGTTGTTCTCCACCTTGGCCCTGGCGCCCGCCCGGGAGTTGATACCGGACTCGTGCAGGCTCACGTAGTGGTTGTTGTAGATGTGGGCGACACCGCCGCGCAGCAGCGGCGTCCGGGAGTCGATGTTCTCGTAGAGGTTGTGGTGGTACGTGATGAAGCCGTTCGACAGGTCGCTCTCGCTGGACCCGACGAGGCCGCCGCGACCGGAGTTGCGCAGGATGCTGTAGGACAGCGTCACGTACTGGGTGTTGTCCTTCATGTCGAAGAGGCCGTCGTACCCCTCGGACTCCCCGCCCGACGCCTCCAGGGTGACGTGATCGACCCAGACGTTGCGGACCGTGCTCTCCATGCCGATGGCGTCCCCACCGTTCGACGTGGGCGAGCCCGACTTCTTGACGTTCCGCACTGTCACGTTCTGGATGATGATGTTGCTGGAGTCACGGATGTGGATGCCGAGCTGGTCGAAGACGGCGCCGCCGCCGACCCCGATGATGGTGACGTTGCTGATCTGCTTGAGCTCGATCACGCCCGCCGCGGTGTTGCAGCTCGACCCGGACACCTTGCTGGTGTTGCCGTGGTTGATCGTTCCGGTGACCTCGATGGTGATCGGGGTGCTGCTACTGGCCCGACCGCACAGCGCGGCGTGGATCGCCGTGCCCGTGGTGGCCCGCACCGTCTGCCCGCCCGCGCCGCCGGTGGTTCCGCCGTTCTGGGTGGCGTAGCCGGTGGCGCTGCCGACCGCCGCCGACGCCTGCGGGGTCGGCAGGGCCACCCCGACCGCGATCACCACGGCCGCCGCGGCCAGCACCGCCTGACGTCGCAGCACGACTGGTCGTCTCATGTCGCCTCACCTTCGCATTCGTCTCGTTCCAGGGCTTCGCCTCGACGGTCGTCGCGACCGCACCTGCCGACCGACGTCATTCAAGAATTGGCGACAGTCAATCGCGGGAATGTCATCGAAGTCTCTCGCGCCCTGGTGGAAGCGGGGATGTGCCGCGCGAGCGGGGTTTGCCCGGTGACACCGCTCGCGCGAGCGTTAAACGAAACATCGATGTAATGCAATCGTAGGAAAGCGGTTTCCCTGAAGGCAATAGCTGACGCTTGCAGGTTTGTTGCAGCGCTCGGCATTGACACCGCCGGGCCGACCATCGATGCTCTGCTAAATCAGTTTAGCGACCGGCCCGCTCCGACCCGTCCCACTCCCGGACCCGTGCGGGATCGCTGGCTGAGCGCACCACCCCCGAGAAAGGACCCGCATGAGACTGCGAAAAGGACTGATCCCCCTCGCCGCCACAGTCGTCCTGGCCGGCGCCTCCGGCACCGCGTACGGCAGCGCGAGCGACAGCCGGGGCACCGCGGACGGAATCCGCAGCATCACCCCGATCACCACCGTCTACACGTACGGCCAGAAGGTCTCGGCGGTGGCGATCGAGTACGGCGCCACGGTCAACCCCCGCACCCTCGACACCGCCACGTTCTCGGTGACCGACACCGTCTACAACTTCCGCTTCAACCCCATCGAGGACCTGCCGAAGCTCGCCGACCGGACCATCACCCACACCTACACCAACGGGTCACCGGGCACCCGCGCCGACCACCGATCGGCGCCGGGCAGGTACGTCATCGTCGAACTGGACCCCGCCGACACCGGCGGCTCGACTGTCATCGTCTCCAAGTGCCCGACCTTCCTCTGCACAGTGAAGGTCAATCCCGAGCTGCCGACCCGGGTCGTGCAACGCAAGGACGTGCATGGCCAGCCCGGTCGCGGGGCCGGCAAGGGACCGGTGCTAGCCCGGGCCACCCCACGCGAGTCCCGACCGGTCACCGCGAAACCGGTCAACCAACTGGTCGACGAGTTCACCTACGGCTCGTTCCTCAGTGGCGGAATGGTTCTGCCGTACCACTACCACCTGCCGAAGAACTACCAGCCCGGGCGTAAGTACCCACTGATGGTCGTCCTGCCCGGTCACGGGATGGGCTGGGACGGCGACAACCTCGGCGTCCAACTCGCCGCCGACATCCCGGCGACCGCATGGCTCCAACCGCGGTGGACCGGCACCTCCGAGGACGTCATCGTCCTGGCGCCCCAGCACCAGCGGGTCGGTGGGCCCGCCGAGGCGGACCTGCTGGTCAAGCTGCTCGACCAATTCGCCGGCCAGTTCGCGGTGGACACCCACCGGGTGTACGCGACCACCGTGTCGTACGGCTCCCAGCTGCTCTGGGAGGCGTTCGCCAAGCGCCCGGACCTGTTCGCCGGCGGGTTGGTGACCGGCGGTTTCCCGGTCAACGCCACCCAGGCGACCGCCATCGCGGCGGCCGAGGTGCCGGTGTGGATCACGCACGGCGAGCACGACCACCTGCTCAACGTCTCGGGCGCGCGCAACTCCACGGCCGCGCTGCGGCAGGCGTACGTCACTCGGGGTAAGACGCCCGAGCAGGCCGCCGACCTGGTGCGTTACACCGAGTACGCCGACGCCGCCTTCTCGTTGCCGGACTACCACGCGGCGTTCGGACCGACCTACGAGGACGCCAGCATCCTGCGCTGGCTGCTCCACCAGGCCAAGCCCTAAGGTCGCGGGCCGGGCGACGCCCCGCCGCGATCCGGTGGCGCGATCTGATCGCGTCGACGGGTTACCGGCGGGCGTCGCCCTCGGGCTCGGCACCAGCGGGCGCGCCCCCGACGAGCACGGACTCCTGGCCCTCCTGGCGGCCCTCCTGGCGCGCGCGGGCCAGCAGCCCGGCCAGCCGACGCCGCCGGTGCCGGGCCGCCGCCCGCAGACCCAGGAGCAGGCCCGCGAGCAGACCCAGCAGTGCGAGCTGCGCCCACGGTACGACCCAGGTGGTGACGGTGGCGGAGGCCGGTCGGAGGTCGACCCCGGCCGGGCCGTCGCCGACCGGCGTCGGCGACGTGGTGACTGTCGTGCGGAGGCGCCCCAGGGCCCAGACGCCGTCAGCCCGGGTCTCCACCGTCCGAGCGCCGCCGGGAAGCAACTCCTCGACGGCGCTGGTGGCGTCGTGGCTGGTTCGGCCGAGGAGGTCGGACATCGCCACCCGACTCGTTCCGCTGACCCAGACGTTGCCGTCGTTCTCGACGGTGTAGCGGACCCGCACCGTGCCGCCGGCGAAGGGATTCCACGACGGGGAGTACGTCGCGCCGAGGCCCCGTACGGCCAGGGCCGCCCGCGCGGAACCGTTGACCCGCAGCATGACCCGGAACCCGACGCGGCTCTCGACGTTGACAGTGCCTCCGGTGCTGGTGACGGTCGCGGCGATACCGGCCGGGTGGTCGCCAGGTGTGGCGCCCTTCGGCACGGTGATCCTGAACGGCACCACCCGCGTCTCGTTGGGGCCGACGGTGACCTTCTCCTGCACGTCGATCCAGGTGCCACCGTCGACCGAGGGCCGGTCGGACGACAGCATGTTGAAGCGGCCCTTGTCGGTGAGGTAGCCGTCGGCGGCCTTCAGGGAGAAGGCCACAGCGGTGCGGCTGAAGTTCCGTACCGCCAGGTGCTCGGTGACGGCCTGCCCCGGGTCGAGGCTGGCATTGATCCACCGGCGTTGGTCCGGGCCACTCGCGGTGGCCGGCTGGACCGTCCAGGTCAGGGCCTTCGGGTCCGGCTCCGCCGCCGCCGCGGTCGGCGCGGCCGCAACCGTGAGGGACGCGACGGCGAGGACGACGAGCGCCCGGCGCAGCGGGGTGACGGTCATGGGGCGGCCCTTCGGCACGGGGCTGGGCGGGGGTCCGATCCGGGCCCCCGCCCAGGCCACTACTCGAACAGTGAGAGCGTGAGCGTGGAGCTGTACTCGCCGGCGGCGACCTCCGCGGGGGTCCGCAGATACAGGTCGGCGTTCACCGAGTACGAGTCGCTGACGACGGCCTTGGAGTCGAAGGCCGAGACCAACAGCTCCTGGTCGACGAGGCCGACATTGTTACCCGGCTGGGTCGCCTCGTCCAGGCTGGTCACCACCTCCTCGCCCTCGCTGACCAGGCCGGTCTCCCCGCCGTCGAGCAGGCGCGGCTTCCAGCCGAGGTGGTCGGCGGTGATCGGCCCCTGGCCGGCGGTGCCCGCGAAGTCGGTCGCGCTGCCGAGCACCGCCCAGCCGGCGCCGTCGGGCACCTCGTCGGCGACGCGGGTGTCGGTGACCGTCACCGTCGGCAGCGTACCGACGAACTGGCGAACCAGCAGGGTCGAGCCGTCCTCGGACAGCGCGACCGCGTCGCCGGCGATCGACAGGGCGAGCACGCCCGGTTCCCTGATCTCGTCGATGTCGACGGTGACCCGCACGCTGGCGTCGTCACCGGGCTCGGCCAGTGCGGGCGACGGCAGCACCGCCGCCCCGGTCAGCACCGCGCCGACGGCGCAGGCCGCGAGCGTCTGCCGCCGTTTGTATGTGTTCATGTGATCTCCGTTCTCCGCCATGAGGGGTTAGCCGCCGCAGGTGCCGGCGGGGTGTTGCACGGTGCGGACGGTCGTCACGTCCTGTCCGCCGATCGCCCCGGTCACCCGGACCGTCGCCGAACCCGCCGCCACCGACACGGCACGGGTGTTGAACGACTGGTAGGCGTTCCCGCCCGGCGCGACGGCCGCGAACGACCGCTCGCCGTACGGCGTCTCCAGCGTGATGCCCACCGGCGCGTCATGGTCGTTGCGCGCCTGCACCGCCACGTACACCTTGCCGCCCACGCACCGCGTCGACGCCGTGACCGTGACGGGCACCTCGAGGGCGGCCGCCTGGAAGGCCCAGTTGTCGATCTCGACGAGGTCGACGCCGGCCGGGCCGGTGTAGGTGAAGTAGACGTCGTGCACGCCGCTGACGCCCTCGAGCTCGGCGGTCACCTCGGCCCACTGTCCGACAGGCGTGTCCACCGCGACCGTGCCGACGACGGGACCGTTGACGTCGTCCAGCCGGACCTGGATCTGCCCGCCGGCGGCGAGCGCGCGCACCCGCGCCGTCAGGCTCTGTGCGCCGTTGTCCCCGAAGTTCACCGAGGACAGCGCCGTCCAGTCGCCGTTGTCGATGTCACGGACCACCAGGTTCGGCGCCGCGCCACCGAACTGTGCGGAGCTGCCGTCGACAGTCGCGGTCGCGACGCCCTTGCTCCAGCCGAAGGTCTCGGCCTCGAAGACCCGGTACGGGTCGAAGTCGCGGACCTGGTCCACGCCGGCGTAGGTGCCGACGACCTGCTGGATCGTGCCGTCCGGGTTGAAGGTCAGTTCCTGGATGTGCGGGCTGCGGTACCCCTGGGTGGTGTTGCCGTTGATGCGCTTGTTGAGCGTCGGGGCGTGGTAGGTGAAGTAGTACTTGCCCCCGAACTCGAACACCGACTGGTGGTTGTTACCACCGGTGCCGGACCCGAAGAACTGCGACTGGTTCGGGAAGAGCACACCGGCGTAGGTCTCCTTCGGCCACGACATCGGGCCATCGGAGATCATGTAGCCGATCTGGCCACCCCCGGGGTAACCCGGGAGCGGCTGCTGGTTGCCACCGAAGTCGTTCCCACCGAAGTGCGAGGAGTACGAGAGGTAGTACTTGCCCTGGCGCTTGAAGACGTGACCGGCCTCGAAGGCGACCGGGGCGTCGACCACAGCCGCGGTTCCCTCGGTCGAGACCATGTCGTCGCCGAGTTCGATCGAGCGGATGTTCTTCGGGTTGTTGAAGCGCTCGGCCGGCGGCATGCTCGTCGACGCGGGGCCACCACCGAAGTAGAGGTACGGCTGGCCGTCGTCGTCGACGAACGGGGCCGGATCGAACTTCCACGCGACGGCCTCGGCACCGGGGGTACGACCGTCGATCAGCGTGCTCGTGCGCTCGCTGGTCCACGGGCCGAGCGGCGACGCACCCGTGATCACGTTGCTGGAGCCACCGCCGTTGGCGTAGTAGAGAAAGAACTTCTCCACCCCGTTCACCACCTTCTTGGTGATGCCCGGAGCCCACGAGTTGGCGGTGAACGGGGCCACCCCGTTCGGGCCGGCGACCTGGATCTCACCGTGGTCCGTCCAGTTCACGAGGTCCTCCGAGGAGATCACCGTGATCTGGTTGATGTCGCCGTAGTTGATCCCCGGCGAGACGCCGGTGGTCGGGTTCGGGGCGTAGCCCTGGGTGTCGTTGGTCATGTACATGTACACCCGGCCGTCGTGCACGAGGCCGAAGCCGTCGGCCCCGAACTTGTGCCCGATCAACGGGTTGTGCTCCCCCGGCAGCTTGCCGACGACCTCGATGGTCTTCGAGGCTGGCGCGGGCGGCGCGGCGCCGATCACCGACACGTCGTCGAGCTTGAAGTCCATCAGGTGCAGAGCCGGGTCCGTGGACGGGGTGCTCGTCCAGGGGGTCTCGAAGAACAGACGCGCCGTCGACACGCTCTGCGTCGTCGGAATCGTGAACGTCCCGTTGAACTGCGCCCACTGGCCCTTCGTCGCCGTCACGCTGACCAGGTTGGTGTAGGTGCCACCGCCGTAGTGCATGGTGGCGAAGAACTGCTTCGTGGCCGGTCCGCTCTCGTTCTCGTACTTGATGCGGGCCGTGAGGGTGTATGCCTGGCCGGCCTGCACCTTGCCGCTGAGGTCCTGCATCGGGCCGGATCCGGTGGTCGTCCGGCTGGTGACCAGCGCGGCGTTCGCGCCGGCGTAGGCGTCCGACGTGGCCGACAACTGGGCGCCGTCGGTGGCGTTTCCGTTGTTGACGAACCAGTTGGCCAGGCCGTCCTCGAATCCGCCGTTGACGACGAGGTTCGTGTCGGCGGCCTGGACCGGCGCCGCCGGGGCGACGAACCCCGTGGCCAGCATCAGGCCGACTGTCGCGAGCGCTGCGACCCGTCCTCGGGTCGCCCGTCGCATTCGTTGTTCCACGAGACATCCTCCTTCATCTCTGACGTGCGGTCATCGGTGTACGGGGGATCGGTGGGTGTGCTTCCGTGGGTGGGCCGGACATCAGGGGTCGACCGCCGCCACCGGTCCGACAGTGGCCGGCGGCGCGGGGACGGTTCCGCTGTGCCGCGCCGCCCGGCCGGGTCGCCGGTGGTGCTGGTCGGTGAGCCGGGGGCTCGTGGTGGGGTTATCCGCCGCAGGCGTTGGCGGGGTGCGGCGCGGAGTGGACGGTGGTCACGTCCCGGGCGGCGACAGTGCCGCTGACCCGGACCGTCGCCGAGCCGGCCGCCACCGACGCCGCACGCGTGTTGAACGACTGGTAGACATTCGCTCCCGGCGCGACGGCCGCGAACGACCGGTTTCCGTACGGGGTCTGCACGGTGATCTCGACCGGCTCGGCCGAGTCGTTGCGTGCCTGCACCGCCACGTACGCCTTGCCGCTCAGACAGCGCACCTGGGCGGTGGCCGTCACGGGCAGCGCCGCCAGCACTCCGAGTCGGGCCAGTTGGTAGCTGAGCGCCCGCTCCGGCGCGTCGATCTGGTTCTGGGTGCCGAACTGGCCGGCCCGTGCCGACGTCGCCGCCGCCAGCGCCGCCTGCGTCGCGGCCCAGGCGTCGGCCGGGTAGTGGCGCGCGTCGAGAGACTGCGCGTGGGCGATGGCCGCGTCGAGGGCTGTGGTGTCCAGCGGCCGGGCCTGCGCCGTCAGCACGTCGCTGAGCAGGTAGTCGTCGAAGTCGACGTGGCCGCCGGTCTCCTGGGTCGCGTAGTTGAACAGGCCCACCCGGTGACCCATGAAGTGCGCGAGGCTGCCGTCGAGCGCCTGCGGGCCGACGCGGTTGCCGAGCCGGGTCCACTGGACCCCGTCCAGGCTGTAGTAGAACGTCGTCCACAGTTGACCCACCGGCGACGAGAAGTCGAGGTCCGCCTTCACGTGCACCTCGGTCGCGGCGTCCAGCGACACAGTGGTGCCCGACACGAAGTTCTCCAGCGTCGACTGGTCGAGGTCGACAGCGAACGGCTGCGACCGGTTCACGACGCCGAGGGTGTTCACGCCGCCGACGCGCTTCACCGCCACGTACGAGAATCCGCGGTTGTAGGCCGCCAGGCCCGCCACGTCGCCGTTCTTCATCCCGGAGATGTCCATCCGGGTCTGCACCGACTGCCGTGGCCCGAACGTCCGCTGCGAGAGCGTGTTGCGTGCCTCCTCGAACCACGCCAACTCGGCCCGGTTGGACAGCTTCGTGTAGACGTACTGGCCGGTGACCACAGTGCCGGCCGTCAACCGCAACCAGCCGTCGCGGTCGGTGAGTGACCAGTACCTGTTGTCCGGGGCGTGGTTCCACTCCCACGCCAGGTCCAGCCGCGATCCGTTCGGAGCGATCTCCGCCGGGTCGAGCGGCGCGGGAACCGTCCACTGCTCGTCCTGGTACGCCCTGTGCGGCGCGTCGTTGGCGAAGTCGTCCGAGGCGACGATGCTCTTTTGCCGCTCGAACGCCTCCTCGGCCGGGCTGAGCCGGATCGGCTTGTCGAACAGGCCGTTGACCGGCACGACCCCGTTGGTGCCGAAGGTCGGCCACCCGTCCTGCCAGGTGGCGGGGATGAGCGCCGGGATCCGACCGATCGGGAACGTGTCCCGGAAGAACATGCCGTGCCAGTCGGTCCCGCCGCCCGCGCGGCTGATCGGCACCAGGCTGCCCTGCGCGAAGCCGTTGGAGTTGAGCACTCCGCGCGCCTCGTAGGTGTTGACCCCACCGGCCGAGGTGTAGCGCCCGAGCAGGTCCTTCGACCGGAACATCACGACCTGGCGGCCCTGCCCGGACGGCCAGGTGATGATGACGGCGTAGTACCAGCCGTCGATGTGGTAGACCTGCGCGCCCTCGAAGAGCCCGCCGATGAACGGCTGCCCGGCGTAGTTGTTCGCCGTGAAGATGTTCGGGTAGTCCTGCGCGATGGCCGTCAGGTCGGCGTTGAGGCGGACGGCGCTGGTGCCGCCGGAGCCGTAGAAGATGTACGGCGTGCCGTCGACGTCGAAGAAGAGCGACGGGTCGTGCAGGCCACGGCCGAGGGCGGTGCGCTGCCACGGACCGTTCTCGATGTCGTCGGTGCGGTAGAGGTACGCCCCACTGAGGTTGTTGGTGTTGAAGACGGCGTAGAACGTGCCGTCGTGGTAGCGCAGCGACGACGCCCACTGGCCCTGGCCGTACGAGTTCTGGCCGTTGCGCAGGGAGAACGAGTCGCCGATGCTCGCCCGGTCGAAGACGTAGTTGACGATCTCCCAGTTGACGAGGTCGTACGACTTCATGATCGGCGCGCCCGGGCTCAGGTGCATCGTCGTGCTGATCATGTAGTAGATGTCGCGGCCCTCGTCGTTCTCGGCGGCCGGCACCCGCTCGACGCTGATGTCCGGCACGTCGGCGTTGAGCAGCGGCACCGAGTAGGTGCCGGCGCCGGTGTCGGTCGAGGTGTACGACGACCGGGGCGACCATCCGTCGTCGCCGTGCGCGGCGGCGGGTGTGGCAACCAGGCTCGCACCGACGAGAACGGCGGCCGATGCGAACGCACACAGTGGACGGAGGCGACGCGGAAACATTGTGGACGCCAAGCCCACCAGCGTGTGCGAGGCGCGGCGGGCGACAACGTTCAGCCTGTTCACAGCGAATCTGCGGGCGGAGTTCAGGACACGCGAGCGGACCGACACGACCAAGGCGAGCTCCAAACGCGAGAGCGGCGTGAAGGCCATCGTGTTATCGCTAACAACCCCTGTCAAGACAATCAATGAAACGCGCCCGAAGTATCCCCGTAACACCATCACTCACCACAGTGGACAGTCCCACCGCAGCTCCAACCCCGGCGATCATGAAGTTATTGCCCTGACACGCCGTCATTGACGGCAATAACTTCATGATCACCGAGAGCGCACCGGGCCCCAGGGGCCTTTAGGCGTTCAGGCAGGCGCGGAGGGCGGCGGTCAGTTGGTTGGCGCGTTCGTCGCCCATCCCGCGCATCTGGTTGACCACGTAGCCGAATCCCACCTGATGCTCGGCGTCGGCGAAGGCCAGGTTCCCGCCCGCGCCGTCGTGGCCGAAGCTGCGCTCGCCCACCAGGGGCCGGGCCGGTGGCGAGTGCAGCAGGAAGCCGGTACCCCAGCGCTGCCCGGTGTCCGGCGGGCCGTGCCGCTGCTGACCATGCGAGCGGACGACTACCGCGTCGTCCACCGACGCGGCCGTGAGCAGCGGTCCACCCTGGAGGTCCGACACACAGGCGGCGTAGAGGCGCGCGAGGCCGTCGGCGGTGCTCACCGCGCCCGCGCCGGGGACACCGGCGGCCCGGATGGCGTCGTCGTTGAAGCTCACCAGGCCGTCGGCGTCGGCGGGAAAGGCGAAGGCGCCTCCCATGGTGATGCCCCGTTCCGCGACCGGGTCCTCGAACGGGTCGGGATCCGGGGGCGGCGCCAGGCCCCAGGCGACGGTGTCGCTCTCGGCGGCCGGAAGCCCCAGCCAGGTGCGCAGGTCGAGCGGGTCCGCGACGGTGTCGGCGAAGAACGCGCCGGGCAGCTGGCCGGTAACGCGACGGATCACCTCTCCGACCAGCCAGCCGTAGGTCATCGAGTGGTAGCCGTGCGCGGTGCCCGGCTCCCACAGCGGGGCCTGCGCCTCGATCGCCTTGATGACCGGATCCCACGCCAGGACCTCGTCGAGGGTCAGGGGTCGGTCCACCGCGGGCAGACCGGCCTGGTGCGTGAGCAGCCAGCGCACGGGGATGTCCGCCTTGCCGTGCTGACCGAACTCCGGCCAGTAGCGCGTCACCGGAGCATCGAGGTCGAGCCGGCCCTGCTGGACCAGCAGATAAGCGCAGATCGCCAGGATGCCCTTGGTGCAGGAGAAGACGACGACAGGCGTGTGCGCGTCCCAGGGCCGCCCGGTACGGGTGTCGGCCACCCCGCCGTACAGGTCGACGACCCTGCGGCCCCGCACGTAGACGGTGACCGCGGCGCCGACCTCTCCCCGGGAGGTGAAGTTGTCGCGGAAGACGTCGGCGACGCGCCCGTAGCGATCGTCGACGTCGCCGTGGATCTGCGGCTGTGTGACCACTGCCTACCCCTTCACTGACCCTTGGATCAGGGCCTTGATGAACTGTCGCTGGAAGATCAGGAACACGATGAGGGTCGGGGTGAGGATCAGCAACGACCCGGCGCACAGCAGCACCAGGTCGGTGCCCCACTGGCCCTGGAACGCGCCGAGCGCCCCGGCCATCGTGCGTTTGGAGGCGTCGTCGACGAGGACGATGGCGAGGAGGAACTGGTTCCACGTCCAGAGGAACATCAGGATCGTCAGCGAGGCGATCGCCGGCCGGGCGAGCGGCACCTGGACCCGCCAGAACAACTGCCACGTGCTGCTGCCGTCCACCCGGGCCGCCTCGGACAACTCGACCGGCACGTTTGTGAAGTGCGCGCGCATCCAGAACACCGCGAACGGCATGTACAGGCCGATCAGCGGCAGGATGATCGCCCAGCGCGTGTTGAGCAGACCGAGGTCCTGCATCTGGTAGTAGAGCGGCGTGACCACTGCCTCGAAGGGCAGGGTCAGACCCAGCAGGAAGAGGCCGAAGACGAGTCGGGCGCCGGGCACCCGTAGCTGACCGAGCCCGAAGCCGGCCATGGTCGCGATGAGCACCGACACCGGTACCACACCGGCCACGATGAGCAGGCTGGAGCGGAGCAGGGCACCCATGTTCGCGGCGGTGAAGGCGTCCGCGAAGTTCCCCCACTGCGGGTCGGACGGCCACTCCAGCCCGCTCGGCACGGTGCCACGGGGCTGCAACGCCGCCGACAGCATGCTCACGAACGGCAGCAGCGTGACGACGATCAGGGCGATCAGGAAGGCGCGCCCGATCACCTGTTCGCGGCGGCTCAGGTTCACGGCTTCTCCCCTCGGCTGAGACGCTGGATCGGCAGCACACACGCCAGCACCAGCAGCATGAGTACGACTGCGAGCGCCGAGGCGAGCCCGACCTGCCGCTGCGAGAAGGCCAGCCGGTAGATCTCCAGGCCCGGCACCGTGGTCTGTAGGCCGGGGCCGCCGCTGGTGGAGATGTAGACGATGTCGAAGCTGGCCAGAGCCGCGATGATCGTCACGGTGAGGCAGACGCCGATCTCCTGGCGCAGGCTGGGCAGGGTCACGGCGAGGAACTCGCGGACCGGGCCGGCGCCGTCCAGGCGGGCGGCCTCGTACAGCGCCGGATCGATCTTGCTCATGCCGGTGACCAGCAGAATCGTGCAGAGGCCAAGCAGGACCCAGGCCCCGATGACGCCGACGGCAGGCAGCGCCGTGTCGAAGTCGCCGAGCCAGGCGCGGGCGACGCCACCCAGCCCGACCGCGCGCAGCACCTGGTTGATCAGACCGTTCGACGAGAGCAGCCAGCTCCACGCGATGCCCGCCGCCACCAGGGGGATGACCTGCGGCAGGAACAGGATGGTCCGGACGACGGTGCCGAACGTGCCGGTGGTGATCCGGCGAACCATGCTCGCCACCAACAGCCCGAGCGCGACCGGGATGAAGCTGAAGAAGACGATCAGGACGATCGCGTTACCGATGATCTTCAGCAGGTCGCTGTCGGTGAAGACGGTGAGGTAGTTGTCCAGGCCCACCCAGCGGGCCACCCCGATCCCGTTCCAGTCGTAGAGGGAGTACTGGAGGGTCAGGACGAGCGGGCGCAGGACGAACACCGCGTACATCACCAGGGCGGGCAGGACGTACAACCAGCCGGTCCCGGCCGCGCGGGCCCACCGAAACCGGTGGGCCCGCGTCGGGGTGGGACGGACGCGACGATCGTCTCGCCCGGTTGGTGCGCTGCCGAGGGCAGACGTCATCGGGACAGTTCCTTCTGATACTCGGCCTGGACCGCCTTCACGTACCCCTCGGGCGTCTGCTGACCAGCGATCAGCTTCTGCATCTCCGGCGTGATCGCGGCGGCGAAGATGCCGCCGGTCGCGTTCGCGGTGAAGTCCACCGCGCCGTTCTCCGCACCGAGCTGCTGTGACGCCTTCAGGGTCTCGGCCAGCACGGTGTTCGGGGCGGCGCTCGGCACCGGCAGGTCACTCGGGCCGCCGGGGCTGGAGCCGCCGACCGTCACCGAGATCTCGCGGGCCTTGGCATTGGTGTGGACCCAGTTCAGGAAGTACGCGGCGGCGTCCGGGTTCTTGGCCTTGGCGGAGACGCCGAAGGTGTTGGGGGCGGACATCGCCACGTGCTTGCCACCGGGAGACTCGGTGGGGAAGAGGAAGAAGCCCACGTTGCCGGGCATCGACTTGTCGAGGTTGGCCGACTCCCAGTCACCGTTGAACATGAACAGGCCGTTGCCCTTCTGGAACTCCCCCACCATGCCCGCGTAGTCCAGGGCGTTGGCGTCCTTCGTGAAGTAGCCGGCCTGCGCCCACTTCTGAATGGTCTGGGTGGCCTTCAGAGCGGCCGGGGTGTCGAACGTGGCCCCCGGCTTCTGGAAGATCCAGTCGGCGACCTGGGTCGGGTCGCCGAACTGGTTCTGCAGCGCCTGGTGGGGGAAGTTGATGCCCGCGGTGTTCTTGTTGAACTGCATGATCGGCTGGACCCCGCCGGTCTTCGCCTTGGCCAGCAACTCCTCGAACTCGGCGACGGTGGCCGGCGGCTGGGTCATGCCGATCTGACCGGCCAGCTTCTTGTTGTAGAAGACGCCCGTGACGCTGTAGCCGAGCCCCATCCCGTACAGCGAGCCGGTGCCCCGGGTGTTCTCGCCGACGCGCAACTGCATGAGCTGCGAGGCGGGGAACTTGTCCCACCCGTACGCGGTGAAGTACGGGTCGAGGTTCTTGAGCAGGTCGTCCTTGACCAGGTCGACCATGGTGGGGAGCCGGATGATGTCGGGCGAGTTGTCCGAGGCCATCACCCGGGGCGCGTTCTCCACGATCACCGTGAACTGGTCCTCGCGGATGTTGAACTTGACGTTCGAGTGCTGCTTGGAGAACTCGTCGGCCAGCGCCTTGGCCAGCGGGAAGCCGGTCTCCGCGTACATCTCCAGTGTGATCGGGTCGGTGCCCAGCTCCGTCTTGACGGCGGCATCGGACTTCTGGGTCGACGACCGGTCCTCCCCCGGGGCGCTACAGGCCGTCGCGGTCATCCCTAGCGCCAGCAGCGACGCGAGGAGCACAGTTCTCCGTCGCGGCAACTTTGTCAGCAATTCTGCCATTTCATGACTCCTTGACATCTCCACGCGTACGCCGTGACCAGTCGCCCGAGCGCAGCACCCCGTACGGTCAGCGAAAAGAACCATCGAAGGCACCTCTGGATGTACCAGAAGTGGTCGCTAAACTGATTTAGCAGAGCATGCGCGTGGCACGGGAAGCTGTCAAGGACAACTTGGCAACGGTGCGGAAACGTCGGGTTCACACCACGCCGACGTGACCGGCGCTGGATCCCGGACGGTGACGCATCATGATGGGCGGGAGCGGCGCCTGTGGCGCCGCGCCTGATTCGGAGGACTGATGGGCCGCAACAGAGCAACACTCGCCGACGTCGCGCGGAAGGCCGGGCTGTCCAAGACCGCCGCGTCGATGGTGCTCAACGGCAGGGAGGGCACCCGACTCTCGGCCGAGGCGCACCAGCGGGTGTTCGCCGCAGCCGAGGAGCTCGGCTACCGGCCCAACCTCGCGGCGCGCAGCCTCCGCACCCGCAAGACGGCCACCATTGCTTTCGTCTCCGACATCGTGGCCACCACCCGGTTCGCCGGTGACCTCATCCGCGGTGCCCTCGACGCGGCCCGCGAACGGGACCACGTCCTGCTCATCACCGAGACGCAGGGCGATGCCACCTTCGAGCAGTACGCGATCGAGGCCGTCCTGGACCGGCAGGTCGACGGGGTGATCTACGCGGCGATGGCGACCCGACGGCTGACGGTGCCGGCGGCCATCCTCGGCGGCCCGGTGGTGCTGCTCAACGCCACGAGCCCCGACGGCCTGCCCAGCGTGGTCCCCGACGACGAGGGGGCTGGCCGCGCCGTCGCCACCGCCCTGCTGGAGCTTGGCCACCGCGACGCGATCGCGCTCATCGGCCGCAACCGACTCAAGGAGGACGACCCGGAGGTCTCGCTCGCCGCCCGCGCCCGCCTGCACGGCATCCGCCAGACGCTGGACGAGGCGGACGTCAACCTCCTGGCCGAGTGTTTCTGCACGGAGTGGTTGCCCGAGCACGGGTACGCCGCCATGCGCGGCCTGCTGAGCAAGCCGAAGCGACCCAGCGCGATCATCTGCATGAACGACCGACTGGCCTTCGGCGCCTACCAGGCGCTCGGCGAGGCGGGGCTGACCGTCCCGGAGGACATCTCGGTCATCTCGTTCGACGACGACCCGATCGCCGCCTGGTTGCGGCCCAGCCTCGCCACCACGGCGCTGCCGCACGAGCAGATGGGGCGGCGCGCTGTCGAACTGCTCCTGGACGGGGGAGCCGCCGAGCCCTCGCTGGTTCCGATGCCCCTGCGCCGACGCCGGTCCCTCGCGCCCCCGGCCGACTGACCGCCGCCCTCCGGCCCGTACCGTCGGATTGGCCTTCGCCGACGCTAAAACGGTTTAGTGCTAGGTTTCCGACCATGCTTCGTCTACCCGACCACTGGGTGTGGGACAGCTGGTACGCGCGCGACGACAACGGCCTCTGGCACGTGTTCTTCCTGCGCGCGTCCCGCGCCCTGCACGACCCGCACCGCCGCCACCGCCGCGCCACCATCGGCCACGCCGTCTCGACGGACCTGCGCTCGTGGCGCCTGGTCGCCGACGCCGTGGTCCCCGCCGACGCGCCCAGCTGGGACGACCTGGCGACCTGGACAGGCTGCACGGTCCGCGGGCCGGACGGACGGTGGTACCTGTTCTACACCGGGGTCGGTCACGCCGAGGACGGGCTCGTCCAACGCATCGGACTGGCCGTCTCCGACGACCTGATGACGTGGCACCGGCACGGCACCGAACCGATCGTCCAGGCCGACCCCACCTGGTACGAGCTGCTGGACAAGGACCTGTGGTACGAGCAGGCGTGGCGTGACCCCTGGGTGTTCCCCGACCCCGACGGCGGGGGTTGGCACATGCTCATCACCGCCCGCGCCAACACCGGGCCGGCGAACACCCGAGGCGTCGTCGGCCACGCCACCTCCACCGACCTCGTCACCTGGACCGTCGCGCCACCGCTGTCGACCCCGGCCGGCTTCGGTCACCTGGAGGTGCCCCAGGTCGCCGTCCTCGGCGGGCAGCCGCTGCTGCTGTTCTCCACCGACGCCACCGGCAGCGCTCGGCGCGACGACCACCGGATCTGGGTGGCGACCGGCGAGACCACCCTCGGACCGTGGGACATCGCGTCCGCCCAGCCCTTCGCGCACCCGCACCTGTACGCGCCCCGACTGGTTCCCGGACCCGCCGACGACTGGTCCCTCATCGGTTTCCTCGACCACGTCGACGGAACATTCGTCGGGGAACTCACCGACCCCATCCCGGTCCGCTACGGCCCCTCGACCGGGTTGACAGTCGTCCAGGAGCCGTAACCGGACAGGTCCGGGCCGAGGCGTCTCGCCCCGACCCGGACCTGTCGAGGTCCAGCTACCGGATCAGCTGCGCACCTGCCACTGCTGGTTGGTGCCGCCGCTGCAGGCCCAGAGGATCAACTTCGTGCCGTTCGCCGTCGCGGCACCGTTCGCGTCCAGGCAGAGACCCGACTGCACGCCGGTGATCGTGCCGTTGGAGTTGATGTTCCACTGCTGGTTCGTGCCACCGTTGCAGTCCCAGATCACCACCTTCGTGCCGTTGACGGTGCCCTGGCCGGAGGCGTCCAGGCACTTGGTGCCGTAGACCATGAGCTGCCGGCTCGCGGTGTGGGTCCACCGCTGGTTGGCGACGTTACTGATGCAGTCCCAGATCTGGGCCTGAGTGCCGTTGGTCGTGCTGGAGTTTCCGATCTCGGCGCAACGACCCGACTGAGCGCCCACGAGCTGCACGTTCGTCGGGTTGGTGCTGCCACCGCTCTGCACGCCGGCCGTGTTGATCACCGTTTGCGCGCCCGACGGCCAGTTGCCGTTGCTGACCGTGACGTTGCCGTTGACCACGTTGCCGCGGTCGCCGTTTGTCACGTTCGTGCTGTTGTTCGTCGACCAGTTGTTGGTGACGGTGTAGTTGCCCATGTTCTCCGCGTACCAGTAGTTGGCGGTGGCCCAGGTGCCGGTGGAGGAGAACACGTTGTTGCGGGCGGTGTAGTAGCGCGAGCCCTCGTCGAAGTAGAGCCCGAACCAGCCGTTGGTGCGCAGGCAGTAGTTCTCGGCGATCAACCCGCCCGGGTTCGCCGACAGCGAGTAGATGCACCCGCCGTCGGTCATCTGCTGCATGACGTCGTGCACGTAGTTGCCGATGACCTGGTTGTTGGCCGCGGTGGTCGCCGTGGAGTACCGCGGCTGGTAGTTGTACAGGCCCCGGTTCGCGTAGTGCTGGCTGCCGCCGGCGTCGTTGGCGCCCCAGCCGTAGCCGACCGACAGGCCGGTGTACGGCATGTTGTAGACCTCGTTGTGCGAGACCAGCGAGGTGTTCACGTAGGTCGTGAGGATCGAGACGACGCCCCGGTACTCCAGACCGAGATCATGCACCTTGTTGTTGCTGATGGTGACGTTGCGGTTGACCATCCGCTGGTCACTGGGGTGGTGGGCGTCGGCCCGCACGCCGCCGACCACGACGCCACCTGCGGAGTTGCGGGCGATCTCGGAGCGGGTGACGGTGATGTTGTTGGCCCCCAGGCCGACGCCGCTGGCGTGGGCGTTGGCGTCGTTGCCGATGCCGATCGCGGTCTGCCCGAGGTTGACGAACTGGGAGTCGCTGAAGCTGATGGTGTTCGCGGCGGAGACCTGCACGGCGGCGGGCATCTGGTTCCAGTTCGGCCGGGTGGCCTCGAACTGGGGGCAGCCGGCCTGGCAGGAGGTCAGCGCGTCGGACGGACGGGACCAGGTGCCGGTGATGTGGGCGCCGGTCTGCTGGTCGGCGAAACCGTTGCTGCTGCTCGGGCCGAGCCAGCTGGTGCCGGTGAAGGTGATCCCGCTGAACGAGATGTGGTGCGCGGGCGCGTCGTAGGTGCCGCCGACGTTCACCAGGGACTGCAACTGCGGCAGCTCCACGCTGACCGAGCTCATGTTCTGTCCGCTGAGCGGGATGTAGTTGAGCTGGCCGTTGCTGGGATTGAGGTACCACTCCCCCGCCGAGTCCAGGAACTCGTACGCGTTGGCCAGGTAGAACGGGCCGGCGCGGTGCGGGCTGGAGAGGGTGTCGAACCCGAAGGTGTTGTTGTTCCACGCGGGCTGCTGCATCGTCAGGAAGTTTCCGCTGATGCTCTGCACCGGCGAGTACCGGTCGGTGAACGAGCCGACGCTCTCCACCTCGACCCGGTTCTGGTTGCCGAGGTTGTTGAGGTAGTTGAGCGCGCCGTTGGTGAACCGCATGCCGGACGTGGTGAAGGTGAAGTCGGAGCGGTTGACGGCGGTGCGTGCCCGGGTGGCGACGGCCCCGTTGACGTAGAGCTGACGGGAGTCGAGCCCGGCGCCGACGTTGGCGCGCCAGATGTTCTTCCCGGAGTCGACGAGAGACCAGCCGGTGACCGCCCGGGCGCCGGTGATGGTCGGACGTGCGCCGGAGGCCGCCCGCCAGATCACCTGATAGCCGTTGTTGCCCGAGTCGGCCGCGGTGAACCGCAGCGGCGACGAGAGCCGGTACGCGCCGTTGGCCAACTCCACCACGATGTCACCGGACATCGAGCTGTTGATCGCCCGCACCGCGGTCTGCGCGGCACTCAGCGAACACGGTTGGCTGGCCGAACACGTCGTGCCGGTGCCGGAGGGGGAGGCGTAGAGGGTGGTGGTGGCCGCGAGGGCCGGGGACGCCGAGGCGGTTACCGCGACCATTGCGGTCACCGCTGTCGCGGCGGCGCCGGCCAGCAGTCGGCGCAGCGACGAAAGGGACGAGGACACGGGACGGTGCTCCTGACGTGAGTTCGGGTTGGGGGTGGCGGAACGGCCTCGACCAGCACGGGGGTTGCGGGTCGCGGCGGTCATCCGAGGATCTCCCGGAGGTAGCGCAGGCCGTCCGTGGCGAGACGGTCCTGCGAGGGGGCCAACGGACGCCAGATCGCCGCGGCGACCGCGATGGCCTCGTTTTCCCCGGTGAACGACTCGATGCAGATCGCGCCCTGGTAGCCGGTGTCCCGCAGGACGGCGAAGAAGCGGGGCCAGTCGAAGTGGTCAGCACCGGGTGCGCCCCGGTTGGAGCCGCTGACCTGGACGTGCTTGATGTGCGGGCCAGCGACGGCGAGGGCCGCGTAGGGGTCGGCCTCCTCGATGTTCATGTGGTACGTATCGATCATGATGCCGACGTTCGGCGGAAGCCCGTCGATCAACTCGACCGTCTGCTCGATCGTGTTGACGACGCTCGTCTCGTAGCGATTCAACGCCTCGACACCGATGCTCACGCCCAGCTCGCCGGCTTCCTCGGCAACAGGCGCCAGGGCCCGCCGGAAATCCGCGTAGCAGGCCGCGCGAGCCGCCGGTGACATCCGCCAGGTGCGGCCGACCGAGGCGTACGCGGGACCGCCGACGCACGGAGCGCCGACGGCCGCCGCGCTCGCCACGCAGCCCTTGAGGTACGCCACCGTCGACTCGACCACCGCGGGCGCGGCGTCGACCAGCTCCCGCCCCGGCGAGGTGACCACGCAGACACCGGCGGCGACGAGGCCGTGCGCCGCCAACAGGTCCCGGGTACGGATCGGGTCCCAGTCGCCGGGCTGCTCGATCGGCAACTCGACAGCGTCGAAGCCGAACGCGGCGATCCGCGGGATCAGCTCGGCCAGGGCCTTGTCGTCGACCGGCGAGGCCCAGACCCAGGGGTTGACGCCGATGGCGTACATCAGGGCCTACTTCCAGCGCTGCGGGTAGCCGGGCAGGTCGGTGCAACCGCACATCGCGTAGTGCAGCGGCGGCATGCCCGCGTCGAGGTACTGGTCCAGGTTGTCCTGGGTGACGGTCGGCTGCGGCAGCTTCCACGGGCTGGACACCTGCTGGCCGTCGAGGATCTGCAGCGCCGCGATGATCGGCGTACGCCACTGGTAGGTCGGGTAGGTCGGCGCGATGGCGGTGAGCTTCTTGTCCTTCCAGATCTTCAGGAAGTCGAGCTGGTCCTCACCGTTCATCGGCGGAACGGGCTTGCCCGCGTCCTGGAACGCCTCGACCGCCGCGACTGCCACCGCGCCGGCGTCCATCCAGACTCCGTCGATCGTGCCGTACCGCTGGATGTAGTCGTCGACGATCTTCTTGGTCTTGGCCGGATCACCGTCGGTGAACTCGACACCGACGACGTCGACCTTCGCCTTGTCGAACGCCACCTTCGCCGCCGACCAGCGGGTCTCCAGGACGTCGACGCCGGGCAGGATCCGCAGGGCGAGGACCTTGCCGCCGGGCTTCATCTTCTGGCTGACGAACTCGGCGCCGACGTGGCCGAACCCGTAACCGCCGATGGGGTTGATGAACGTCACCGGGCACTTCGTGTTGACACCACGGTCGAAGACGACGACCGGCAGCCCGGCCTTGCAGGCCGCCTCGACGGCCGGGGTGAGCGTGGCGGTGGTGTTCGGCGAGACGATGAGGGCGTCGCAGCCCTTGCCGAGCAGATCGTTGATGTCCGCGATCTGCTTCTGGTCCTTGCCCTCGGCGTCGACGTGCACGAACTCCTTGATGCGGCTCTTCTGCGCCTCGACCTCGGCCTGCATGGTCTTGAACCCGACCTGACGCCACGGGTTGTTCAGGGCCGCGTTCGAGAAGCAGATCTTGTGTGGACCGCTCTTCTTGAACTTGGCGGTGTCGACCATCGTCGGGTTGAGCACCTGCTCCCACGGCTTGTCGGCCGGGCCCGTCGGTGCCGCGTCGAGCAGCGCGAGCTCGGCGTCGTAGTCGGCCTGTACGAAGAACTTCGACTGGTCCCCGGTGCCGGACCCAGCGGCGGAGGATGCACTCCCCGACGGGCCTGCGGCCGGTTCGTCGGTGGAACAGGCGGCTAGGGACAGCAGGGTGACAGCGGCAAGCGCCGCCATGGAACGTCGCACTATGGTTTCCCCTTTATCTCGACGAAGAACGCGTTGCCGAGACCGCCACGGCGAGCAGGATGATCGCGCCCTGGACGGTCGACCTGAGGGCGCCGGAGACGCCGTAGAAATTCATGAGGGCGAACAGCAGTTCGAGGGTCAGCGCGCCGAGCATCGCTCCGACGACCGCGCCGCGACCCCCGCCGAGCGCCACACCACCGAGGACGACCGCGGTGATCGCACCGAACTCCAGGCCCGCTCCGGCCTGGAACGACACGCCGCTGTAGCCGCCCAACAGGATCGCCGCCACCGCCGCCGCGAGCCCGCTGAGGATGAAGGCGAAAGTCCGGGTACGCCATACGCGTACCCCACTCAGCTCGGCGGTGCGCGGGTTGTCGCCGACGGCGACGAGCGTCCGACCGAAGTCGGACCGCATCAGCAGCACCGCCGCCACCGCGACGACCACCAGGACCACAAGCGCGAACGGCACGCGGCCCAGCACCGGAACGTCCTCGAAGGCGCGGCGGCCGAACCGCCGGAACTCCTCGGAGAGCCCACCCTTCGGGGCGCCGTCGGACCACAGGTAGACCGCGCCCACCAGGATCAGGAACATGCCGAGGGTGGTGATGAACGACGGCACCCGCAGCCGCGTCGTGATCAGGCCGTTGACCAGCCCGACCAGTGCTCCGAAGGCGAGCAGGAGCAGCACCACCGGCCAGGTACGCGCCGGGTCGCTGTCGATCAGCCGGGCGGCGACCACCACCTGCGCGGTGACCAGCGACCCGACCGAGAGATCGAACTCACCGGAGACGATCACGAAGTACTGACCGGCGGCGAGCAGGATGATCGGCGCCGAACGACCGAGGAAGGACATCAGCGACGGCGGGGCCAGGAAGTCGGGCTGCCGAATGCCGACGAGGACCAACAGCACCGCGAGAATCGCGAGGATCGGCAGGACACCACCGGGACGCACCCGCGGCAGACGCAGCGACAGGGAACGGGGCTGGACGGTCTGCATGGCTAGGCCGCCTTTCGCATGGCCCGGCGGGCGTAGACGGCGACCGCGGCGATGATGATGACGCCCCGGATCACCTGCTTGAAGAAGGCGTCGACCTCGAGCTGGTTGAAGATGGCGTCGATGCTGGCGAGCAGCAGCACCCCGCCGACCGTGCCGACGACGCCGCCGCGCCCACCGGCGAGGGCGGTCCCGCCGATCACCACCGCGGCGATCGACTCCAGGTCGTAGAGGCCCTCGGTGCCGACGCGCGGGGCACCCGAGCCGAGCCGACTGGCGAGATAGATGCCGGCGAGCCCCGCGCACATCGAACACAGGACGTGGGCGGTGACGAGGACCCGGTCGTTGCGGACACCGGAGAGCCGGGCCACCTCCGGATCCCCGCCGACGGCGACCAGATGGTGGCCGAAGCGGGTCCGCGAGAGCGCGAACCAGGCCGCCGCGGTCACGGCGATCAGCAGCAGGAACGACACTGGCACCGGCCCCACGCGCTGGTAGCCGAGCGCCTGCACCAGCGAGGGTGCGGTGGTGCCGGCCGGGCCGTCGTAGCCGTTGTCGAGGTAACCCTTGAGCAGCAGCCCGACGCCGAGGGTCGCGATGAACGCGTTGACCCGGAACCTGGTGACGAGGAGCCCGTTGAGCAGCCCGACGCCGGCGCTGACGACGAGCACCAGACCGATCGCCGGCAGCACCGCACCGTCGCTGCCGTTCATCGTCTCGGCCGCGACCAGAGTGCTGAGGCTGATCACGTACGCCACCGAGAGGTCGAGCGAGCCCCCCAGGATCACCAGGGTCTGGCCGACCGCGACCAACCCGAGACCGGCGGCGACGTGCAGCAGACTCACCGTCGTGGACTGGTTGAAGAGCTGACCGCCGTCGAGCAGGACGACCAGCCAGCCGATCGTCAGGGTGAGGGTCAGTGCCACGAACACGCCCGGTACGGAACGCCGGGCCGGCAGCAGCGACAAAGCGCTCACTGGGCCACCTCGGTTCGCGACTGCGGGGCTCGCAACCCCGGCTCACTCCTCGCGCTCACTGGGCCACCTCGGTTCGCGACTGCGGGGCTCGCAACCCCGGCTCACTCCTCGCGCTCACTGGGCCGTCTCCCGCACGGTGCCGACCGCCAACGCGACGACCTCCTCCTCGGTCGCGCCGGCGGGCAGTTCGCCCGCGACGTGGCCGTCCCGCATGACGACGATGCGGTCACTCATCCCCAGCAGCTCCGGTAGATCGGACGAGATCATCAGCACGGCCGCGCCATCGCGGGCGAGGCGGCGGACGAGGTCGTGAATGGCTGACTTCGCGCCCACGTCGATGCCCCGGGTCGGCTCGTCGAAGAGCAGGATCCGTGGGTTGAGCGCGAGCCATCGGGCCAGCACGACCTTCTGCTGGTTGCCCCCGGACAGAAAGCGGATCTCCTGGTCGTCGCCGGCGCCGCGGATCTCCACGGCGGCCAGCAACTGGCGTACGCGGACGGTCCTTGCCGCCCGGCCGGACCGAGCGGCGAAGACGGCCCGGCTGGCGAGCAGCGCGTTGTCGAGCACCGACTGGCGGGGGACGATCCCCTCGCCCTTGCGGTCCTCGGTGACGTAGGCGATGCCGGCCCGCATCGCGGTGCGGGGTGAGCGCAGTCGGACCGGCCGGTCGTCGAGCGTGACGTCGCCGGTCGTGAACGGTGACACCCCGAAGATCGCACGGGCCAGCGCGGACCGCCCGGAGCCCTGTAGGCCGCCGATGCCGAGCACCTCGCCGGCGCGCAGCTGGAGGTTGACGTCCCGCAGCTTCCGGTTTCCCGCGTCGCGAAGGTTGAGCCGCACCGGGCCCCGGTCCTCCGGGGCGGCCCGGTCCGGGTAGTAGCTGGACAGTTCCCGACCGACCATGTGCCGCACCAACTGGTCGCCGGTGGTGTCCGCGGTGTCCACTGTGGTTACCCGACGACCGTCCTTGAGAACTGTGATCCGACCGGACAGGTCGAAGACCTCGGCGAGCCGGTGCGAGACGTACAGCAGTCCGATGCCCCGCTCCTGGAGGCGGCGCACCAGCCCGTAGAGCAGCTCGACCTCGTGGTCGGCCAGCGCGGCGGTCGGCTCGTCCATGATGAGCAGCCGCGCGTCCAGGGCCAGCGCCTTGGCGATCTCGACGACCTGCTGCTGCGCGACGCCCAACTGCCCCACCCGGGCGTCGGCCGGCAACGTGGTCTCACCGATCGAGGCGAGCAGTCGGGTGGTCCGGTCGAGCATTCCCCGACGGTCGACGAGCCCGCGACGGACCGGTTCGTGCCCCAGGAACACGTTCTCCGCGACGGTGCGCTCCGGGAGCAGGTTGAACTCCTGGTGGATGATGCCGATGCCGGCCCGCTGCGCGTCCCGTGGGCCACGGAACGTACGCGACGCACCGGCGAACTCGACAGTGCCTCCGTCCGGGGCGTACCCGCCCGAGACGATCTTCATGAGGGTCGACTTCCCGGCACCGTTCTCACCGACCACGGCGTGCACCTCGCCGGGCGCGACATCGAGGTCGACACCGTCGAGAACGCGGACTCCGAGGAAGGACTTGCCGATGCCCCGAAGGCTGAGAAGCGGCGTCGGCGGTGGATCTGACATCCCGAAAGCCCTCACAGATAGTAGTTATCGACTGGATCCAGCACCGCGCTCCGGCGGCTCTGAAGGACCGCCCGGCGAACTTTCGCAGCTATCGATGGGGACTTATGTTCGCGTGTTGCGAACATTCCCTTGACATCAACGAAACATCACACGTATGAAGATAGATGTTTGGATGCGGGTCCGCAATCCTCGACCGGGGCTGATTGCCAGGGCCGTCACCCGATCGACAGCGGCGCCGCAGCGAGGGAGTCGCGCACGACCGTCGTCACCTGGGCAGGACGTCGGACGTCACTCCATTGATTGACACTGTTCTATCCCTAGCTCATCCTGACCTCGTGGATCACCGGACGAGACCTACAGCGATCATCACGCTGTGTGACGTCCTGCGGGTCTGACTGCCGTTTCGGCGAACGGCACGAGGACCGACCACCGCACCCCGTGCACCCTTGCGCGTCCAGGCACAACCTGGCGCGCCGTGGGGCCCGTGGTGGCAATCGGAGTTGCCCGCCCAACCTAGGAGACGGCATGCGTCGCAACACATTGCTCATCTCAGTGATCGCCGGCCTGTTGCTGGCGCTCGGACTCGCTCCACCCGCGTCGGCGGCCCCGGCCTTCCGCGCCCTGGTGTTCAGCAAGACCACCGGCTACCGGCACGACTCGATCCCCGCCGCGATCGCCATGGTCCAGCAGCAGGCCACAGCGAACAACTTCGAGGTGGTGGCGACCGAGGACTCGAGCGTCTTCACCGCCGCCAACCTCGCGACCTTCGACGTCATCGTGATGCTCCAGACCTCCGGCATGGTCTGGACCTCGACCGCCCAACGCCAGGCGGTGGAGGGCTACCTCGCCAGCGGCAAGGGCATCGTGGCCGTCCACAACGCCACCGACATGGGCATCGAGTCCGAGTACCCGTGGTGGGACAACACCATCAACGGCGGCGCCCACATGCCCGAGCACTCGCCCGGCGTGCTGCAGGGCACCGCCATCGTCGCCGACAAGAAGCACCCGTCGACGGCCAGCCTGCCGGATCGGTGGACCCGCAGCGAAGAGTGGTACAACTTCGACGCCAACCCGCGCGGCAAGGTGCACGTCCTGGTGACCGCCGACGAGCGCACCTACAACCCGGGATCCCGGGCGATGGGCCCGGACCACCCGATCTCCTGGTGTCGGGACACCGGCGGCGGGCGGGTGTGGGCCACCGCGATGGGCCACGCGATCGCCTCCTACAGCGAGACGAACTTCCAGAACCACGTCCTCGGTGGCATCAAGTGGGCCGCCGGTAACGCCGCCGGCGACTGCGGCGGCACCGTCTGGGGCAACTTCGAGAAGCGCACCCTGGACGACAACACCGTCGACCCGATGGCGATGGCCGTGGCCCCGGACGGGCGCGTGTTCTACGCCCAGCGCGGCGGGCAGCTGAAGATCTTCAAGCCCTCCACCAACAGCACGGTGACCGCCGGCACGCTGAGCGTCTACACCGGCGGTGAGGACGGCCTCACCGGCATGGCGCTGGACCCCAACTTCGCCACCAACGGGTACGTGTACCTGTACCACTCGCCGGCGAGCAGCTCGACCGACGTCAACCGGGTCTCCCGCTTCACGATGAGCGGCGACACGCTGAACACGTCCAGCGGCGTGACGATCATCGACATCCCCGCGTACCGCGACCGGACGTTCCCGGAGCCCGGCCACACCGGCGGGTACATCGAGTTCGGCCCGGACGGCAACCTCTACATCGGCACCGGCGACGACACGCCCCCGAACCTCGACCCCAACTGGCAGGGCTACGCCCCGCTGGACTGGCGCTCGGGCAAGTCCAACCTGGACGCCGCCCGGACCGCGGGTAACACCAACGACCTGCGCGGCAAGCTGCTGCGCATCCGCCCCGGAGCCAGCGGCAGCTACACCATCCCGTCCGGCAACCTCTACCCCCAGGGCACGGCGCAGACCAAGCCGGAAATCTACGCGATGGGCTTCCGCAACCCGTTCCGCTTCTCGATCGACGCTGCCACCGGCTGGGTCTACCTGGCCGACTACGGACCGGACCGGAACCCGCCCACCACTAACCGCGGCCCCGAGGGCCTGGTCGAGCTCAACGTGATCAAGACGCCCGGCAACTACGGCTGGCCGTTCTGCCACGGCAACAACCAGCCCTACGCGCCGTTCAACCCGGACACCGGCGTCGTCGGCTCGAAGTTCAACTGCTCCGCGCCGGTCAACAACTCGCCGAACAACACCGGCCTGACCAGCCTGAAGCCGGTCGTCATGCCGAACATCTGGTATGGCTACCCCGCCTCGACGACCTTCCCGGAGCTGGGCTCCGGCGGTTCCGCGCCGATGGGCGGCCCGGTCTACCGGTACGACGCGTCGAACCCGTCCGCGACGAAGTTCCCGCCCTACTACGACGGGGTGCACTTCTTCTACGAGTGGTCGCGCAACTACATCAAGGAGGTGCACTTCGACTCCTCCACGGCGGTGACCCGCACCAACCCGTTCCTGCCCGGCGGCAACTTCAACAAGCCGATGGACATGGAATTCGGCAAGGACGGCTCGCTCTACCTGCTGGAGTGGGGCACCAACTTCGGTGGCGGCAACAGCGACTCCGGGCTCTACCGGATCGACTACATCCAGGGCGGCCGGTCACCGATCGTCAAGGCCACCGGCACGCCCACCAGTGGCTCCTCGCCGCTGACCGTCCAGTTCAGCAGCGCGGGCACGTCCGACCCGGACGGCAACACGCTGAGCTACCTGTGGACGTTCGGCGACGGCACCACCTCGACGGCGGCAAACCCGTCGAAGACGTACACCTCCAACGGCAACTACACGGCCCAGTTGAAGGTCACCGACAGCACCGGCAAGACGGGCTTCGCCAACGTCCCGATCACCGTCGGCAACAGCGCGCCGGTGGTCACCATCACCACACCGGGCAACGGAGGCATGCTGACCTTCGGTGACAAGGTGTCGTACCAGATCAGCGTGACCGATCCGGACGGCGGCACCGTCGACTGCTCGAAGGTCATCCTCAACCCGGCGCTGGGTCACGACGACCACGCGCACGAGACCACTGAGTACCCGGGCTGCTCGGGCACCATCTCCACCGACCTGCTCGGCGGTCACCCGGATGGCGCCAACCTGTTCTACGTGCTGAACGCGCGGTACACCGACAACGGCGGCTCGGGGGGCGGGTCCCCGCTCACCGGCACCGCGCAGGCGATTCTCCAGCCGAAGCACAAGCAGTCCGAGTACTTCAGCAGCCAGTCCGGCATCCGGGTCGTCGACCAGGCGGCGGCGGAGAGCACCAAGCGCGTCGGTGACATCTCCACCAACGACTGGATCGCGTTCAGCCCGATGAACCTGTCGGGCATCTCGACGGTCAGCTACCGCGTGTCGTCGCCCTCCGGTGGTGGTTCGATCGAGCTGCGCGCCGGCTCGCCGACCGGCACTCTGCTGGCCACCACCACGGTGCCCAGTACGGGCGGCTGGGACAACTACCAGTCCACGACTCCGGTGAGCGTCGCCGCGCTCAGCGGCACACAGACGCTCTACATGGTGTTCAAGAACAGCAGCAACTCGTTCGATCTGGACTCGCACACCTTCGGCGGCAACGGCGTCGGGACACCCGGCAGTGGTAACGGCGGTGGCCTGGCGGGCAAGACCTACACGGTCACGGCGCAGCACAGCAACAAGCTGATGGACGTCAGCGGTGTCTCCACCGCCGACGGCGCCCAGATCACCCAGTGGGCGAACACCGGTGCCAACAACCAGAGGTGGCAGGCCGTCGACGCCGGTAACGGCGCGCTCTACCTCAAGGCGGTGCACAGCGGCAAGTGCGTCGAGGTGGTCGGCAGTTCGACCGCGGCGGGGGCCTTCCTCCAGCAGGCCACCTGCAACAACGGCAACCAGCAGAAGTTCACCGCCACCGCGACGGGAACCTCCGCCGTGTACACGGTGAAGAGTGTGCTGAGCGGCCTCTGCGTGGACGTCAACGGTGCTGCCACCACCGACGGCGCCCGACTGTTGCAGTGGACCTGCCACAGCGCTGCCAACCAGCAGTGGCGGTTCACCGCGGTGTGACCCCGCGGCTGTCGCGGTAACAACTGACGTCCCGGTCGGGACCGGTATCCGAGGAACGGAGCCGGTCCCGGCCGGGACGTCGTCGTCAATCAGGCAGGCCGACCGGGCGGCGCGGCGAGCAGCCCGGCCGCGGCCAGGTCATCCCACAGTTCCTCGGGTACGACGATCCCGGACCGTCGCACCGTCTCGACCACCTGCGCCTCGTTGCGGACGCCGACCACCGTCGACACCACTGCCGGGTGCCGGCGGACGAAGGCGAGGGCCGCCTGCGGCAGCGTCACCCCGTACGTCTCGCAGACCGTGGCGATCCGCCGCGCCCGCTCGATCAGCGCCTCCGGGGCCTGCTGGTAGTTGTAGACGGCGTCGGCCGGCGGCCGGTCCCGAGACAGCAGCCCGGAGTTGTAGACGCCCGCGATGACCACGCCCACCCCCCGGTTCTCGGCGGCCGGCAGCAGGTCGGCCGCCGCGCCCTGTTCGAGCAGGGTGTACCGCCCGGCGCACATCATCACGTCGACGTCGGTCTCCCGGACGAACCGCGCCAGCATCGCCGACTGGTTCATGCCGGCGCCGATGGCACCCACGACGCCCTGGTCGCGCAGGTCGATCAGGGCGGGTACGGCCTCGTGCGCGGCCTGCTCCCAGTGGTCGTCCGGGTCGTGCAGGTAGACGATGTCGATGCGGTCCAGCCCGGTCCGGCCCAGGCTGGCCTCGATCGAGCGGAGCACGCCGTCTCGGCTGAAGTCCCACACGCGCCGGTGGGTCGCGGGCACGTCGAACCCGTCGGAGTCCCGTAGGTGCGCGTCCTGGGGCGACGGCACCAGGAGTCGCCCGACCTTCGTCGACACCACGTACTCGTCTCGCGGCCGTTGGCGCAGCGCCGCACCGAGGCGGCGCTCGGACAGCCCGAGACCGTAGTGCGGCGCGGTGTCGAAGTACCGGACGCCCGCCTCCCACGCGGCGTCGACAGCCGAGGCGAACTCCTCGTCCGTCGTCGTCCGGTACAGGTTGCCGCCCTGGGCCGCGCCGAAGCCCAGCTCGGTGAGCCGTAGCTGCGGCCGGCGCGGCAGTGCGCGCGCCATCATGACGCCTCCAGCCCGTAGACGCGGCGGGCCGTCTCGCCCCAGACCGACGCCTGGTCGGCCCCGTCCTGGCCCTCCAGCAGCTCTGCCAGGGTGTCGACCCACCGCTGGTACGAACTGGCGAGCAGACAGACCGGCCAGTCCGAGCCGAACATCAGTCGGTCCGGCCCGAACGCGTCGAGGGCGTCCTCGACGGCGGGTCGAAGGTCACCCGTCGTCCACTGCGGGAGCGGCACCTCCGTCACCAGCCCGGAGAGCTTCGCCGTCGTGTTGGGCGAGGCCGCCAACGACCGCAGGTCCCGGCTCCACTCCGCCAGCTCCGGACTGCCCAGCGCGGGCTTGCCCAGGTGGTCGAGGACGAAGCTCACCTCGGGCAGGTCGCGCGTGAGACGCGCGGCCATGGGGAGCTGGTGTTGGCGTACCAGCAGGTCGAAGACGAGGCCGGCCGCGCCGACCGCCGCGATGCCCCGACGGACGTCCGGGCGGTCGAGGTACGCCGGGTCGCTCTCGGACTGCACGAGGTGGCGGATGCCGACGAGGCGTTCCCCACCTCGGGCGGCCTGTAGACGTCCGAGACGCTCGGTGACGTCGTCGGCGGTCAGGTCCACCCAGCCGACGACCCCACGTACCAGGGTGTCCTCGGCCGCCACGCCCAGCAGGTCCACCGTCTCCGTGTCGGAGGCGATGGACTGCACCACCACTGTCGCGGTGACCCCGGCCGCCTGCGCCGGCGGCGCGAGGTCGGCGGGTTCGAAGTCGGCGTCGATGGCCGCCATGGTCACCGGGTCGATCCACGTCTGCGGGTGCCGTGCGCGGACCCAGAGGTGGTGGTGCGCGTCGACGATCCCGGCGCGCCCGGGCCTCGTTGCGCCCGTCATCGGCCCAACCAGCCGCCGTCGACGGGCAACACGACGCCGTTGACGTAGTCCGACGCGGCCGACGCCAGGAAGACCGTGGCACCGCCGAGGTCGTCGGCCCGGCCCCACCGCCCGGCCGGGATCCGGCCGAGGATCGCCTGGTTGCGGTCGGGGTCGTCGCGCAGCGCCTGCGTGTTGTCGGTGGCGATGTAGCCGGGCGCGATGGCGTTGACGTTCACGCCGTGCGCCGCCCACTCGTTCGCCAGCGCCTTGGTGAGGCCGGCCACGCCCGACTTCGACGCGGCGTAACCGGGGACGGTGATGCCGCCCTGGAAACTCAACAGCGACGCGGTGAAAATGATCTTCCCTCGGCCGCGCTCGACCATGGTCCGGCCGATCTCCCGGCTGAGGATGAACTGGCTGCTGAGGTTCACCTCGATCACGTGGTCCCACATCTCGTCCGGGTGCTCCGCGGCAGGGGTCCGGGCGATCGTGCCACCGTTGTTCACCAGGATGTCGACCGGCCCGAGCGCGACGATGTCGCGGGCCAACCCGTGCACGGCCGCCCGGTCGCCGAGGTCCGCCCGCAGCGCTGTGAACCGGCGGCCGGTGGCTCGCACCCGACGTTCGACCTCGCTGCCCTCCGCTTCGAGCTGGGCGGAGACGCCGACGATGTCGGCACCTGCCCGGGCCAGGGCCTCGGCCATGGCGAGGCCGATACCGCGCCGCGCCCCGGTGACGACGGCGGTCCGTCCGGACAGGTCGAACAGGGCCGTCACTGGTTACCCTCCCGCACATCGAGCAGCACCTTCATGACGCCGCCACCCTCCAGCGCCGCGAAGGCCGCGCTGGCCGCCTCGACCGGCTCGACCCGGGAGATGAGCTGCCGTGCCGGGATCGCACCGGAGGCGACCAGCTGGATCGCCTCCACCATGTCGTCGCGCTGATACAGCCGGGCACCGAGGAGTTCCAGCTCACGCCAGAAGAACCGGTGCAGGTTGACCTCCCGGGGTTGAGGGTGGATCGCCACCATCACCAGCCGCCCGCGAGTGGTGAGGACATCGACCGCCGTGGTGACGCCGGCCGCGGAGCCGGACACCTCGAAGGCGATGTCGGCACCCGCGCCATCGGTACGGTCGTTGACCAAGGCGACGACATCTGTCGATCGCGGGTCGACGGCCTCGATCCCGATCCCTTCCGCCACCTCGCGTCGGAACGGGTCCGGCTCGACGAGGAGCACCCGCGCGCCGCGGCTCCGCGCGACGGTGGCGATGAGGACGCCGACCGGCCCACCGCCGACCACGACCACCTGGTCGTCGGCGCTCACGTTCCCCCGGCGTACGTCGTGCACGGCGACCGCGACCGGCTCGACGAGCGCCGCGTGGTCGAGTGGCAACTCCTCCGGCAGCGGCAGGACCAGCTCCACCGGCACGGTCCAGGAGGACTGCATGGCGCCCGGCGAGTCGATGCCGAGGAAGTTCATCGCGTGGCAGACGTGGGAGTTGCCACGCTGGCAGGCGGCGCACCGTCCGCAGGGTCGGGTCGGCATCACGGTGACGGGCTGACCGATGTTCCAGCCGGTCACGCCCTCGCCGACGGCCGCGATGCGCCCGGACATCTCGTGCCCGATGATCGCGGAGTCACCGACCCGGGCGTCCATGTCGCCGTGGTAGATGTGCAGATCCGTACCGCAGATCCCGGTGTACGCCACCTCGATCCGTACCTGGCCGCGACCCGGCGGCTCCGGGTCACGGTTCTCGATTCCGAGGTTTCGCGCCCCCCGGTAGACGACTGCCTTCATCGTTCCTCCGTCTCGACGGTCGGTA
Organism: Micromonospora ureilytica; assembly: GCF_015751765.1. Taxonomy (NCBI): domain Bacteria; kingdom Bacillati; phylum Actinomycetota; class Actinomycetes; order Micromonosporales; family Micromonosporaceae; genus Micromonospora; species Micromonospora ureilytica. The sequence continues at coordinate 3,566,113 of NZ_JADOTX010000001.1, forward strand.
CGTCGGTCGTGCCGACCGGGCATGGTCGTGGGTGCATCGCCGTCGCGATGCACCCACGCCTTCCCTCGTTCTGGTGGTCAGCTCAGTGCCGTACGGTCGGCGACACCTCGTTGCGGGAGTTCAGCGGCACGGCAGGCACCTGGCGGGTGGGGATCACCCCGTCGACCCCGGCCAGCAGCCGCCGTCCGGCCCGCTCCGGCCGGACGTTGGGGCTGTCGGCAGTCTGCGCCTGCGGGCGGCGGTTGGCCGCCCGGATCCGCTCCTCGTCCACCCGGACCCCCAGCCCCGGTGAGTCGCCGAGGATGAAGGCGCCATCCTCGACGTGCAGGTCGATGGAGACACCAACCGGAGAGTGCAGGTCCTGCAACTCGCTGGTCAGGTGGTTCGGCACCGAGGTCGCGGCGTGCAGCAGCCCGACCGGGCTGTTGCCGATCGGGCTGACCGGCAGGTCGTGGGCGTGGGCCAGGGCGGACGCGCGCAGGAAGTGGGTGACCCCCCAGACGGCCGCCATCTGGACGATGTCGACCGCGCCGGCGGCGATCAGCGGGCGGTACTGTTCGAGCCCGGTGAGGTTCTCACCGGTGGCGACCGACGCGGACACGCCTCGGCTGACCGCGGCGAGACCCTCGGCGTCCCAGCGCCGGACCGGCTCCTCGATCCAGATGAGGTCGAGGGTGCGTTCCAGTTCGCAGACGTGCCGGACGGCCTGCTTGCGGGTCCACGCCTCGTTGACGTCGAGCATCAGACCCGGCCGCCGGCCGCGCCCGGCCTCGGTCAGAACCTCCTTGACCAGGCTGAGGCGGTGCCTGTCGCTCTCGATGTCGAGGCCACCCTTGAGCTTGGCCGCTCGTAGGCCGTGGCTCGCGTAGACCTCGTACTCCGCGACGAGTTCGTCGTCGGTGAGCCCGATGTCCAGCCCGGACGCGTAGGCGGTGACCCGCCGGTCTCGTCCGCCCAGCAGCCGCCACAGCGGTTCGCCGGCGGCCTGCGCCTTGATGTCCCACAGCGCGGTGTCCAGAGCGCCGATGGTGCCGAACACCGGCCCGGCGTGGCCCGCCTTGAAGGTGTGCCGCAACATGCGGTCGTACAGGGACGTCACGGCCCGGGGGTCTTCACCCTCGATGGCTGGGAAGATCCGCTCGATCTCGACGTGCGGCCCGAGGCCGACTCCCGAGATGCCCTCGTCGGTGTCGACGATGACGATCGAGACCGGGACCACCCCGTCGGCGAACACCCCGTTGGCGTCGCCGACGGGTCGCCCCCATTCCTGGACCGTGGAGAGCGTCCGATATCCCGTGATCCGCATGTCAACCCTTCGTGGAACCGGCGGCCACACCGTCGGCAATTTGGCGCTGGAGGAACAGGTAGACCAACAGGACGGGTATCGCGGCGATCAGCACCCCGGAGGCGAAGGTGGGGATGTTGTCGGAGTACTGCCCGCGCAACGAGGTCACCCCGATCATGAGCGTCCGGTGATCGGCCGAAGGCATCATCACCAGCGCCATCAGGACGTCGTTCCAGCAGAACAGGGCGTTGAGGATGCCTACCGACAGCAGCGCCGGGGTGCCCAGGGGCAGCATGATCCGGCGATACACGCCGTACACGGTGTTGCCGTCGATGCGCGCGGCGTCGACGATCTCCGGCGGAATGCCCTTGTAGTAGCTGGTCATGAGAAAGACCGTGAAGGGCAGGAACTGAGCCACGTAGACGAGGATCAGTCCGGGGTACGTGTCGATGAGCGCGGTGTCGGCCATGATCCGCGCGAGCGGCACCATGATCACCTGGAACGGGATGAAGAGACCCGCGAGGCAACCCAGGAACAACGCCGACGAGCCACGGAACCGCAGTTGGCTCAGGGCGAAACCGGCCATCGACCCCAACAGCAGCAGCAGGAGCACCGACACGGTCACCACGAACAGTGAGTTGACGAAGTAGCGGCCCATGCCGACGCTGTTCCACGCCGCGCTGATGTTCTCCCACCGCAGAGCGTCGGTCAGGGAGAACCGGTCGAGAATGTAGTCACGGCGCGTCTTCATCGCGACGTTGGCGGTGAACAGCAGGGGGTAGATCGTCGCCAGGGCGAGCAGCGACATGGGGACGGCGATCAGCCAGAAGCCCAGGCGGAGGCGAGACATCAATCCTCCTTTCCGGATCGTTCGAGCAGCTTGATCTGCAACAGCCCCACCACGAGCATGATCATGAAGAGGATCGTCGACGCGGCCGAGGCGAGAGCCGGACGGTTCATCTGGCCCTGCTGCTTCCAGATGTAGAACTCCGGCAGGTACGTCGACCCCTCCGGCCCGCCGCTCGTCATCACGTAGAGCAGCCCGAACATCGAGGTCAGCATGCCGATCATCGTGGTCACGAAGACGAACTGGATGGTGCGCGAAAGGCTCGGGACGATCACGTGCCAGACCACCTGGCGCAGCGACGCCCCGTCCACCCGGGCAGCGTCCAGCAGCGCGGGGTCCAGCGTGGCGAATCCGGCGAGGAACACCACAAGGGCCATGCCGAAGGTGGCCCAGATGTGCACGCCGACCACCATGAACATCGCGATGCCCGGGTCACCGAGCCAGTCGATCGGCTCGATACCGACCGACCCGAGGACGGCGTTGAGGGGGCCGTCGAAGGCGAGTAGAAGGTTGAAGATCGCACCGACGATGACGGGTGAGAGCACCGCGGGGAAGAAGTAGACGCTGCGGTAGAAGCGGTGACCGGGCACCCGCAGGTAGATGAACGTCGCGAGCAGACCGGGGATCGCCACCGCCACCGGCAGCAGAAGAACCAGCAGCCCGACGTTCTTCAGCGCGGTCTGGAACAGCGGGTCGGCGAAGAGCTCGCGATAGTTGCCGAACCCGACCGCCGTCCCGTTCTGCGCACCGTCGCCGGTGAAGGAGAAGTTGACCCCGAGGAGCAGCGGGTAGAGGCGCAGCACCACGATGATCAGGACGGCCGGGGCGACCAGGATGTAGGGGGCGTAGCGTTCGGCCCGCACACCGCCACGGGTGCGACGGGGTTGTGCGCCGCTCCGATGCGCGGCGGGGGTGGCCGCCGCCCCGCCGGCCCGTCCAGCCGAAGCTGGACGGACCGACGGTTGCGTGTTTCCCATTGGCACGAGGTCAGCCCGCCTGGTCGGAAGCGGCCAACTGCTTCACCACCTCGTCGACGCTGACCGAACCGCTGAGCAGCTGCTGGGAGAGGCGCCCCATCAGGTCCAGCGTCTTCGAGGAGAGCGCCACGTGCAGAGCGGGCTTGCCACTCTTCAGCTCGCCGACGATGGTGCCGACGGCCGGTCCGGCCTGCGACACGTCGATGGTGGTGTCCGCGGCGATCGCGCCGGCGTCGGCGTAGAAGGCCTTCAACGCTTCGGCCGAGCTCAGGGAGCGCACCAGGTCGGCGGCCACCTTCGGGTCCTTCGTCCACTTGGCGACCGCGTAGCCGATGCCACCGTCGTACGGGAGGCTCGGGGTGGTGCCGGCGGTGACGACCGGGGCCTTCATGACGCCGAGCTTCTCCGGGGTGAGGAACTCGTTGAAGTCCTGCCAGTGGCCGACGTCCGACATCAGGCCCATGACGTGCGCGGCCTTACCGGACTGGAAGAGCGCGAAGGAGTCGTTGAACATGGCCGTCGAGTTGGCCCCGTCGCTGTTCATCTTCTTGTCGCCGGACTCCTTCCAGGTCTGGAAGATCCGCTTGACGTTTGCCGAGTTCCAGTCGCGCTTGCCGGCGATCCAGGCGTCGTACTCCGCGGCGGTGAGGGTGGTCGAGCCCAGGCTGGAGAGCCAGAACTGGATGCCGACGCCCTCCTTGTTGCCGAGGGCGAAGCACTTGGAGCCGGCCTTGGCGATGGCGGCGCAGTCGGCGACGAACTTGTCCCACGTGGTGGCCGGGGTCGCCGGGTCGAGGTTCGCCTTTCGGTAGATTTCCTTGTTGTAGTAGATGGGGTAGCCCTGCAGCGTCACCGGGGCGGCGTAGGTCTTGCCGTCCTTGGCGAACGCCTCCCAGCCGGCCAACCGCTGCCGATCCTCGGCCACGTACTCGTCGAGCGGCACCAGCGCGTCCACCCGGTCGCGGATCTGGCCGCCACCGTTGAACAGCATCACGTCCGGGCCCTTGCCGGACTGGATCGCCGCACCGAGCAGGGTGTAGTACTGGTCGAAGGGCTGCGCGACGAACTCGACCTCGACGTCGGCGTGCTTCTTCTTGAAGTCGGCCTTGGCCTTCTCCAGATAGGATTTGGCGAACGGCTCGCCGGACTTCCAGTCCCAGACGACCAACTTGCCGTCCGAGCTGGTTGACTTGCCCGAATCGCTAGCACTTCCACAACCGGCCAGGGCCAGGCCCACAACGAGGACGGCCGACCATATTGCGCGCTGTCTCATCAGTTGTCACCTCTATATGGGGGGTGGCCGGCGGGTATCCCGCGAGCCAAATGTTGACCGGAAGGTAACTCGTATGACGTGTGACGTCAACAGTCGGCCGTACACTGGCCCGGACGTCGTGCCACGGCGAGCCATTCGGAGGGGGACATGACGCCACCACAGGAGACAACCCTGAACAGCCCGGCGACCCCGGCGTGGGTGCGTCGGCCGACCAACCTCGCCAGGGCGGTCACCGCCGAACTGGTGGAGCGAGTCGTCCGCGGCGTACACCCGTCGGGGACATCGCTGCCTCCCGAACCGATCCTCTGCGAGACCTTCGGCGTGAGCCGGACCGTCGTCCGGGAAGCAGTCAAGATCCTTCAGGAGAAGGGGCTGGTGCAGGTCCGCCAGGGCGCCGGCACCATGGTCACCCCGCCGTCACACTGGGACATGCTCGACGAGCTCGTCCTCGCGGCCACCATCGCGGTGGACGACAGCCTCGCCATACTCGACGACCTGGTCGTCACCCGACGGGTGCTGGAGTCCGACATGGCGAACGTCGCCGCCCGCCTCGCCGACACCGAGACCGTCGATCGACTGCGGGCGATGGTGGACCGGATGGACGAGCTCGTCGACGACCACGTCACCTACCACGACCACGACCGGGCCTTCCACGACACGATCATGCAGGCATCCGGGAACCGCATCGCCCGTGGCGTCGTACGCGCGCTGGAGAGCCAGGTCATCAACACCGCCCGGTACATGGGTCGGACCGAACGCGCGTTGTGCGTGGCGTCCAACCAGGGTCACCGACGCATCTACGAACGCATCGCCGCCCACGACTCCAACGGCGCCGCCGAGGCGATGTTCACCCACATCACCGAGGCCTGGCTGGTCCGCCGCAACGGCTCGGGAAGCCCGGTCCGCCTCGAACGCTGACCGTCACGGGCAAACCAACGGCGCCCACCCCCGAGGTACGGGAGCAGGCGCCGCCAGCTGAGACCGAGGGGTCACGAGAACTGGGCGAAGAACCTCCAGATCTCACCCTTGGTCCAGGTGGTGATGCCGCTCTCGGCGTAGGTGCCGTCCACCGGGCCGGGCATGTGGCCGTTGTCGTACGCGGCCCACTGCACCGGATAACCGGACCGGCAGCCCGAGTACGTGGTCGTGACGTGCGTGCGGCTGCCGGCAGCCGGCTCGCGCGGGCTCTGCGCGGTGCAGCCGTTGTTCCGGACGAAGGTGTCGCGCAGCGCACGGCCACCCGAGATGCCCAGGACGTTGTCCGAGATGCCGTGCAGCCCGAAGTACGCGATGGGCTGCGTACCGCCACTGCAGCCGCTGATCTGCCCACCGGAGATGACCGCGACGGCGCGGAAGGCGTTGGCCCGCGCACAGGCGACGGCGTAGCTCATGCCGCCACCCCAGCTGAAGCCGAGGGCGAACCGCTGCCTCGGGTTGACGCAGAGGCTGCTCTCGATCCGGCTGATCATGTCATCGACGAAGACGATGTCCTCGCCGCCGGAGTTGCCCCAGCCGTTGCCGAACCCCTGGGGCGCGACCAGGATCGCGCTGTTGTTCGACTGCTCCTGCTGCCCGTAGTAGGACCACGGAGTTCCGCTGGTGCCGCCGGAGGAGATCTCCTGCATGGTGCCGCCGCGCCAGTGGAACGCGAAGATCAGCCGGTAGGGGTTGCTGTTGTTGTAGTTCGCGGGCACCCGGAGGATGAAGGTTCGGCTCTTGCCGTTGCTCTGGATGGTGTGCGTGCCGCTGGCCAGCGCCGGTGCCTTGCCGCACCCGCTGCCACCCGTCGGGGGTGGCGTCGTGGGGTCGGTCCCGCCCACCTGGACGAGCTGCCACTGCTGGTTGGTGCCACCCCAGTCGGCGTACTGCACGACGTTCCCACCATCCGCGGTGGACGCACCCTGCACCTCGACGGCCTTGTTGCTGTTGCGGTTGATCAACCGCACATAACCACCATCGGAGTCAGCCAACCGGAACTGCTGGTTCGTCCCGTTGAGATCGGCCCACTGCACGATCGCCCCACCATCAGCGGTCGAGAAACCACTGACATCCAGCACCTTGCCCGAGTGCCGCGACTTGACCCGGTAATAGCCACCACCGGAGTCCACGAACTGCCACTGCTGGTTCACCCCGTTGTTACGCGTCCACTGACTGATCCGCGCCCCATCGTTGGTAGCCGACGCGTACAGATCCAACGCCTTACCACTGTTCCGGTTCACCAACACGTAGGAGGCGTTGGTGTCCACCGTCGCTGCCGCCGCGGGCGCCGCGTTGACCGCGACGAGTGTGCTGGCTGCCATGACCGCGGCCGCCGCCGCAGCCAACCCTGACCGCCAGCGACGTCTCTGTCGAGAGGCGGGACGAGCCTCACCGAGGGCTTTCATGGTGCACTCCTTCGATCGGGGTCACCCACGAGCGGAACGCCCGCGGGTGCCCTGGCGTGCGTGCCGGCGTCCTGGTGATGGCGTCAGCACGTGTGGGGGGGTGTTGTGCGGGGGTACGGCGGCCCGCCCGGATGGGACGGACCGCCATTCGTCAGACCTCACCCGGGCGGGCGCCGGCCGGATCCCGATCGGCCGGCAGCCCTCTCTCCCCAGGTCGATGGTGGCGGTCGTCAGCCGATCCGGACCAGTTGCCACTGCTGGTTGGTGCCGCCCCAGTCGGCGTACTGCACGATGTTTCCACCGTCGGCGGTGGACGCGCCCTGCACCTCGACGGCCTTGTTGCTGTTGCGGTTGATCAGCCGCACGTAGCCGTCAGCCGAGTTCGCGAGTCGGAACTGCTGGTTCGTGCCGTTGAGGTCGGCCCACTGCACGATCGCGCCGCCGTCGGCGGTGGAGAAGCCGCTGACGTCGAGCACCTTGCTGGAGTTGCGCGACTTCAACCGGTAGTAGCCACTCCCCGAGTCGACGAACTGCCACTGCTGGTTGACGCCGTTGTTGCGCGTCCACTGGCTGATCCGCGCCCCGTCGTTGGTGGCCGAGGCGTATACGTCCAGCGCCTTGGCGCTGTTCCGGTTCACCAACACGTACCAGGCGCTGGTGTCCACCCCGGAGCCCGGCGGGGGCGTGGTGGGCGGGGTCGAGCCACCGTTCAGAGCGTCCAGGACGGCGGTGTACGCGGCCTTCTTGTTGCCGTTGCAGTCGAACAGCAGGGCGTTGTCGGAGCCACGCCACGAGTCGCAGTCCCGCACACCCCAGGTGGTGATGCCGGTGCAGCGCGAGACGGCCAGGCAGGCGCGGGTGACGGCGCCGTAGATGTTCGCCTGGTTGCCGCCGGTCATCACGTCCAGCTCGGTGATCTGCACATCCACACCGAGATCAGCGAAACGCTGCAGGTTGGCCTGGTAGTCACTGGCCAACGAGGTCCCCAGGTGCGACTGGAAGCCCACGCAGTCGATCGGCACGCCACGGGACTTGAAGTCCCGCACCATGTTGTAGATCCCCGTCGACTTCGCGTTGATCCCGTCGGTGTTGTAGTCGTTGTAACACAACTTCGCACCCGGATCCGCCGCCCGCGCCGCCCGGAACGCCGCCTCGATCCAGTCGTTACCCGTGCGCTGCAGGTTCGAGTCCCGACGCCCACCGCTACCACCGTCGGCGAACGCCTCGTTCACCACATCCCACGAATGGATCTTTCCCCGGTAGTGCGTCGCGACCTGCGTGACGTGGTTGATCGCCGCGTTCCGCAACGCGGTGCCGGACATGCCCTGCGCCCAACCCGGCTGCTGTGCGTGCCACAGCAGGGTATGACCCCGCACGCTCATCCCGTTGGCCTGCGCATGGCTGACCAGACGATCACCACCGGAGTGGTTGAACTGGCCCTGCGACGGCTCGTTGGATGCCCACTTCATCTCGTTCTCGGCCACGACACTGTTGAACTCACGGTTCAGAATCGTCGTGTACGCGCCGGTGGACAGCTTGCCCGTCGCGACAGCAGCCCCGAAATAGCGGCCCTTCTCGGCGGCGGCGGCCTTCAAGGTCGTGCCGGCGCCGGATGCGGGGGTCAGCGCCACCGTCATACCAGTGGTGAGGGCGACAGCGATCGTCGCCGCCGCCAACATCGTTCTCATGGGTTTCATGGCGTTCCTTTTCAGTGGTTGCATCGGTGGTGGTGATGTGCCACTTCGCTCGGGGTAACCGATCGGGGACGGCCTTCCTGGCTACCCGGCATCAGCACGCGCGGTCCGAGAGGGCTGTCGCGGCGTCCGCCGGTCCCGAGGTGACGTCCGCGTGCCAGGCAGGACGTCGTGATCGGAGGTACGACCGCGTGCGGCTCGCCCGGTGAGCCACGACAGCGATCGTCCTCTATATCGAGAGTGAGCGATAACATGCCGTTCGTCAAGACGTAACGGGCCGTTCACGGCGATCTCCCGGAACGCCACGTTTCGCTCGGCACCAAACGCCCAGGGCAACCGTGCTCAGCCGCCGCACGACCAGGGGACTATCCGTACCACCATGCCGCTGCGGTCGCGCCGGACAGCAACTCTGTTATCGCTCACAGTCGCCGAGCGTCGGCGACCGCCTCGTGGTTCACCAGCACCCGGTGGCCGAGCTACTCGAAGACGGTTACGCCGTTTTCGCGTCGGCGCGTATTCCGGCAACCAGGTCGGCGGTGGTGTGCGCCTCGATGCCGGGCTGCGCGGCGTCGGCGAACCGCTCGACGACCGCCCGGACGTGTCGCTCGGCGGGTGCGGCCAGGCCGTCGTAGACGGCCGCGAACAACTCCCGCGCCGGACGCCTGAGCCATTCCCGTGGGAGAAGCTCCACGGGCAACTGCGGATCGAGGACGGGGAAACGCCGGAAAGTGTCCATGACCTCGGTGCGGGCCCGCACCGCGGCGGCGCCGTCGACCTGCCCGGACACCACTCCGGGCAACAGCGGCGTCCACCGCCGCAGGAACGCGTCGTAGCTCCGGCTGATCGCCTCGATGTCCCAGGCTTCGATCGGCGCACGGTGAATGGTCGAGGCGAGTGCGGTCTGCCGCCCACGAAACACCGTCACGGCGCCGAGGGTGAGCCGGTCGAGCTCGGCCCGAGCCGCGGGAGTCAACTCCTGCGGTGAGATCCACAAACCGTCGTACAGCGGCGCGTAACCGAGCCACCGGAGTTGCGCCCGCAGGGCCCGACGCTGCGTGCTGCGATCCTGCGGCAGCGAGAAGGCGACGATCGTCCAGCACCCGTCCCACCTCGCCGTGGAGCTGGTGGAGGCGAGGATCCAGTGCCCTCCGGCAGAGAGGTTGGCGGCGGCGGCGCGGCTGAGGCGGTAGGAGCTGCGCCGCCCCAGTCGACTGCCTTCCAGCACGCCGCGCCGGGCCAACCTGCTGATCGCGGTCCGCGCTCCGGCCGTCGTCACGCCGGTCTCCCCGAGCAGCGCGACGATGGCGGCGGACGGGAGGGCGACACGGGTCCGCAGCGTGTAGTCGGCCAACAGGGTCACCGCGACACCCTGGGGCGAGTTGCCGACCTGCCGGCGGGGCAGCCGGAGTGCGTGGTCTCCGTCGTCCGGATAGATCTCGTCGATGTCGAAGAGGCTCGCCACTGGCACTCCGTGCTCCTCGGGGACGGTACGACGACTGTAGACGGACCGGCACCGCTCTTCATAAATAGAGCATCCTCGATTGACACTTGTTGGCCCGAGGGGAACACTAATTGCCACGCGACGCCATCCGAAGCCGGGCTGGGCGAGCCACAGGTAGCGGGCAGCGTGCGATCACCGCGGGAGTCGGGCAGACCCGCCGGGTCGCACGGCCAATCCAGCCTGCACAGGCAATCGAAGGAGTCGTCAGTTGAGAATCAGAAGGAAACTGCTACTCGCCCTGGCCGCGTCACTGGTGGCGGCCGGACTGGTGGCCCCCACGGTGGGGCCCGCGTACGCGGCGTCACTGACCGAGGTGACCAGCTTCGGTGAGAACCCCGGTCGGATGCGCATGCACGTCTACGTGCCGGACAACCGCCCGGCCCGGCCGGCGGTCGTGGTGGCCATGCACGGCTGCGGCGGGTCCGGCCCGGGCTTTTACTCCGGGAGCGAGTTCGCCAGCCAGGCCGACCGGTACGGATACATCGTGATCTACCCGTCCGCCACCCAGCAGGCCGGGTTCGGCAACTGCTTCGACACCTGGTCGGACGCCGCCAAGCGGCGTGGCGGAGGCAGCGACCCGGTGTCGATCATCTCGATGATCCGGTACGTGCAACAGCAGTACGCTGCCGACCCGGACCGGGTCTACGCCACCGGCAGCTCGTCCGGCGGCATGATGACCAACCACATGTTGGCGCTCCACCCCGACGTGTTCAAGGCCGGCGCCGCGTTCATGGGCGTGCCGTTCAACTGCTTCGCCAACGCGGCGGACTACCCGCCCGGGAGCAGCCAGTGCACCGGCGGGAACATGAACCGGACCCCGCAGCAGTGGGGCGACGCGGTCCGCCAGGCGTACCCCGGCTACTCCGGGCCCCGCCCGCGGGTGCAGCTGTGGCACGGCACCAACGACACGCTCGTGCCGTACTCGTTGTTGCAGGAGGCTATCGAGCAGTGGACGAACGTGTTCGGGCTGAGCCAGACACCCACCTCCACCGACACCCCTCAGGCCAACTGGAACCGGCGCCGGTACGCCGACAGCAGCGGCACCGTCCAGGTCGAGGCGTACAGCATCCAGGGGGCCGGGCACAGCCTGCCCTCCGGCGGCATGGCCGCGTCCGCGATCGCGTTCTTCGGACTGACCAACCCCACCACGCCGCCGCCCACCACCCCGCCGCCGACCACGCCGCCGCCGACCACCCCGCCCCCGACCACCCCGCCGCCGGCTTCCGGCGCCTGTCGGGTGACAGTCGAGGTCAACGCCTGGAACACCGGGCTGACCGAGAACATCACAGTCACGAACACCGGCACCAGCGCCGTCAACGGCTGGTCAGTGGTCTTCACCCTGCCGGGCGGGCAGACCATCACCTCGGGCTGGAACGCCACCTACTCGCCCAGCTCGGGGCAGGTGACGGCCCGGAACGTCGGCTACAACGGCGCCATTCCCGCCAACGGCTCGGTGAGCTTCGGCTTCCAGGCCACCCACACCGGTAACAACGCACGACCGTCCTCGTTCACCCTCAACGGCGCGTCCTGCACGGTCACCTGAGACCAGGTCGACGTCCATGCGAGCGTGCGCCGGTCACCACGAGGTGGTGACCGGCGCACGAAGCGTTCTGGCCTCGGCCAGGATCAGCGGTAACCGGCGGTCACCACGTTGGCCTGCACGGCGTTCTCGGTCGCGTCGGACGGATAGCCGGCGACCATCGCCCCCTCGTAGAAGGTGCCGGCGCTCAGGTTCGCGCCGCCGTCGGGCTTGCAGCAGTCACCGCCACTGCCCAGGATGATCGCGCCCTGCTTCTTCATCGGGCTGTATCCCGACGGGAGCGAGCCGTCCCACAGCGTGTAGAGGCTGCCGGACTGGGCGTTGCTGCCCTTGATGGCGAAGCGGGACACGCCGTTGTTCTTGAGCGTCGCGGTGACGAACTTGCTGGTGAACGCGCGCTGGTTCGGGTTCCAGGAGCTGCTGCCACCCGGGAAGAGACCCCATTCGAGGTCGGCCTGGACCCAGGGTCCGCTGCCCGAGCAGCCGCCGAACCAGCACTGCTTGCCGAAGTTGATGGCGTCCATCGCCCCGGCGGCGTCGGCCTTCCTGGTCGTCTCGCTGTTGCCGTAGTCGAAGCAGCAGCCGCTGTTGACGTGGGTCCCGCTGGTCACCATGTACATGCCCTCGGGCGCCGCGCCGGTCGGCACGCCGGTCAGGTGCCCGTCGCGCCAGTAGCTGTTGCCGGGGTTGATGTAGAGCGAGTACGCCTTCGCGCCTCCGACGGTCAGCGACTCCGAGGTCGCGATCGCCGGCTTGCTCTGGGGAGAGCCCGGCACCACGCTCGACCCCTGGTACCAGAGGTCGTTTCCGCGCCCGGACTGGTCGAAGACAACAGTGATCACGCAGGTCGTGCCGGTGCAGAAGGAGTCCTGCGTCGCCGCGTTGGCGGTGCCACCCGTACCCGTGAGCCCGATGTTGCGGGTCGTGTTGTCCGACGAGCGTCGGACCTGGTAGAGGTTGCCGGCGTACGCCTCATAGAGCGCCCGCGTGGTGCTGTGCGCCGCGATGCAGGGGGTGCCGCCGGAGGCGTAGATGTCGCACGGACGCGCGCCGGTCGGCGGGTTGGTCGGTGGCGGGGTGGTGGTCGGCGAGGCCCACTGCTGGTTGGCGCCGCCGTTGCAGGCCCAGAGGATGACCTTGGTGCCGTTCGCGGTGGCGGCGGCGTTGGCGTCGAGGCAGAGCCCGGACTGCACGCCGGTGATGGTGCCGTTGCTGTTGACGTTCCACTGCTGGTTGTTCTGGCCGTTGCAGTCCCAGATGATCGCCTGAGTGCCGTTGGTGGTGCCTCGGCCGGAGGCGTCCAGGCACTTGTTGCCGTACACCTGCAGTTGCTTTGTCGACGTCCACGTCCACGTCTGGCCGGCAGCGCCGTTGCAGTCCCAGAGTTGCGTCTGGGTGCCGTTGGTGGTGCTGGAGTTGGGCACTTCGAGGCAGCGGCCGGACGGCGTACCGACGATCGGGGTGCTCTGCCCCGGCTCGATGGCGGCCGCGAGTTGGGCGGCGGCCGCCTCGGCGATCGGCGACGGGGCACCGGGGGTGGCGCCGATGCCGACGAGAACGCCGACCAGAGCACCCGCCAGGGCGGTCAGACGACGGGCGCGTTGACGCCTCGGAATGGGTGCACGGGCTTTTCCTGGCCCGATGGGGGACGGGGTTCGCACGAGGCGGCTCCTCGAAGTCGTGGAAGCGCGGGGGATTGTCGACACGCCGCGGGGGTGGTGGCAGGGCGAATCGATTCGGAGCGAATCGTATGACCTTTGTTTTATTTATGTCAATGAATGCGGTTGCCCGGGTGACGCGCTGGCCGCTGGGCGGACAGCCAGCGCATCACCTCCCGCAGGACGCCTAACGCCCCAGGATCCGCCACGTCTGGTTCAACGGGCTGCCCTGGTTGGCCGCCTTGCAGGTCCACTGGTGGACCAGCGCGCCGGCCGCCGTGGATACCGCATTGACATCGACACACTTGCCACTGTGTCGGGCGACGAGTTGGTAGTCGTGCGAGTCGTTGCCGGAATAGGTCACCTTGCGCAGAGTGAACTGCTGGTTGGGCGCGTTCAGGCAGGTCCACTGGTGCACGGCCGCGCCGTCGGCGGTGGACACGCCGCTGACGTCGAGGCACTTACCGCTCTGCTGGTTGACCACGGTGTAGGTGTTGGCCACCCCGGCGACCGGACGGAAGTTCCAGAGCTGCTGGTCACCGCCGTCGCAGTAGTTCTGCTGCTGGACGTTGCCGTCGGCGGTGCTCAGGCCGGCGTTGTTCAGGCACTGCTGGGAGTGCTGGGCCACCGCCACCGACTGGAAGCCACCGTCCGACGGGGGCAGCAGCGTGACGGCGTAGGTGTCGGTCTGGTTGGTGTACGGCACTGTCACTGTTGCGTTGTTGTTGGACACACCGACCACGCTGTTCGAGACGGTGATCGGCCCCGCCACGGCGCCGCCACCGTTGTGTGGGATGCGTTGGGTGAGAACCCGGACCTGGTTGTTCTGCACGATGCCGCTGGTGGTGTCCAGGCGCTGCAGGTTGACTGTCAGGTTCCCGGTGGTCCGACCACCGCCGACCAGGACCTTCGCCACCCCGGCCGCCTTCGTGGCGTACGCGTCGTACGACTGGCTGGGGGTCACCGCGACGTTCTCCCCGACCTGGGAGGCGTAGAAGCGGTAGTTCCACCACTCGCCCTTGGGCTGGTGCTGGCCGGCCGAGTTACGGATCAACAGGTTGCCGAGGTCGTTGTGCAGACTGCCGCCGCTGGCCCAGTTCGCCCGCAGGCCGTCGGCCTTGGCCCGCTCCAGGCGCGCGATGTACCAGGCGCCGTCGGCCGGGTTCTGCTCGTCGGGCGCGCCGTACTCGTTGATCTGGTACGGAAGTGGGTGGGCGATGCCGCGCGGGTCGAGGGTGGCGTTGGCGGCGTTGACGTTCGCGACCGGGTCACCGGGCAGTGAGTGCCAGCTGATGATGTCCGGCACGGTGTTGGTCGAGCGCACGAAGTCCAGGTACTGGTTCCAGAAGGCGTGGTTGGTCGACGGTACGCAGGCGCAGCTCGGCCCGACGATGAGCTGGCTGGGGAACTCCGCCCGGATGCGCTGGTAGGTCCGACGCCACAGTTCGAGGTACTGGGAGATCGGCCGGTTCCAGAAGATGGTGATGTTGGGTTCGTTCCAGATGTCCCACTGCACCGACAGGCCGGACGCCCGGACGTCGTTGATCAGGCGGGTCAGGAAGTTGTCGTAGTCGGTCCAGTTGCCGTTGTCACCGGGGAAGCGGGAGATTCCGGCGCCGTCGGCGCCCCAGAGGTCGTGCGGCAGGATGATGAACTTCCCGCCGAGGGCTGTGGTCCGACGCGCCTGGGCGAGTGTGGAGTTCCAGCGACGGTCGTAGGTTCCGCCGACCCAGCCACTCCCCGGAAGCTGCGCGCCGCCGGCGCGCATGTACTGGAACTTGACGTCGCGGTAGAAGTGGTCGGCGGGACCGCTGGCGTTCTCGGTCATGCCGTAGATCCAGCCGGAGGCGCGGTAGGTCGGCGCACCGCTGGTGGTGGAGAAGTTGACGCTTATCGACTCGTCGGCGGCCTGGGCTGGGGACGAGACGACGGTGACGGCGGCAGCGGCGGCGAGCAGGCCGACGACGAGTCGGGCCACGAACACACGGGCTCGTCCGGACCTGCTGCGGGACGGGGTCTTCACGGGCGGCTCCTTGGTGGGGCGCGGGGGACGCTCTCCGGAGGGCAGCGCTTGCGAATCGATTCGCACGGATCGTAGGACTGGGAACTGAACCGTGTCAATGAAGTGACGGCCCGGTGACGTCCGTGTTGCCCAGCGATCCTCCCAGCGCGGCCAACTGACTCTTGACCCCTGGGCACGGCCAGACCTATCTTCGGGCGAACCGATTCGTCGAATCGATTCGCCTCATGGTTGGACTGGTCCAGCCCGCGACGATCAACCCACACACCACACCTGACGATCGATTTGAAGTGAGGCACCACATGACCGGACTCAGCCGTCGGCGGCGCCTGGCCGCCGTCGCCGTGATAGCTCTCGCCGCAGTGACAGGCAGTGCCTGCTCGTCGTCCGCCGACGGCCCGAACGACGGCGGCGCCTACCTCGTCTGGGACCCGTACCCGCAGTTCGCCGACGACTCCGAGTGGGTGGCGCTACTCAAGAAGTGCGGCACCTCCGCCGGGGTGACTGTCGAGCGGACCGGCTACGACACCACCGACCTGACCAACAAGGCGCTGCTCGCCGCCCAGCAGGGAAACTCACCGGACGTGCTGATCGTGGACAACCCGGTCATCTCGACTCTGGCCGAGGCCGGTGCGCTCACCACCACCGACGACAACAAGCTGGACGTCTCGGCCATGGAGAAGAACCTGCTCGGCGCCGGCCAGAGCGACGGCAAGACCTACGGCGTGCCGATCGGGGCGAACACCCTCGCCCTCTACTACAACAAGGATCTGCTCACCGCCGCCGGCGTCGATCCCGCCGCCGTCAAGGACTGGACGTCACTGACCGCGGCACTGACCAAGGTCAAGGCCAAGGGGAAGAAGGGCATCACCTTCTCCGCGATCGGCACCGAGGAGGGCAGCTTCCAGTTCCTGCCCTGGTTCTGGGGCTCGGGTGCGCAACTGACGAGTCTCGACTCACCGCAGGCGGTGTCCGCGCTGACGCTCTGGACCGACTGGCTCAAGGAAGGCCACGCCCCGAACTCGGTCATCAACAACACCCAGACCACGAGCTGGCAGGAGTTCGCCACCGGCAACTACGCGTTCGCCGAGAACGGCACCTGGCAACTGGCAAACGCGGAGAAGCTCGGCTTCTCGTACGGCACGATCCCGATCCCGGCCAGCGCGGGCGGGCCCGCCCCGGCACCCACCGGTGGTGAGTTCGTCTCCATTCCGGTGCAGAAGAACACCGGCCGGTACGAGGCGTCGCAGAAGCTCGTCACCTGTCTGACCAACGCCGACAACCTCCTCACCACGGACACCACGCTGTCCTACGTCGCACCCGTCGCCGCCGTTCAGGAGCGACAGGCGACCTCGGACCCCAAGCTCAAGGTCTGGGTGGAGGCGGTCCGGGCGGCCAAGGGTCGCACCGGTGACAACCTCGGCACGAAGTACCCGAAGATCTCCGAATCGCTGTGGACCGCCGTGCAGTCGGCCCTGAGCGGCGGGAAGTCGCCCCAGGAGGCACTGACCGCCGCGCAGACCGCGGCCACGACCAGGTAAGCGATCCGAACCGACACCATGCCCTCCACGACCGAGACCTCCACTGCCGTACGAGACCAGGGCGGGGCGGCGAACGCCGCCCCGTCCGGGCCTCCCCCGTCCCGTGCCCGCCGGCCCAACCGATGGTTGGCGTGGGGCTTCCTGGCCCCCGTGACCATCTACCTGGTGGCCTTCTACGCCTACCCGCTCTACCGCAACGTCGAGTTGAGCCTGCGGGAGTACACAGTCCGCTCGTTCGTGCAGGGCGGGGCGCCCTTCGCCGGCCTCGACAACTATCGGACGGTCCTGACCGACCCGGCCTTCGGGCCGACGCTGACGCACACAGTGGTCTTCACCGCGGCCTCGCTCGCCTTCCAGTTCACCATCGGCATGGCCCTGGCCCTCTTCTTCTACAACCACTTCCCGCTGTCGCGCACGCTGCGGGCGCTGTTCCTCGTACCGTGGCTGCTGCCACTGATCGTCTCGGCGTCGACCTGGTCGTGGCTGCTCAACAGCGACTCGGGGCTGGTCAACTCGGCGCTCGGCGTGGTGGGAATCGACCCGGTCAACTGGCTCACCTCGCCGGGCTGGTCGCTGACCTCGGTGATCATCGCGAACATCTGGATCGGCATCCCGTTCAACCTGGTGGTGCTGTACAGCGGCCTGCAGGCGATCCCGACAGAGATGTACGAGGCGTCCGCGCTCGACGGCGCGACGGGATGGCAACGGTTCTGGGGGATCACCTTCCCGCTGCTGCGTCCCGTCTCCCTGATCACGCTGCTGCTGGGGCTGATCTACACGCTGAAGGTCTTCGACATCATCTGGATCATGACGAAGGGCGGCCCGACCAGCTCCTCGGCCACGCTCGCCACCTGGTCGTACCGGCTCGGCTTCGGCAATCTGCTGCCCGAGTTCGGCCCGGGCGCGGCCATCGGGAACCTGCTCATCGTGCTGGCTCTGGTCGCCGGCCTCGTCTACATCCGAATCGAGCGGAGGCAGCAGCTGCGATGACCACGTCTACGCCTCGGGCCTGGTGGAAGACAGGCGTCGGCCTGGTGCTGACCGGGCTGATGCTCTTCCCCGTCTACTGGATGATCAACGTGTCGTTCACCCGGGACCAGGACATGCGGGCCAGTCCCCCGCACCTGTTCCCCACCAACGGCACCCTGGACGGCTACCGGGCGGTGCTCGACCAGCAACTGCCGTACCTCGGCACCAGCTTCCTGGTCGGCCTCGGCACGGTGGCGCTGACCGTGGCGCTGGCCGCCCCCGCCGGCTACGCGCTGGCGAAGCTGCGGCCACCCGGCGGCCCGGCGCTGAGTTTCGTGCTGCTGATCGCGCAGATGATCCCGGGAATCATCATGGCGATGGGCTTCTACGCCATCTTCCTCACTCTCGGTGTCCTGAACACGCTGCCCGGCCTGATCCTGGCCGACACCACGCTCGCGGTGCCGTTCGCCGTCCTGATCTTCACGGCCTTCATGTCCGGCATCCCCGACGAGCTGCTCCAGGCCGCCGTGGTCGACGGCGCCGGCCAGCTGCGGACCTTCTGGTCGGTAGTGCTGCCGGTCAGCCGCAACTCGATCGTCACAGTGTCGCTCTTCGCGTTCCTGTGGTCCTGGTCGGACTTCATCTTCGCCTCGACCCTGGCCGGCGGCGGCGACCACCAGCCGATCACCCTCGGCATCTACCACTACATCGGCAACAACAACCAGCAGTGGAACGCCATCATGGCCACCGCCGTCGTCGCCTCGATCCCCGCCGCCGTGCTGCTGATCCTGGCCCAGCGGTACGTCTCGATGGGCGTGACCGCCGGCGCCGTCAAGGACTGACCATCCGCGGCGGTCAAGGACGACCACCCGCACCACAGAAAGGCACCCGCCACCCATGACCGTCGCCCCGTCCGGTCCGGAGTTCGGAATCCAGGACATCCCGTTCAGCTACCGAGGATCCTGGTTCAACATCTCCCCGGTGGTAGCCGAGAAGACGTACGCCGACGACCTGCACCTGGTCTCCCACCAGACCGGGCTGCATCCCGTACTGCGCCTCACCCCCACTGTCGCCGGCACCACAGTCGTCGCCACACCGGCCCTGCTGACCTGGCGCCACGGGGCCGACCGGATCGAGGCCGTCTACGACGGGCCGGACACCCTGCGGATCCGGGGCCACCGGCTCGGCCTGCGGGTGGCCGCGGCCGCGCACACCCTCACCCCGTTCAGTGGCACCTACCTGTACGCCGACCCGGTCGACGGATCGCACGTGTTCACCTCGTACGAGACCGGTCGTCGCTACCGGGTCACGGTGCTCTCCGGCGCTCTGTCCCGAACCGACGGCACGCAGGCGCTCGGCACCGCCGACCGGTCCCTGGACCTTCCCGGCGACCAGCCCTGGGAAATCGCGATCGAGGAGTACGCCACCGCTCGCCCCCCGTACGCCGGATCCGTCACCTTCGAGCAGTTGTGCCGCGACCGGCTCGCGGAGTTCACCGCGTTCGTCGATGCGATAGCGCCCTGGCGTGGTGCGGAGACCCCGGCCGCCGAGTTGGCCGCGTACGTCCTGTGGTCGGCCACTGTCGCCCCGGCGGGCTTCGTCACCCGGCCGGCCGTCCTGATGTCCAAGCACTGGATGGACAAGGTGTGGAGCTGGGACCACTGCTTCAACGCGATCGCCCTGGCGGCCGGCGAGCCGGAGTTGGCCTGGCACCAGTTCCAGTTGCCCTTCGACCACCAGGACGAGGCCGGCGCCCTCCCCGACTCGGTCACCCACTCCGAGGTCCTGCACAACTACGTCAAGCCCCCCATCCACGGCTGGGCCCTCCGTCACCTGCGCCGACGCCTTCCCCAGCCGCCGGACCGGGCGGCGCTGGCGCAGACGTACGACCGGCTTGCCCGCTGGACCGAGTTCTGGCTCGACGCGCGGCGCGCCCCCGGCCACGACCTGCCGCACTACCAACACGGCAACGACAGCGGCTGGGACAACGCCACCACCTTCGACGACAACCGGGTCCTCGAGACGGCTGACCTCGCCGCGTTCCTGGTATCGCAGCTTCGCTGCCTCGCCGACCTCGCCACCGAACTGGGTGAGCCCGCCGCTCGCTGGTCCCGGGAGGCCGACCGGATCCACGGGGCCATGCTGCGCGACCTGTGGGACGGCGAACGCTTCTGCGCCCAGGACCCCCACACCGGGCACCGGCGCAGGAGCCGCAGCCTGCTCGACCTGATGCCCATCGCACTCGGGGCCGACCTGCCGGCCCCGGTGGCCGCCGCGCTGGCGCGCGGCGTCGAAACCCACCTGACCACGCACGGGCTGGCCACCGAGCCGACGGACTCGGCCCACTACCTCGCCGACGGCTACTGGCGTGGCCCGATCTGGGCACCCTCCACGGTCCTGGTCGAGGACGGCCTGCGCCGAGCGGGACAGACCAGGATCGCCGACGACATCAGTCGACGATTCCTCGCGCTGTGCGAGAAGTCCGGCTTCGCGGAGAACTTCGACGCCGAAACCGGCACCGGGCTCCGGGACCGCGCGTACACCTGGACCGCCAGCAGCTACCTCATCCTCGCCGCCGCCCAGGAGGAACGGAGGGTCAGCGGCGGGTAGCCGGGCCGAATCAGCGGGCCCGGACCGGACCGGTGCTGGAACGCAACGAGATGGGCGGGCTGTACAGGCGGTGTCGCGGCACGGCGCCGGGCGCCGCGATGATCTCCAGCAGCAGCGACACCGCCTCGGCGCCCATCTCGACCATCGGCACGTCGGCGGCTGTCAACGGCGGGCGGAAATCCTCCGCCCAGTGCTGCGCGGCGACTCCGGTGACGGAGAAGTCGCGGGGCACGGACAACCCGGCGCCGGTCAACGCGCGCTGCATTCCGGGCAGTGCGGCCTCGTTGATGGTGGCCACCGCAGTGACCTCCGGGTGCGTCGCGAGTAGCTGCTCCATACACGCCTCGCCGGAGGCGGTGTCGTCAGCGCTGGAGACCTCCACGCCGGTCAGACCCCGCTCCAGCGCCGCCGTACGGAAGCCGGCCAGCGCGCGATGGCTGGGACCGTATCCGGCGGCCACCAACTCGGCGGACCGGTTCACGAGTGCCACGTGCCGGTGCCCCAGATCGGCCAGGTGCTGCACGCACCGGGCGATCAGCCCGGCGTAGTCGATGTCGATCCAGCTCATCCCGTGCGGCTCGGCCGTCCGACCGATAGTGACGAACGGCAACCCGGCCTTGGTCAGCCGAGTCACCCGGTCGTCCGCCAACCGGATCTCCATCAGGACCACGCCGTCCACCCGGCGACCGGTGACGATCCGCTCGAACGACCGGTCATGGTCGCCGCCGGAGGGCGACAGCAACACATCGAGGTCATGGCGGGCGGCCGCCTCGACGACGCTGGCGACGAAGCCCAGCTGCATGTCGGTCAACCGCTGGCTCGCCGGCGGGATGACCAGCCCGAGGGTGCGGGTGCGCCCCTCCTTGAGAGCACGGGCGCTGGCGTTCGGTCGGTAGTCCAACTCGTCGATGACCGACTGGATCCGTTGCCGGGTCGCCTCCGACACGCTGCGTTTTCCGCTGAGCACGTAGGAAACGGTGCTGCGGGACACCCCCGCCCGGCGAGCGATCTCCCCGATGTTCATCAATCGCCCTCGAATCGATTTTTGCCCCGACACGGGGACGCACCTTGCTCGGCTGACCAGCATATCCGTCCTCAGGCTCATCGATCGACGACCAACGCGTGGCAACTAGCGCTAATCGATGGACGGCTATTAATGTCACAGGTATGACGTGTGACGTCAATTCCACCGCAGCACCCACCCCCACCACGCACGGGAAAAGGATCCGATGAATCTGAAGAGAAGGTTGGGTCGCCTGACGGCAGCCGCGGGGACCGTGCTGGCCCTCGTCGTCGGCGCCGGCGTCTATGTGGTCTCCGATGCGCCGGGCGTCGCCCGCGCCGCCGGCACGGGCCCCTGTGACATCTACGCCTCCGGCGGCACGCCGTGCGTGGCCGCGCACAGCACCACCCGCGCCCTGTACGGCGCGTACAACGGCCCGCTCTATCAGGTCCGCCGCTCGTCGGACAACACCACCCGCGACGTCGGCGTGCTGAGCGAGGGTGGCTACGCCAACGCCGCCACCCAGGACACGTTCTGCGCCAACACCAACTGCGTCATCACTGTCATCTACGACCAGTCCGGCCGCAACAACCGCCTCACCCAGGCGCCCCCCGGCTACTTCGTCGGCCCCGCTCCCGGCGGATGGGACAACCTCGCCGACGCGAAGGCGGCGCCGGTCACCGTCGGCGGCCAGAAGGCGTACGGCGTCTACATCGCCCCCGGCACCGGCTACCGCAACAACAACACAAACGGTGTCGCGACCGGCGACCAGCCCGAAGGCATCTACGCGGTCGTCGACGGCACGCACTACAACCAGTGGTGCTGCTTCGACTACGGCAACGCGCAGACCAACAACCTCGCCGACGAACGCGCCATCATGGAGACCGTCTACTTCGGTGCCAACAAGCAGTGGGGCTACGGGGCGGGGGCCGGCCCCTGGATCATGGCCGACCTGGAGTGGGGGCTCTTCTCCGGGGTGAACGCGGGCTACAACAACATCGCGTCCATCAACCACCGGTTCGTCACGGCCATGGTCAAGGGCGAGCCGAACCACTGGGCGATCCGCGGCGGAAACGCCCAGTCGGGCAGCCTGACCACCTACTTCGACGGGCCTCGCCCCAACGGCTACCACCCGATGAAGAAGGAGGGCGCCATCCTGCTCGGCATCGGCGGTGACAACAGCATCACCGGCCGCGGCACCTTCTTCGAGGGCGTACTGACCTCCGGCTACCCGACGGCGGCCACCGAGAACGCCGTCCAGGCCAACATCAACGCCGCCGCCTACGCGCCGGTCGGCGGCGGCAACCCGCAGCAGAACGTCCAGGTCGTCGGGGCCCAGTCCAACCGCTGCGTCGACGTGCCGAACGGCACCACCACCAACGGCACGCAGGTCCAACTCTGGGACTGCACCGGCAACACCGCGCAACGCTGGACCTACACCGCCGGCAAACAACTCCAGGTGTACGGCAACAAATGCCTCGACGCCTCCGGTCAAGGCACCGCCAACGGCACCCAGGCCATCATCTGGGACTGCCACAGCGGCACCAACCAACAGTGGAACCTCAACTCCAACGGCACCGTGACCGGCGTCCAGTCCGGGCTCTGCCTCGACGCCAACGCCGCCGGCACCGCGAACGGCACCAAGCTCATCCTCTGGGCCTGCAACGGCGGCGCCAACCAGCGCTGGGCCACCCGCAGCTGACCCACTGTCGGTCGTGCCGCCCCCGCGAGCTTCCCGGGGGCGGCACGACCAGCTAACTCTCGCACCGGTGACGGCCCCGCCGCGCCAACGCGTGACAGCGTTGCTATATATATCGTGGTGCGATATATATAGTGCATGGATATCAGTGAGCAGACGTTCCTGATCCTCTCCGCCCTCGCCGACCAACCCCGGCACGGCTACGCCGTGGTGACGGAGGTCGACAAGATGACGGACGGCCGGATCCGGTTACGCGCGGGCACCCTCTACGGGGCCCTCGACCGCCTCGTCACCCAGGGGCTCATCGCCCCCGACCACGACGAGGTGGAGAAGGGCCGGCTGCGCCGTTTCTACAAACTGACCGACGCGGGGGCAGACGCCATCCGCGCGGAGAGCCGGCGGATGGCCGCCGCGGTCCGGCTCGCCGAGGAGCGCCTAAGCAAGCGTGCCGCCCGCAACGCCCCGCGTCTCGGGACCATCGGATGAGCCCGGACATGAGCCCTCTGGAGCGACGATACCGACGGCTGCTGCGGCTGCTGCCAGCCACGCACCGCACCGCCCGCGGCGAGGAACTGCTCGGACTGCTGCTGGACCTCGACGACGGCCGTCGACACCCGAGCCGGCACGAGACACTGAACATCATCGCCCTGGCGATCCGGCTGCGACTCACCACGCCCGTCACCACCGCGGCCCTCACCACCGCGCTCAGTGCCCTGCTCGTCGCCGCCGGGACCCAGCCCGCCGGTCAGACCCTGGACCTGTTCACCGGCGCCGTCCTCGCCACCGACATGCCGGCCATCATCGCCAGCTGGCCGCAGATAGCAGCTCTCGGCCTGTTGCCCCTCGCACCGCTGATCGCCTGGCTGTGCGGCGCGACCCGGACCGCCCTCACCCTGCAAGCGATCTTCCTGACGGTCACCGTAGGTTGGTTCGTCATCGAGGTGCTCAACGGTGCCGGCATGGGAATCGATCCCGGCCACCAACTCTTCTCGTACGCCGCACCGGTCTCGATCCTCGTCCTGCTCGCGATCGCCGCCCGCGAGCGGTGGACCCTTCCCCGGCCGCGCCTGTTCTGGTGGGCCCTCGTCCCGCTCGGGATCCTCGCCTGGAAAGGCACCGGAGAATGGGGACGCCACGGCGTCTACGTTCCCGAGGCCGTGCCGACGGTCATCGGGATCCTCGCCGCCGGCACCGTCGCTTTCGGAGCCGCCTTCGCGGTCCGCCGCCACCGGCCCGCCGTCGTCATCGGCGTCGGACTCACCGGCTTTCTCGCCGGCTGGCTCATCCCCGACCCGCTGCTCTCCAACACGGCGATGCGGCACTTCGACGGTCAGCCGCTACCACTGGCGATCCTCATCGCGGCGGCCGCTGTCACCATGACCGGCATCGGTCACCTCGCCCGTCGGCGCAACCCGAAAAGTGGTCGCTATCAACCCATGAACCCATGACGCGCTGAACACCAGCTCTGGTCAGACGAGTGGCGGCCGGGCCAGGTAGGTTTCGGGACTGGGCGAACAGCGCGGGGGTCCCATGGTCAGGGGTTGGCACGGCTGGTTCGGTACGTTCAACGGCGTCGTCCTCATCACGATGGTCGTCCTGCCGTTGGCAGCGCTGGCGGTGTGGCTCCTGGCACGCCGCCGACGTGCCGCCGGCAGCACGTCGGCGTGGCGGACGTCGCTGGCCGACGTCGGCATCGTCTACGGCACCGTGCCGTGGGTATGGATGATCATGTTGCCGGGCGACCAGGCCGGCGTCGTCTCCGGTCGGGTAACAGTGGTACCACTGCGCGACCTGCTCACGATCGTCTCCGACGGGGGTCCGGTGACGGCGACGTTCCAGGTCGTCGGCAACCTGCTGGTCTTCGCGGCCCTGGGGTTCTTCGCCCCGCTGCGGTTCCCGGCGCTGGCATCGGTGCCGCGGATCCTGGCCCTCGCGGCCGGTTGCTCGGTCCTGGTCGAGACCGCCCAGTACGTGCTGCGGCTGGACCGGGTGTCGTCAGTGGACGACGTTCTGCTCAACGCCGCCGGCGCCGGGCTCGCCGCGCTGGCGTCCCGCCGCTGGTGGCGCGCCACCCCCGACACGTCCACGGATCGCCGACCTCAACCGGCCTCGGCGGCGGGACGCTGAGCATCGCTGTGAACTACCAACAGAGCTGATCACCGGTCAGGTCGGTGGCTTCGCCAGCCGCTCCGGGCGGGTCCGGGTCCACGTGGCCCAGCCCCGCTTGCGCATCAGGTCCAGCAACCGCTGCGCTCGCGGGTCGGCCTCGACGGCAAGCGCGTCCAGAAGGTCGAATGGGACATCGTCCGGTGCCGTCTCGCCGCGGTTGCTCTTGCTGGAGCTGGAGGTGTACGCCTGCTCGACAAGGTCGGCCAGGATGTCCGCGAGTTCCTCCAGACGCGGATCGTCGTCCGCGTCGCCGTCGAGGATCTCCGATCCGAGCAGATAGAGCCGGACGAGTTGGGGGTCGGCGAGCTGCGCGTGTTTCGCGCGCATGATCTCGTGGATGCGTTCGGGCCAGCGCGCCACAACCAGGATCCACCCGTCCCGCTCACCCTCCACCACCCGCTCCGACACCCCGATCTGCCGAAGCCGATCGAGGTAGGAGGTCACCTCCGGTGGGAGCGTCAGACTGTCTCCGGCAGCGAGCTGCGCGATCTGCTTGCGGCTCGCCTCCAGACGTTCGATCTCGTCGCACAGATGGCTGTCGATTCGCTGTACCGCCTCGGCGAAGTCTGCTGCGTCGGCTTCGAGCAGTTCACCGATCTGGGACAGCGGCACGCCCGCGTTGGCGAGGGTGCGGATCCTGATGAGGGACACGACGGTCGCGGCGCCGTACCGCCGGTAGCCCGAGGCGTCCCGCTCGGGCTCCGGCAGCAGGCCGATCTGGTGGTAGTGCCGCACTGCCCGCACCGTCACGCCGGTGTACGACGCGAGTTGACTGATCGTCAGCATGCCCTGATCCTGCCCGTACCTTGCCCAGCCTGGGTCGACACCGGGTCAGGAGATCTTGCGGCGGTAGGTCAGGTTGGCGAACAGGTAGGCCACCACGAGGATGCCGACGCACCAGGCCAGGGCGGTCCAGATGCCCGCACCGACCGGCTTCTGCGCGAAGAGGTCTCGGATCGCGTTGACGATGGCGGTCACCGGCTGGTGCTCGGCGAAGGCGCGGACCGGGCCGGGCATCGACGCGGTGGGCACGAAGGCCGAGCTGACGAACGGCAGGAAGACCAGGGGGTACGAGAAGGCGCTCGCGCCGTCCACGGACTGCGCGGTGAGGCCGGGGATTATGGCGATCCAGGTCAGCGCCAGGGTGAACAACACCAGGATGCCGGCGACGGCGAGCCAGCCCAGCAGGCTCGTGCCGGTGCGGAAGCCCATGAGCAGGGCGACGAGGACGACGACCACCAGCGAGATCAGGTTGGCGACGAGCGAGGTCAGCACGTGCGCCCAGAGCACCGCGGATCGTGCGATCGGCATGGACTGGAACCGTTCGAAGATGCCGCCCTGCATGTCGAGGAAGAGCCGGAAGGCGGTGTACGAGATGCCCGAGGCGATCGTGATGAGCAGGATGCCGGGGAGCAGATAGTTCACGTACGAGTCGGTGCCGGTCTCGATCGCGCCGCCGAAGACGTAGACGAAGAGCAGCATGAAGGCGATCGGCATGACCGCGGTCGTGATGATGGTGTCCGGGCTGCGGGCGATGTGGCGCAGCGAGCGTCCCAAGAGGACTGTGGTGTCACCGAGGAAGTGCTTGTTCATCGTTGTTCCTCGGTCTTGGCGCCGACGAGGGTGAGGAAGACGTCCTCGAGGGTGGGCTGCTTCTCGACGTACTCGACCTCGGCGGGTGGCAGGAGCTGCTTGAGCTCGCTCAGGGTGCCGTTCACGATGATCCGTCCCTCGTGCAGGATCGCGATCCGGTCGGCGAGCTGTTCCGCCTCGTCGAGGTACTGGGTGGTGAGCAGCACTGTCGTGCCGCCGTTGGCGAGTTCCTTGATGGCCTGCCACACCTCGATGCGCGCCTCCGGGTCCAGCCCGGTCGTCGGCTCGTCGAGGAAGATGACCGGCGGGTTCCCGATCAGGCTCATCGCGATGTCGAGGCGGCGGCGCATACCGCCGGAGTACGTCCGCACCCTCCGGGTGCCCGCCTCGGTCAGCGAGAAGCGCCTCAGCAGGTCGTCGGCGATCGCACCGGGCTCCTTGAGGTGCCGCAGCCGGGCAACCAGGGTCAGGTTCTCCCGCCCGGTGAGGATCTCGTCGACCGCCGCGAACTGCCCGGTGAGACTGATCGACTGCCGTACGTCGGCGGCCCGGGTCGCCACGTCGAAGCCGGCGACTCGGGCCGTGCCGCCGTCGGCCCGCAGGAGCGTGGCCAGGATCCTCACCACTGTGGTCTTGCCGGCCCCGTTCGAGCCGAGCAGGGCGAAGATGCTGCCCCGCGCCACGTCGATTTCGACGCCGCGCAGCACCTTCAACTGCTTGAACGACTTCTCCAGGCCGCGCACGTGGATCGCGGGTTGCTCGGTCTGAGCTGTTGCTCGCGAATTGCTCATGGCGGCAGCATGGAGGGTTGACGCAGCGTCAGGGTCAAGTCCGCCGACCCGGAGACGGGCGAGCGACCCCGATTCTTAACTCCGATGTCACCGCCCGATCCCACGGGTGACGTGTCGCTGTCCGTCCGCAGGGGTTGGCTGCCAGTCGTCGCACTACGTCCTGACCAGGAGCTGATCCACGTGCCTTCCTCTCGTCGTACCTTCCTCGCCAGCGGCGCCGCCGCCGGCGTCGGCCTTGCGGTCGCGGGCGGCCTGCCGTCCCTGGCCCAGGCCAGCCCGGCTCGACCGCACCCGCCGGTGAAGCCCGGTAGCGTGCCCTTCCCGCCGCTCGTGGACGACCCCAAGGGAGTCCTGGCCCTGCCCAAGGGCTTCAGCTACAAGGTGGTCACCCGGACCGGCGTCACCCGGCTCGACCGCGGCCAGGGCACGACCCCGTCGGACCACGACGGCATGGCCGTTTACGACGCCGGCCACGGCCGGTACACCCTGATCCAGAACCACGAGATCGACCCGGGCGCCGAGTTCGGCGTGCCGCACGTCAAGGGCACTGTCTACGACGCGGGCGCCGTCGACGCCGGCGGTTGCACCGTGATCAAGACCGACCTCGCGGGCCGTAACCTGGGCGAGTTCGTGGCGCTCTCCGGCACCATCTCCAACTGCGCCGGCGGGCCGACCCCCTGGGGCACCTGGCTCACCTGCGAGGAGACCGAGGACCGGGCCGGCGACACGTGGGAAGAGGGCGACCGGTCCGGCGTCTACCAGAAGGACCACGGCTACGTCTTCGAGGTGTGGGCCGACGGCAGCGCGGACCCGAAGCCGATCAAGTGCCTGGGCCGCTACTCCCACGAGGCCCTGGCCGTCGACAAGGACCGCACCCGGATCTACCTCTCCGAGGACGCCGACGCGCCCAACGGCCTCTTCTACCGCTGGACGGCGCCGCACGGCGTCAAGCTGGGCCCGGGCGTGCTCACCCGCCTCGCACCGAACGCCGGCGTCCTCGCCGCGATGCAGATCATCATGGATGACGGTTCGGTGCTGCCGGACGTCGCGTACCTGACCTCCGCCCAGTTGGGCCGCCCCTTCCCGGTCCGCTGGATCGAGGTGCCGGACCGCGACGCGCGCACCAAGTCGGTGCGCGAGCAGTTCGCCGACGGCCAGGTCACCCGCGGGCGCAAGTTCGAGGGCGTGTGGGCCACCGACGAGGGCGTGTACGTGGTCAACTCGTACGCCTGGGACGAGGGTGACCTGCCGGCGGACGCGGCGCCGCACGACGGAATGGTCTGGTTCTACAACTACCGGAACCAGACCATCCAGCTGGTGACGTACTTCCCGCACCAGACCGCCTCCGAGGAGGGCACGGCGGTCAAGTACACCGACCTCACCTTCGACGGCCCGGACAACGTGACAGTCACCCCGTGGGGAAGCCTCGTGCTCGCCGAGGACGGCACTGGCGCCTCGCACGTGCTCAGCACGGTCCCTGGTGGGCCCACGTACGCGATCGCCCGCAACCAGCTCAACGACTCGGAGTTCTGCGGGCCGACCTTCAGCGCGGACGGCAAGGTGCTCTTCGTCAACATGCAGGACCCGGGCCTCACCCTGGCCATCACCGGTCCGTGGGAGAAGTACCTGGGCTGACCGAGCCCGACCGTGGGGGCCAGGCGACCCGCCTGGCCCCCACCACGTCCGGCCGGATTCAGGAGACGCGCGGCAACGCCAGCCAGTCCTGCCAGGCGATGTCGCGGCCCAGACAGCGGGGCTGGCGGAACGGCCAGTCCGCGGCGATCCACAGCGGCACCAGCGCGTCGACCGCAGCCTCCACCTCGCTGCCCACCAGGTCGTCCACCACCCACCAGGAAACCTCTCCGTCGGAGCCCGCGCGCTCCGGCGGGTCGATGTAGACGCAGCCGAGGATCGCCGTCTCCCCCTCGTCCAGCAACGCGTAGTTGAACGACTGGTGCGCGGCTATCTCCCTCTCGTGGCGCAGCAGGTCGACGCGATCCTGTTCGTAGGTCATCGTCTCGCTGGGCCACGCCCAGGCCGGCCCGAAGATCTGCCACAGGCGCTCGCGGGAGCCCATCACGGCGGGGTAGTCAATCGGGGTGTCCGCCTCGCGAATCGGCCGCAGATGCAGCGCGGTGTCCGGCACCGGGACGTGGACGGGGTGGACGAAATCATCGGGTAGCCAGGTCACGAGGGCCGAGGCTACCGTCGCCCGGCAAGCGCCGCGCGAGCAACAATTGCCCGCGTACCGCGCCGAGCGGGACCAGGACTCTACGCGGTAGGGGTGACGCGCTGGCGTCGATAGTGGCGGGCGGCCTTGGCTCGAGCGCCGCAACCGTCCATGGAGCACCAGCGTCGGGTGCCGTTGCGCGATGTGTCGTAGAAGTGCAGGACGCAGGCGGGGTTGCCGCAGCGTCGGATGCGGTTGGGTTGCTGGCGCAGCAGGTCCAGGTAGTTGACGGTCGCCCGCCAGGAGGGGAGCCAGCCGGCGTCGACCTCATGCTGCTCCTGCACGGCCGCGTCGCGAAGCGTGTAGCGCGAGGCGCCACGGGCGAGGATCGCGTTGATCCCCCGTTCGGCGTCCTCGTCGGGCCGTTCGAGGACCCGGCGCAGGGCCGACCGCGCCTCCCGCAACGGGGGCTCCACCGCTGCGGGGTCACCTTCCAGGTGGTGTTCGGCGAGCCATCCCCGCAGCCCGTCCGGCTCGTCGAACAGGTCGACCATGCGGCCCCGCTCGACCCACTGGGTGTTGACCAGGTCCAGGGCGAGGGGTTCGCCCACCAGCGGCCGAGGTGTCATGCGAGCAACCTTACCACCGTCGGGCATTTGACAGGTTAGTCATTGCGACGTATCTTCTTACCGGTAAAAGTCTTCACGGTGGTTAGACAGGACCAGTCCGCCTGCCGGAGGACCGACCCTCCCGCCCGGCCCGACCCGTGGAAGGTGCTCGTCATGCCACACCGCTACCTGCAGGAACTGACCACCGCGTCGGTGGTCGCCACGCAACAGCGCTACGGCAGCCGATCCGCCATCGAGCGCATGACCGCTGGTTGGGACACGGACGCGACATTCAGTGACGATGAGGCTGCTTTCATCACCGAACGCGACAACTTCTACCTCGCCACCGTCGCCGAGAACGGCTGGCCGTACCTGCAGCACCGCGGCGGGCCGCCCGGCTTTCTGCACGTCCTCGACCCCGTCGACGGGCACAGCGTCCTCGGCTGGGCCGATCTGCGCGGCAATCGGCAGTACCTGTCGGTCGGCAACCTCGCCACGTCACCACGGGTGTCACTGCTGCTCATGGACTACGCCCACCAACGCCGCCTCAAGATCATCGGCACGGCGCGCGTCGTCGACGTGCGGGACCCCGCATTCGAGGACCTGCTGGCAAGGCTGAGCGTGCCCGGGCCATCGGGCCGGGTGGAACGGCTGATCACCGTCGACGTGCAGGGCTATGACTGGAACTGCCCCCAACACATCACGCCCCGCTTCAGCGAGGCGGAACTCTCCGACGCGCTCGCACCGGTACGCGACGAACTCGCCCGCCTACGCGCCGAGAACCAGGCCCTGCGCGAGCAGGCGAACCAACAAGCAGGGAGAACACCGTGAACAAGCTGACCGTACGCTCCGTCGGCGGCCCCACGGCCGTCCTCGACTACGCGGGCCACCGCGTCGTGCTGGACCCGACCTTCGACGATCCGCGGACGTACCAGAACGGGTCGATCACCGCCACCAAGTACACCGGCCCGAGCGCGGCCGCCACGGACCTCGACCCGGTCGATGTGGTGCTCGTGTCGCACGAACACCACATCGACAACCTCGACATCTCCGGGCGCGAGTACGCGCGCCGGGCCCGCCGGGTGCTCACCACGACGGCGGGGGCGCCGAATCTCGGCCCTGGGGCGATCGGCCTGCGGCCCTTCGAGTACGCCGAGGTAGGTGACGTGCGCGTCACGGCGGTCCCGGCGCTGCACGGCTCGCCGGAGATCGGCGTGGTCAACGGCCCGGTGATCGGGTTCGTGCTGGAGGCGACCGGTTGGCCGACCGTCTATGTCAGCGGCGACAACGCCTCACTGGATGTTGTGGCGGTCGTCGCGGAACGGTTCCCGGCGATTGAGATCGCGATCCTCAACCTCGGCGCGGCCCAGATCGCGGCACGCGGCGAGGCGTACCTCACCCTGACCGCGGAGCTGGCGGCACGAGCGGCAGCCCTGCTCGGCGTCCGGGCGGTGGTGCCGGTGCACCAGGACGGCTGGGCGCACTACACCCAGGGCGCCGACGACGTTGTGCGTGCCTTCGAGACCGCTGGCCTGACGGACGTGCTCGTCGACCTGCGACCCGGCGACTCGGCGACCGTCTGACCAGGATGCGGCCCGGCCCGGTGCTCTGGACGGCTGGAGACGTGCGGCCGGGGAGATCTCACTCCACCTTGGTGAGAAGCGGTTTCCCCTTCTCGACGACGTACGTGGCCAGTTCGACAGCCACACCGTCGCCGACATTGCGCGCCTGGTGGTGCACACCGTATGGGACCGTCAGCGCGTCGCCGGGATTGCACACCATGGGCGGCTGCCCCTCCAGCCGGTATTCCAGCGTTCCCTGCAGAACACAGATGATTTCCTCGCCGGGGTGGAAATGCTTGAACGGCGGCGAGTCCGGCGTGAACTCCACCCGGGTCTGAATGACCTCCCGCCCGGGGATGCTGAGGTCGTGCCGTTGCAGATCGATCCGCCACAACCCTGGTGCTGACTCCACAGCAGTGGGGCTGATCCCCTCGGGTCGATCCGTGCTGCTC
Source organism: Micromonospora ureilytica (assembly GCF_015751765.1). NCBI lineage: Bacteria > Bacillati > Actinomycetota > Actinomycetes > Micromonosporales > Micromonosporaceae > Micromonospora > Micromonospora ureilytica. Next base: position 3,598,459 of record NZ_JADOTX010000001.1, read on the forward strand.
ATGACGGCCTCCTGTAAGCCGTCGGGCCGACGGCCACTACTCGGATTGGTGCATCCCCCGTCGAGGATAGGTAGCCGCAGACGATCAGGGGCGCGGATGCGGTAGCCCGATCCCCCAGCGGCGTGCGGCAGCTGATCTCACCGACGTCGCAGCAGCCCTCGTTCGGTCAGGAACGCGTGCAACGTCTCGGCATCCTCGGCGGACATCAGCCAGCGCGGGATCACGGTCGCCGGCATCCGGTCGACGTACACGACCCAGAACTCTCCGACGTCCCGCACCTGGGCGACCCCGTCCCAGGCGATCCCGCCGGACTCGGAGCCGCTGCGCATCATGATGTTGTCATCGGTGATGTCGTAGGCGCCCTCGACGGCGTAGCTACCGGAGCGGCGGCGGGCACGCGCCAGCACCCACGGTCGGTACAGCATCGACAGCACGCCGGCCACGAGCAGCGCCGTCCACAGCGGTGAACTCCGCTCGCCCCACCCGAAACCCTGCGAGACGACGAGACCGATGACCCCGACCACCGCCAGGACCGCTCCGATATAGCCGAATCTGCGCAGTCGAACGCTGCCGAGCGCGGCGGCCACCCGGCCCGGGTAGGCGGGATCGGCGGGGATGTCGAAACGGATGTGCACGCCAGAACGATAGTGCTCCCGTCCGCCCCTGGCTGCGCCTTACCCCCGCCCCGCTCGACGAGGCCGTGCGCATCGTGGTGCGGCAGTCTGGTGGGGTGAACGCCCGAGAGCCCGCCGACGACGTCCGAATTCCCCGGGCCCAGGCCGGGTCCAGCCCGCAACACCTCCTGACGACCCTGCTCGGCGAGTACCTCGACTCCGCGGATGCCGACCTGCCGTCGACAGCGGTCATCGCGATCCTGCGGGAGTTCGGGATCAGCGAGTCCAGTGCCCGTGCCGCGCTGTCCCGGCTGGTCAAGCGTGGTCTCATCGCCACGCGGGGGAAGGGACGGCCGCCGGTCTACCACCTCACACCGCAGGCGATCGCCAAGCATCGCTCCCGGATGCAGCACTTCCTGAACTTCGGCTCCCACCCGACGCCCTGGACCGGCGAGTGGGTGCAGGCGTCCTTCTCCATCCCGAACTCCGGCCAGGCGTCCCGTCACGCGCTCCGCAGGTCGTTGAGCGCGCTGGGCTTCGTGGGCCTGTACGACAGCGTGTGGATCCGGCCGGGATCCGACGCCGCGCCGGTGAAGGAGGCGCTGCGCGAGCTGCTGCATCACGTCGAGGGCGCCCGGTGGTCGGTCCTGCATGTCCGGTTCGACGAGGAGGCAGGTCCACACGGTCCGGCCTCCGCCTACGACCTGACCGGCCTCGCCTCCGCGTACTCGAGTTTCATTCAGCACTATGCGGAGCTGCGGGCAGCCGCGCGCGGCGGGGAGGTGGATGCGGCCCGGGCGTTGGTGGCTCGGACCTCGGCCATGGATTCCTGGCGGAGGTTCGCGGACATCGACCCGGACCTACCGCCGCATCTGCTACCGGAGCCCTGGCCTCGCCAGGAGGCCAGGGAGACCTTCCTGGACATCCACAGCACGCTCGGCTCGCTCGCTCAGGCGCGTCTCGTCGAGGTGGTTTCCCCGCACTGGTCGGAGGCCTCGTCGTGGATCACCCACTTCCAGGCGTCGAGGAATCCCTCGCGGCCCGAGCCGACCGGCGGCACCTGGCCGTCTGACGGCGACAGCGGGCCGTCAGACCAGACCAGACATTGACACTTTTCGTTACGCCAGTGATAGTAACTGCATTCAGCTCCCATCGGATCGCCTGTGGGGACCGCGGCCAGGTTGCCGGGAGCACCACCGTGACGTGTGCTGGAGGGTCAATGAGAAGGCGATCGAAGATCTACGCGGGGCTGGCGGCCGCCATCGTCCCGGTCACCTCCGTGCTCATGGCGCTCGGCGGGACACCGGCGTCCGCCGCCGTCGGCGGTTCCGGCCCCTATCCCGCCGACTACGAAACCTCGGCCACCCTGGCCAATCACACCATCTTCCGACCTCAGACCCTCCCGGCCGAACGCCTGCCCATCGTCGTGTGGGGCAACGGCGGCTGCTCGGCCAACGGCCTGTCCCAGGGCAACTTCCTCCGCGAGATCGCCTCCCACGGCTTCCTCGCCATCGCCAACGGGGCCCCGAACGGATCCGGCTCCACCACCTCCCAGATGCTCACCCAGTCCATCGACTGGGCGGTCGCGGAGAACTCCCGGCAGGGCAGCAAGTACTACAACAAGATCGACACCAGCAAGGTCGCCGTCGCGGGCTTCTCCTGCGGGGGCCTGGAGGCGTACGCCGTCTCGAACGACCCGCGCGTCACCACGACCGGCATCTTCAGCAGCGGTCTGCTGAACGACGCCGACGACTACCAGCTCAGGAGACTGACCAAGCCGATCGCCTACTTCGTCGGCGGGCCCAGCGACATCGCCTACCCGAACGCCATGGACGACTGGGGCAAGCTGCCCGCCGGTCTGCCCGCCTTCATGGGCAACCTGAACGTCGGGCATGGCGGCACCTACGACCAGGCCAACGGCGGCGAGTTCGGCCGGGTGGCGACTCTCTACTTCAAGTGGCGCCTGAAGGGCGACACCACCGCCGGCCGCAACTTCGTCGGCGCGGACTGCGGTCTGTGCCGCAGCCAGTGGAGCGTCCAGCAGAAGAACCTGACGCTCGACGACGGCACGCCACCCACCACACCACCTCCCACCACCCCACCGCCCACCACGCCCCCGCCGACCGGCACCCCCGGCTGCACCGCTGTCTACTCCGTCCAGGACCAGTGGAACGGCGGATTCGTCGCCAACGTCAGCGTCACCGCGGGAACCACCGCGCTGACCGGCTGGCGGGTCACCCTCACACTGCCGAGCGGCGCGTCGGTCAGCTCGCTCTGGAACGGGGTCAGCAGCGGCACCAGCGGGACCATCACGGTCGCGAACCAGAGCTACAACGGGCGGCTGGCCGCGGGTCAGGCCACCAGCTTCGGCTTCCAGGGCACCGGCAGCGGCAGCGGAACCACCGCGAGTTGCAGCGGCAGCTGACGCCCCGGGCAGATCGAGTCGCGCGGCGGGTCGGTGCCCCGGCACCGGCCCGCCGAGGGTGCGCGACGGTCCGGCGGATAGGGAAGACTGGCGGGCATGGCTGATCTGAGCGATGCGAAGGCCGCTCTGCACGACTACCTCCGGGAAAACCGCGAAGACCTCATCTGGAAACTCGACGGGCTCAGCGAACGGGAGGCCAGGCTGCCCCGCACCGCGACCGGCAACAACCTGCTGGGCGCGCTCAAGCATTGCCTCAATGTCGAAGCCGGCTACTTCGGGCCCACGTTCGGTCGCGAGTTCCCGACGCCTGACGAGCTGGTCCCCATGGCGGCGTTCGACGAGGACCCGCAGGCAGACTGGTACGCCCGCGAGGACGAGACGAAGGACGGGCTGATCGACCTGTATCGCCGCGTCGGCGCGTTCGCCGACCAGACGATCGAGCAGCTGCCGCTCGACGCGCCGGGGCAGGTGCCGTGGTGGCAGCCAGGTCGGCGGGACGTGACGCTCCAGCGGATCATCATCCACGTGACCTGCGATCTCGCCCGGCACGCCGGGCACGCCGACATCATGCGCGAACAGCACGACGCGGCGATCGGCCTGCGGCGGGGCAACACCAACATCCCCGACGACTACGACTGGCCGGCGTATGTCAGCAAGCTGACCAAGCTGGCCGACCACTTCGATTGACCGGGAAAGCTGTCGGCGTGCGCGACGACCTCGACCAGATCGAAACGGCCTTCCTGGGCACGCCACTGGCCGGCCTGCCGATCGGGCACGGCCCGTCGGGCACCGTCCTCGTCACCGACGTCGACCCCGACCGTCTGCAGGAGGTCTGGCGGGCCGCCGAGGCGCTGGTGCCGGTCATCGGACGCCGGCCCGTCCTGGTCACCGACGACTTCGACGACGCGCTGACGATCCGGTCCGAGCCCGAGCAGGGTCCGTCGGCGTCGGAGCTGCGCGCGTTCGCCGAAGCGGCGGCATCCTCCGAACCCTGGCTGACCTACCGCCACTACAGCGAGGACCAACAGGTCGACGAGGACGAGATCGAGTTCTACGCTCGCGGCACCACGGGCGTCGACCTGACCGCCCTGGTGCCGGACATGGTGCTGCCGACGCCGCTCCCGGCGCTGGAGCGGGCGCTGTACGACAGGCTGCTCACCGACGCCGACCTGCACACCCAGGTGCTCGGCAACGTGCGGCTCGTGACGCAGACCGACTACTGGTACGAGCCGGACAGCGTCCTGCTCATGTTGCTGCCCACCAGCGACGTGCGCAGCTCGGCGTACTGGGTGGACTTCTACGGCGCCCTCACCGAGGAGGATCGGCAGAGGCTCGGCGAGGTGCTGGCGCAGTGGCGGCACCGGTGGGATGCCCGCCTGGTCGCGTCGTGGGGCACCATGCTGCAGTTTCAGGTGGGTCGGCGCCCGACGCCGGGTGACGAGGCGTGGGCCGCCGCCGGTCAGCTCAAGGCGCTCGCTCCGGACCTCGAACTGAGCCAGTGGGAGGTCGCCGTCGCCCTACCGGCCGGTGACGCGTGGTTCGTCCACAACCGACCCTGACCGACCGGCGACGCGGCCCTACCCGACTATTCCGGTTGCTCGACGACGGTACGAGAAACCTCCCGGATCAGATCGAGCGGTTCTTCGGTCCAGTGGGAGGCGAGGACGAGCTCCCGGGCCGGATCGACCCACAGGAGGTGTCGTCCGCCGTTGCCCCGGGCACTGCGGCCGGTCGCCGGGGCCCCGGGCCACGGCACCTGCTCATCGTTGAGCCACCACAGATAGCCGTACTCCCGTTTGACCGGGCACGGAGCCCAGGACTGGTCAACCCACTCGGCGCTCAGCAGCCGGGTCCCGGCATGGGTCCCCCGGTCCAGGAAGAGCTGCCCGATCAGGGCCAGGTCCCGGGCCGGGACGATCAGTCCCCCGCCCCAGTGCGCGCCGCCGGAGACCACCTCGGTCCGGCGGCCGTCGAGGTCGACGACGCTCGTCCGGTACCCGTGCCACGACCACCGGTCGGAGGCGCCCAGCGGGTCCATGACCCGCTCCCGCAACACGTCCGGCAGCGACCGGCGAAACAGCAGCGTCAGCGCGTACGCGAGCAGGTTCATCCGCACGTCGTTGTACGCCCACCCCTGCCCCGGGGGTGTGCCGTGCACCTCGGTCCCCTCGCGGAAGCTCTGCGCGTCGACGCTCGTCGGCTTGCCCCACAGCTCGCCGTCCCACTGGCTCGACTGCTGCAGCAGATGACGCCAGGTGATCTGCTCGTTGTGCGGCCCCTGGAACTCGGGAACGTCGACGACCTGGTGCACCGGTTGGTCCGGCACCAGCAGGCCGTCGTCGAAGGCCAGGCCGGCCACCACCGACACGACCGACTTGGTGACGCTGAAGGCCATCTCCGGGACGTCCGGGTCGCCCCAGGCCGCGACCTCCCGACCCGCGACCCGGACCACACCACTGGCCCCACTGGCGGCAAGCAGCGGGCCGACCACGTCGCGGTGACTCGTGTCGGAGGCCTGTGCCGCCAGGTAGGTCTCGATGTCGGCGGCGTCACTCGTCCACCGGGCGCCGAACTCCTGGACGACCCGCTCCAGCCGCTGCCGATCCACCGACACGTGACCCATGCCCAGCAGTGTCCAACACCCCCGCCACCGGGAGCGGCAGCTGTGACCAGCCACATAGGATCGGCCGACCTCGTACGTCGGACCTGAGGAGCGTCCCGGATGACCCTGCTGGAGCGTCTGCACCGGGCCGGTATGCGTGAGGTCGTCACGGTGCAGCCGGTGACGGGCGGGCTCGCGGCGCTCGCGGGCATCGCCACCCGTCGGGATGCTCCGCCGGTGTTCGTCAAGGCCTTCGCCGACCCGCCAGCCGACGACGTCTTCGTCGCCGAGGCCGAAGGGCTGGCCGCCGTGCGCGAGCTCGGCGGCGTGGCGACACCCGAGGTGATCCTGGCGGATCGGGACCTGCTGGTGTTGTCGGTGTTGCGGGCGAGGCCGCGGAGCGAGGTCTTCTGGGAGCAGTTCGCGCACCTGCTCGCCCGCCTGCACCTGAGCACGACCCATCCTCGCTTCGGCTGGCACCACGACAACTGGCTGGGCCGTCGCCGGCAGATCAACACGTGGAACGACGACGGCTTCGCATTCTTCGCGGAGCACCGGCTGCTTCGCTGGCTCGATCAGCCCCGCGTCGAGGCGGCGCTCGACGCGGAAGACCGAGCGGCGCTGGAACGGCTCTGTGACCGGCTGCCCGACCTGCTGCCGGACCGGCCGGCGTGCCTGACGCACGGTGACCTGTGGGCACAGAACATCCTGGCCACCGCGGACGGACAGCCCGCGCTGATCGACCCGGCCGTGTCGTACATGTGGGCCGAGGTCGACCTCGCGCACGTCTGGTCCACCTCGCCCCCGCCCGAGGCACGACGGATGTTCGAGGTCTACGCGGAGTTGACCTCGCTCGACGGTGACTGGGAGGCCCGCATGCCGGTCATCCAGCTGCGACAACACCTCGCCGTGCTGGCCCAGTTCGACGACGACTGGGGCGCGGCCGATCAGATCCGCGCCGTCCTAGCCCCGTTCCGGACACGACAGTGACCGGAGAACCCGGCCGCCGAGGCCCGTGAGCGGAGCGGGCGTCGGGCCCTCCATTACGGTGGCCCCTGGAATGGGGGTGGCCATGGCACCGGAAGTGTCGCCGCGAAGGGCCAGGGCCGTGCTCGTCGCGCTGTCCCTCGCCGCGTTCGCCTTCATCACGACGGAGTTGCTGCCCGTCGGTCTGCTGACCCACATCGCCCCCGACCTCGGCCGATCCCGCTCACAGGTGGGTCTGCTGGTCAGTGGGTACGCCGTCGTGGTGGTGCTGGCGTCGGTGCCGCTGACCCGGCTGACCCAGCGGATCCCCCGGCGGCACCTGCTCGGCGGCACGATGCTCCTGTTCGCCGCCGCGAACGCCGCCGCCGCGCTCGCGCCGTCGTACGCCGTGCTGGCCGGCTCCCGCCTGGTGACCGCCCTCGCCCAGGCACTGTTCTGGTCCATCGCCACGGCGACCGCGATCGGGCCGTTCCCGGTCGCGGTGCGCGGTCGGGCGGTAGCGCTGTTCGCGACCGGGGCGACGCTCGCCCCGGTGCTCGGCGTACCCCTCGGCACCTGGCTCGGGCAGCAAGCCGGCTGGCGTGCGGCGTTCGCGGTGCTCGCCGGGGTCGGTCTGGCGATCGCCGCCGCGGTGCTGGTCCTCCTCCCCTCCTATCCCCCGGCCGCCGGCGGCGCGGCCCGGGGTTCCGCACCGGACGGGCGGCGCTTCGCCGTGCTGTTGATCGCCACCGCCCTCGGCATCGGCGGTTTCATGACGCTGCAGACCTACGTGACACCGTTCCTGCTCGACGTCAGCGGCTTCGCCGACGCGGTGCTGGCACCGCTGCTGTTCGTCTCCGGCGCGGCCGGCGTCGTCGGAACGCTGGTCGCGGCCCGGACTCTGGACACCCGACCGATCGCGTCGCTGCTGACGCCGCTGAGCATCGGCACGGCCTCGCTGCTCGGGCTGTACGCGCTCGGCGCGCTCCGGCCGGGTGTGGTCGCGTTCCTCGCCGGGATCGGCCTCGCGTACGCGGCGTTCGGCTCGGCCGTGCAGAACCGGATGCTGCAACTGGCCCCGGGCAGCACCGACATCGCGTCGGCCGGCGTCAGCACCGCCTTCAACGCCGGCATCGCCGGCGGATCACTGCTCGGCGGCGCCCTCCTGCCCGCCTCGGGGGCACGCCCGCTCGCACTCGCCGGCGGGCTGCTGACGCTGGCCGCGCTCACGCTGCTCGCCGTGGACACGCGTCGCGGCCGCGCCGTCGGGTCGGAGCCGACGGTCGCTCGTCCCCCGGCTACGCGCCGCCCGGATTCGCCTGCGACCGGAAAACCTTCCGGTACGCGCCAGGTGTGACGCCGAGGAGTAGGCGATCATCGTCGAATTGATGGTCTATCGGCTTGGCTCGCCCACGGGAGTTGGTCGGTGAGCCCGCGTCGTGTCCCGCCGTTCGTCGGCACGGCGGGCGAGCGGCGGGACAGGAGGTATCCGGTCAGTGCGGCGGCGAGGCCGGCGAGGCCGGCCGTCGCGAACCCGCCCGCCGGCACGGAGAGGTCGATCGCCACGCCGACGAGCGGGGATCCGAGCGCGAAACCGGCGCTCTGCGCCGACGATTGCAGACCGATGACCTCGCCCCGCACACCGGGCGGCGCCAGCCGGCTCACCGCGTCGGCCACCGTGCCAAGGGTCGGCGCGGTGAGGAGCCCGCTGCCAACGACCGCCACGCACAGCCAGGGCCAGTCGCGGGCCAGCCCGGCCGGTATCGTCACGAGCCCGAGCAGGCCGAGCAGCAGCCAGGTGGGCAGCGGCCGGGTCAGCGCGCCGTAGATCAGCCCGCCGATGACGGACGACACGCCGAACACCACGACGACCACGGCGGCCCAGGACACCTGACCGGCCTCCCGCAGCGTGGCGACGATGGCGAGGTCGACGCCGCTGAGCAGCGTCGTCGTCCCGAACGCCATCATCAGCGCGGCGATCATCCTGGCGTCCAACCACTGCCGGCGTGCGGGTCGGTCCCCCGCGCCGGCCTCCCCCTCGTCCTGGGCCCGCATCGGCGGGTTGAGCACGGCGATACCGACGCCACCGGCCAGGATCGCGGCGCCGACCCCCCACGCCACCACGTCGGGGGACACCGTCGCCGCGCCCAGAATCACCACCGCCGGCCCCACGATGTACGACAGCTCGCCCTGCACCGATTCCAGCGCGAACGCGGCCCGGCGCTGCTCGGCCGTCGTCATCGCGGCGATCGCCTGTCTGCCCACCGCCTGGGCCGGCACCATCAGCAGGCCCGCCACGAAGCTGGCGACCAGCAGGAACCCGTACGGCAGGACCGGCACGCCCAGCCAGAACACGACCTGCGCGGTGACGGTCACCAGCAGGACGAGGCGCAGGCCCCGCGAGTCGATCATGCGACCGAGCAGTGGGCCGCCCAGCGCCACTCCGGCGGTCAGGGCCGCCGCCACACCACCCGCCGCCGCGTAGCTCAGCTCCAGGCCCAGGACGACGAAGAGGGTCAGCGCCATCACATCGGCAGTTATCGCGGTGCGGGCGAGCAGCGAGACGCCCAGCAGCGGCGCCATCCCTGGCACGGCGAGCACCTGCCGGTATCCGGTCACCCCATTGACGCTAATTCCCTCCGCCCGCCATAAGAAGACACCATCTTGTTGAGTCCGGCATAATGCGTGCTTATGGCGAAGGATCTGGAGATCACCCTGCTGCGGTCGTTCGTCGCCGCCGTGCGGGAGGGCAGCATCAGCCGCGGCGCGACAGCGCTCGGCCATACCCAGCCCGGTCTGAGTCAGCAGTTGCGCAAACTGGAGAGCGTCGTCGGCCATCCGCTGCTGCACCGCTCGTCGTCAGGTGTCTCGCCCACCCGGGCGGGCGAGGAGCTCCTGCCATACGCCGAACGCATTCTCTCGCTCTCCGCACAGGCACTCGCCGAAACCGGACGCGCGCTCACCGGCCACTGTGGCGTCGGATTGCTCGAAGACCTCGCCGCTGCCCACCTGCCGCAGGCCCTCGCCGACCTCGCCCGCCTGCATCCCGGCGCGACGCTGGAGGTGCTCAGCTGCTCCAACGCCGCCATGCGGGAGGCCTACGAGGCGGGCCGCGTCCAACTCGTGCTCGACGCGGTACCGGACATTCCCGGGCCGCCGCGCTGGACGGTGCGCGCCCCGCTGGTCTGGGCGACCGGGCAGGGTGTGGACGTCAGCGCCGATCCGCTGCCGGTGGTGCTGTTCTCCAACCCGTGCTCCTGGCGTACGTCCGTGCTGGACGCGCTGGAGCGTGCCGATCGGCGCTGGCGGGTGGCCTTCGAGAGCAACAGCCTGGTCGGGGTGCTCGCCGCGGTACGGGCCGGGCTCGGCGTGGCGGCGCTCATGCCCGCGAACCTCGAACCGGTCATGATCTGCCGCGACGCGGACGCCCTGCCGGTCCTGCCGGACGTCGAGTTCGGCCTCGCCCGGCATCCACGGACCGAGGGTGATCCGCTGATCGACGCCGTGGAGAGGGTGCTCCGTCGCATCCTCTGAGCACTCGCCCTCGCCGTTGGGCAGGCTGTCACCCACCGCCCGCGCTGACGACCGCCATCACGATCAGGGTGCGTCGCCGCCGCTGACTCATCAGCGCGAAACAGGCGGTGAGCACCACCAGCTCCAGCTCGGCCCACTCGCCGGTGACGTCGACCCGGATCGGCCCGCCGCGTCGGCCGGGGAGGCCTATCGCGAGGCGGTGTCCGTCGCGTACCAGCTCACCGCCGCAGCGACCGGGCGCCCAGCGGGCCACCCCGCCGGGTCCCGGCATGTGCGACCGACCCGGGTTGAGCCGTACCGGCACGCCGTGCTCGCCCCGGGCGGCGAACCCGATGCGTCGGCGGTCGGTCGGTGCGACAGTCCAACGGCCGGTGCCAGTGCGGATCTCGCCACACCGCCAGGTCCAGCCGGTGCCCAGCGAGGCGCGCGCCCCGGAGTCGAGGACGAAGGCCCCGTCCTGTTTGCGCACGGTCAGCGCGGTCATCGGTTCGCCCCTTCCGGACGCGACCGCGGCAGGCCGAGGATGAGGATGACGCCGACGCTCAGGTGCAGCAGCGCGAGGGTCGCCTTCGCTCCCCCGCCGACGCCACTCGGCGGCCCGACCAGGAGCGACAGCAGCAGGACCGCGACCGCGACCGATGTCCACCAGACGCGGGAGCGGTTGGTGCGGCGTTCCAGCACCGCGAGCAGCGCCCAGCCGGCCAGTGCCGCGACGGCGGCGGCCACGATGACCGCGGCAACGCTGATCTGCCGGGTCGAGCTTCCGGACCTGACCGCCAGGTCCACACCGGCCGCCGAGTCCAGGAGCGCGAACTCGGCCACCGCCACCGCGATCGCGCCGGCCGCCACCGCGGCTCGTCGCAGGAGAAGGTTGTTCGTCATGGTCCGAGTCTGCGGACCGGACCGGGCCGGACGCGTCGGTCCAGACGCCGCGGCGGGTACGTCCACCGGCGGCTCGGCGTACTACCAAAGAAGGTGGTACGGCCCGCCGCGAGCCCAGTAACCTGCGCGATGTGGATGCGGCGACGTGCGAGGTCAAGCCGCCGCGGACGTGGCGTTCCGTCCCGGTGGCCGTGACCACCGTGGCGATCGGCGTCCTCGTCGCGACCATGCTGTGGTCCGCCACCCGGTCCAGCTCCACCGGCCTGGTCGGCGTCGACGTCGGGCTGGCGGTGGCCGCCCTGGCCCTCGTTCCGGTGGTCGTCCGCCGCCCACAGGTCGGTGGCGTGCTGGCCGGCCTGCTCGTCGCGCTGTCTCCGGTGGCCACGCCGGTGGCCAGCTTCGCGGTGCTGTTCACCGCCCGCAACCGGCCGTTTCGGCAAGCGGTGGCGGTGGCGGTGGTCGGCGTGGCGGGCGAGGCGGTGCAGGCGTTCTGGCGACCGGTGCCCAGCCTGCCGTACGGGTGGCGGCTTCTGCTGATGGCGATCGCGTACGCGGCCCTGCTCGGCTGGGGCACCTGGGCCCAGGCCCGCAACGCCCTGCTGGCGGCGCTGCGGGACCGGGCCCGGCGGGCCGAGCAGGAGCAGGAACGACGGGTCGGCGAGGCGCGGGCGGCGGAGCGCAACCGGATCGCGCGGGAGATGCACGATGTGCTGGCCCACCGGTTGTCACTGCTGGCGGCGGCCGCCGGCGCGATGGAGTACCGGCCGGACGCGCCGCCCGAGCGGCTCAGCGCCGCGGCCGGGGTGATCCGGGCCAGCGCGCATCACGCCCTCGACGAGCTGCGCGAGGTCATCACCCTGCTGCGCAGCGACGACGCCGAGTCGCCGACGGACGCACCACCCGGCCGGACCCTCGCCGACCTGCCCCGCCTGGTCGACGAGGCGCGGGCGGCCGGGCAACAGATCGAGGTCGACGATCCGCTCGGCCCGCCGGTCGAGATTCCTCCGACGGTTGGCCGCACCGCGTACCGGATCGCGCAGGAGGCACTGACGAACGCCCGCAAGCACGCCGCCGGCCAGCCGGTCCGGCTGGTGCTCGGCGGGGCGCCCGGCTCCGGTCTGAGCATCGCGGTGAGCAACCCGACCACGCCCGACAGCGGTGCCACCGGCAGCGCCGGTACCGGCCTGATCGGCCTCGCCGAACGGGCCGCGCTCAGCGGCGGTCGCGTCGCCCACCACGTCGACGCCGCGGGCCGGTTCCACCTCACCGCGTGGCTGCCGTGGCCGACGTGACCGGCCCGATCCGGGTCGTCATCGTCGACGACGACCCCCTCGTCCGGGGAATGCTCACGCTGATGCTCGACGGCGCCGACGGGATCGCCGTCGTGGGCGAGGCCGCCGACGGCGCCACCGCTATCACCGCGGTGGACCGGCACCTGCCCGACGTGGTGCTGATGGACATCAGGATGCCCGGCGTCAACGGCATCACCGCCACCGAACGCCTGCGTCGCCGCCACCGGCCACCCGAGATCATCGTGCTCACCACGTTCGACACCGACGAGCACGTGCTGCGCGCCCTCCGCGCCGGCGCGAGCGGCTTCCTGCTCAAGGACACCCCGCCCGAGCAGATCAGCCAGGCGGTCCGCTCGGTCGCGGCCGGCAACCCGATGCTGTCCCCGGGCGTGACGCGCCGCCTCATGCGCCGGGTCGCGTCGGGGGCCGAGTCGTACGAGCAGGCGCACGAGAGGTTGGCAGTGCTCACGCCCCGGGAACGCGACGTCGTGCTGGCCATCGGGCAGGGACGCTCCAACGCCGAGATCGCCAGCGGGCTGCTGATGAGCGTGACGACGGTGAAGGCCCACGTCTCGCACATCCTGACCAAGTTGGATCTCGACAACCGCACCCAGATCGCTCTGCTCGCCCACGACGGGCGGCTCCTCTGACCGGCGTCCCTGCGGTCAGGCCAGCACCGCCGGCAGGACGAGGAGGGCGAAGCGGAGCACCCGCCCGGAAAGGCACGCGCCGGCGAACTCCCAGCGTCGGAGGCCCGCGGTGCCCGCGGCGAGGCTGACGACGGCCAGCGGTGGAACCCCGACCGCCGCGGACACCAGCACGGTCGGCAGGGCGGTGCGGCGGCGGGAGAGCCAGCGCCGGATCGGCTCGGTCCACCGTGCGGCCCGGGCCGCCGCGCGACCCGATTTTCTCCGTTGCGCGACCTTCCGGAACAGTCGCCCCGATCCACGTCGCGCCGATTCGAACAGGAGCAGCTTGCCGGCGGTCTGCCCGAGCGCCAGAGCGACCACGGCGATCAGCGCGTGGCCGCCACGTTGGCCGGCGACCACGGCGTACGCCTCGGCGTTGACGACCGGGACGAGCGCCGACGCGAGACCGTAGCCGAGCGCCACCGCCGCCTCGCCGAGGCTGCTCATGCCCGACCGTCCCGCTCGAGCAGCCCGACCACAGCCGTTATCGACCACAGCTTGACCGCGACGACGGCGACGGCGACGCCCAGTGCGAGCGGGTACTGCTCGAACGCGATGGCCCCGATGACCCCTGCGGTGTTGGCGACCTTGGCCACGGGCGACCAGTTCAATGCCCATACCCGCCGGTCGACCAGGTGGAAGTAGTTGGGGCTGAGCACGGGCCAGCACAGGAACGCCAGCGACAGCATGGTGTCGAGCACCAGGAACGAGAGCAGGAAGACCACTGCCACGACCGCGACGTCAGGGATGAGGGAGACCAGGCCCACGCAGAGTACGGCGGTGCACGCGCGGTCACTCACGATGTCGAAGACGGCCCCGGCTCGGGTCTCCTGTCCGAGTCGGCGGGCGGTCCAGCCGTCGAGCACGTCACCGATCCAGTAGATACCGTACGATACCGCCATCAATGCCACCGACCCGGAGACGAGGGCCACGATACCGACGGTGACAGCGGCGACCGTGCGAATGGCGGTGATGTAGTTGGGAACCGTGCGAAGAGGGCCGACGGTGATGGCGGCGCGGGAGTCAACGAGAGTCACCTCCGCAGAGTGGTCCGGTGAGCGTTTTCGCGGAACGTGCCGCGGTGCCGATCTGGTCCCGAGGGTGGCACCGGGGTGCCGGCCGATCCGGTACCTGGGTACTGGCCGGTCTTCCGGCTGGTCACGGAGACTGTCCAGGTGATGACTGGAATCCGCGAACGGTTGCGCGACCCCGAGCGAGTGCGCCGACTCGCGTACGGTGCGGTTGGTTTGATCATCGCCGCCGTGGTCACCACCGTCGAGGACGGCGTGTCCGTGCCGGCGGGCTGGGCGTGGCTGGTGCTGCCGGTCGGCCTCGGGGCCACGGCGCTGCGCCCCCGCTACCGAACCCTGGTCTTCGCGGTCTGCGCGGGGTTCGTGGCGGTCGTGAGCACCGGGGAGTCGGTGCAGTTGGGCCTCGCGGCCGCCGCTCTGGTGTTCGTCTCGGTCTGTGAAGACCCCGCCCGGCACCCGTGGCTGGGGTGGGCGGCTGGCTTGGTCGGCGCGGTCGGCGCCCTCGCCACCGCGCTGCTCCACGAGCGGGGGCTGTACGAGCAACCGTTCTTCTTCGTCACGGCCGGCTACCTCCTGGCGATCCTGTTGCGATCGTGGTCACGCGGATACGCCCTCACTCGGGAGACAGACGACCTGCGCGGCCAGGCCGCGTGGCTCGAGCAGCGCACCAACCTGGCCCGCGAGCTGCATGACGTGGTCGGCCACCACGTCACCGCGATGGTGGTGCAGGCCGAGGCGGGCCAGCTCAGTGCCGACCCGGGGGCGGCGCTGCGGGCGATCGCAGGCAGTGGCCGCACCGCACTGAGCGAGCTGGACACGCTCGTCGTGCACCTGCGCGATCCGAACGCGTCGATCGCGGTGAGCGCGCCGCCGCGCCTGTCCGACATCGACGAGTTGCTCGCGCAGCCGCTGCGCCAGCAGGGCGTGACGGTGCGGGTCCAGTTGGACCCCGAGCCGGGCCTGGACGAGATCGGGGTGTTGACCTTCTACCGCATCGCCCAGGAGGCCCTCACCAACGTCGCCCGGCACGCGAAAGCCACGGCGGCCTGGGTCGAACTGGTCCGCATCGGCGACCACGCCCGCCTGCGCGTCAGCGACGACGGCATCGGACCGCCCCGCACACCCACGAGCGGCTCAGGCCTGCTCGGCATCGGGGAGCGCGTCTCCGCGCGCGGGGGCAGCTGGGAGCTGAGCCAGCGCCCCGGCGGCGGCACAGTGGTGCAGGCCAACCTGCCGGTGGCGAACCCGTGATCCGCGTCGCGATCGCCGACGACCAGGAGCTGGTCCGGGACGGCTTCAGCCTGATCCTGCGGTCCCAACCCGACATCCACGTCGTCGCCGAGGCGGCCGACGGCCGGCAGTTCCTCGACGCGGTTCGTCGCGACCCCCGCATCGACGTCGCCCTCGTCGACATCCGCATGCCGGTGCTCGACGGCCTGCAAGCCACCCGCGAACTGGCCACGATCCCACACGCCCCGGCCGTCATCGTCGTCACGACCTTCGACGACGACGCGTACGTCCTGGACGCCATCGCATCCGGCGCACGCGGGTTCCTGCTCAAGCGGTCCAGCGCCCGCGATCTGATCGCCGCGGTGCGCACCGTCGCGGCCGGCGAGGCGGTCCTGTCCGCCGAGGTCACCGGCGCCGTGCTCGACCGGGTCCGCGCGACCGGCCCCGCCACCCGCGTGGAGTTGGCGGCCTACCAGCTGACCACTCGGGAGACCGACGTGCTCGCCCTGATCGGCGCCGGGCTCAACAACAACGAGATCGCCGAACGCCTCTACCTGTCGATGAGCACCGTCAAGACCCACGTGACAAACGTGCTGGCCAAGACCGGCAGCCGTGATCGGGTACGCGCCGCCATCCTGGCGATCCAGGCCGGCCTCGCACCGTGAGTCAGGCGTCGGCGTGGACCAGCCGGCGTTCCAGGCTGGCCTGCCAACCTCCGAACGGCGTGAGCTGACACGGTCAGCGGCCGATGGTCGTAGGGTTCCAATATGGCCCAACGACTCGTCAGCGTATGGCAACCGTTCTTCCTTTCCAGCGAGAGTCAGGGCGCGGTCATCGATGCCGCGACCGAGTTGGAAGAACTTGGCTATTCACGGATCTGGTTCTCCGGCGGTTTCGGAGAGAACGTCGCCCCACGCTTCCGGGAGATCCTGGACGGGACGACGCGCATCGGGGTCGCGTCGGGGATCGTGAGCATCTGGCACTCGTCGCCCCCCGAGGCGGCAGCGTTCGTCCAGGACGCGGAGCAGGCACACCCCGGCCGGTTCCTGCTCGGTCTCGGCGCCAGCCACGCGGTGCTGGTGGAGGGCAGCGGCACCGACTACCGCAAGCCGTACTCAAGAATGGTGAACT
Source organism: Micromonospora ureilytica (assembly GCF_015751765.1). NCBI lineage: Bacteria > Bacillati > Actinomycetota > Actinomycetes > Micromonosporales > Micromonosporaceae > Micromonospora > Micromonospora ureilytica. Next base: position 3,614,855 of record NZ_JADOTX010000001.1, read on the forward strand.
ACCTGGACGGCCTCGACGCGGCAGGGGTTTCGCCCGAGCGGCGCATCCTGGCCGCACTGGGCCCGCGGATGCTCGAACTCTCCCGCGACCGTTCCGCCGGCGCGCACCCGTACTTCGTCCCTGCCGAGCACACCGCGGAGGCCCGGGCGGCGATCGGGCCCGACCGGCTGCTCGCCCCCGAGGTCGCGGTGGTCCTCGACGCGGACGCCACCACAGCACGCGCCACCGCCCGGCAGTACACGAGCGGGTACCTGGCACTGCCGAACTACACAAACAACCTGCGGCGATTCGGCTGGACCGATGAGGACTTCGCCGCCGGCGGCAGCGACCGCCTCATCGACGCCCTGATCCCCTGGGGCAGCGTCGAGAAGGTGGCGGCCGGGCTGGAGAAGCACTACCAGGCCGGCGCGGACGAGGTGGCGATCCAGGTGCTCAACGGCGGCAACGCCACGGCATTTCCCGCCGACGCGTTCCGCGCCCTCGCCGCGGCGCTTCAGGGTTGAGGAGGCGGCCGGTCTCATCCGTCGTCGAGCCGGCTGCGCGGGCGACGGGTTGCGGTACCTGGTTGGTGGGTAAGACCTGAATGTCGGGCACGTGGGTACGCTGCACCGGCGGTGGCCTCAGCCAACTCCCTCCGCACCGGCCACCCGCACCGACCGGTGGCACCACCTGTCGTTCCCCGTATCCGCAGACGAGAGGCGAAACCACAACATGACCGCAGTACCAGGCCAACGGTCTACTGCTGCTGCGGGCCCGGCGGCTTCCGAGCGAGCGGCCGAGGAGGACCTGCGGGCGTTGTTCGGGCAGTCCATCGCCGTCTTCGCGTCTCTGGCGGGGCCGGCGCACGTGGTGGAGACGGCGAACCCGGCGTTCTTCGCCACCATCGGCGAAGAGCGGGCCCGCGTCGGGGTCGCGCTCGCCGAGTTGATGCCTGAGCTGGCCGGTCAAGGATTCATCGCGCTACTGGACCAGGTCTTCCGCACGGGTGAGCCCTACACCGGCCGTGACGTCCAGGTGATGCTGGGCAGCGGCCCGCAGTCGCGGGAGGCGTTCTTCGACTTCACCTACGAGCCGCGCCGCGACGCCGACGGCAACGTGACAGGCATTCGGGTGCTCGGTGTGGAGACCACGCAGGTCAAGCATGCCCAACGGCTGATGGCCGAACACCGTGGCCTGCTCGAGCAGATCGCCCGCCAGGCACCCCTGACCGAGGTGCTCGACGGGATGGCCCGCTGTATCGAGAATCTCGCACCGCAGGAGGTGCTCGTCTCCGTCCTTCTCGCCGATCCCGACGCCCGGCACCTGCGCCACGGCGCCGCCCCGAGCCTGCCCGACTTCTACAACCAGGCCATCGACGGCATCGCGACCGGCGAAGGTGTCGGCTCGTGCGGCACCGCCGCCCACCGGCGGGAACCGGTCATCGTCACCGACATCGCCACCGATCCGTTCTGGGACGACTTCCGGGGCCTGGCCGACCAGGCCGGCCTGGCGGCCTGCTGGTCCACGCCGATCCTGGCCCGCGACGGCGGCCTGCTGGGCACCTTCGCGATGTACCACCGCATCCCGCGGGTCCCGCAGGACACCGACCTCGCCCTCGCCCGGCTCTTCGCCGGCACTGCGGCCCTGGCCATCGAACGCCACCACATCGAGCAGGCGAAACTCGCCGCAGAGGCGCGCGCCAAGTCAGCCAATGACGAGCTGGCCAAGGTGGTACGCGTGGAGCGGGAACTGCGCGCCGAAGCTGAGCAGCGCGCCGCGGCCGCCGCGGAACTCGCCACCCAGATGCGTGCCGCCGCAGCCGCGCAGGCCGCCACACCGCACCCGGAGCACTGCCAGCTCGGCGGTGCCGCCGGGTGCACCGCGCCGGCCGAGATCAAGATCGCCGATTCGTGGGGCGACGCGGCCTGGGGCTGCCCCGCCCACGTCGAAGAGGCCATCCTCAACGTACGGTCGGTGTTCATCGCCAGCGAGGAACTCGGTGGCCTGACCGCCTACCTCAACCGCTGACCGCTCGCGAGAGCACCGCAGCACCGCGATCTGGTCTCAGCCAGCTTCAGCCCTTCTTCGGGAACGCGTACCTTGCGCCGCCGATGACAGTTGTGGCCGCGATGATCAGGAGGATGAGCGCCGCCCAGGTGAGCGAAGCGGTGCCCAGGCCGGCGAGCAGGAGACCACCGACGAAACCGCCGATCGCGATAGAAGCTGAAAAGACCGTGATGGTGATCGACTGAGCGACGTTGGCAGCCTCTCCGCTGGCGTTGATCGTGGCACCGATGAACAGGCTCGGCGAACTGCCGAAGGCGAAGCCCCACGCGGCGACGGCGACATAGACCAGCACCGGTGCGTCCGCGACGATGCCCAGGACGAGCACGCTGGCCCCGAAGAGCAGGGTGCTGCTGACGGCAAGCTTGCGCAGGTGTCGGTCGATGTGGGTTCCGACCACCAGAACGCTGAGCACGGAGGTGACTCCGAAGGCGAACAGCACCCAGCCGGTCTGGTCGGCCATGCCCAGTTGAAGGAGGAGGTCAGTGATGTACGTGTAGAGGAGGTTGTGAGCGATCATGTACGTGGCCAGCGCGAACAGAATGGGCCGCAGTCCGGGCACAACCAGGACGCGTCCGATCCTGAAACGAGCGTCGACCGGATGGCCGGGCAGGTTCGGGACGGTCACCAGGACCCAGGCCATGGTCATGACGGTCACGGCGGCCGACGCGTGGAAGGCGAGTTGCCAGCCCCCGAGGCTGCTGAGCCAGGTCCCCAGTGGGATGCCCAGGGCCAGCCCGATCGGGGTTCCGGCCAGGGCGATGGCGATGGCGCGGCCTTGTCGTCCTTCTGGCGCGAGTTGAGCGGCGTAGCCGCCGAGAAGTGGCCAGATGAGTCCGGTTCCCAGACCGGCGACGAAGCGCAGCACCATCGTCAGCGTGTAGTCGTCGGACAGCGCGGTGAGCGTGTTGGTGACGGCGACCACGGCCAGGGCGAGTTGCAGGACGTGCCTGCGCGGCCAGGTGGCCGTCGCCCAGGCGAGAGGAATGGCGCCGAGCGCTGTGGCGAGCGCATAGACGGTGACTGTCTGGCCCGTGAGCGAGATGCTCGTGTGCAGAGTGCGGCTCATTTCCGGCAGGAGGCCCGCCGGGAGGCATTCGGTGAGAATGCTGATGAAGCCGGCCAAGAATAGGCCGAACAATGCTTTTCCCGGAAGGCGGCCCTGCCGGGGGGCGGTTGCCGGGCTCGGGCCGTTGGATGATTCGGTGATCGTCATGGTGCATCGAGCGTGCTTCAGGGGCGCGGTGCCAGCCAGCCACCTGCTTGGTCTACGTCTCGGGTGACTATCACTGGCAGGGACAGGTTGGGCCGCGCACCGCGTGGGACAATTGAGATATGGCAACCCGCCACGTCACCCACCCCGATTTCTCAGCCGCGGAACTGAGCGATTTTCTGCGCACCCGTAGGGCCCGCCACAAACCGGCCGACGTTGGGCTGATCGACTACAGCCGACGCCGCCGCGTCCCGGGTCTGCGCCGGGAAGAACTCGCGCAACTCGCTGGGGTCTCCGCGGCGTACTACACGCGGTTCGAGCAGGGCAACGCCCGCAATGTCTCGCGTGAAGTGCTGGACGCGATCGCCCGCGTACTCAAACTCTCCGAAGCTGAGCACGCCCATCTGGTACGCCTGGCCCAGCCCAAGCGGCATCAGCGTCGGCCCACGCCGCGCCAGCAGGTGCGGCCCGAGATACGGGAGCTGCTCGCCGCGCTGGAAGGTGTGCCAGCGTACGTCTGGGGCCCCCGCACTGATGTGTTGGCGTGGAACCAGACCGCCTCTGCCCTCTTCGGTGACTGGGCAGCACGTGCCCCGCAGGAGAGGAACTGGGCCAGGATCACTTTCCTCGACCCGGCGTCGCGGGACTTGTTCCCTGACTGGGAAACCAAGGCGTATGACGTGGTGGGACAACTACGGCTGGGCGCCGGCCTGCACGCGGACGACCCGTTGCTGGCGTCCCTGATCGGCGAACTCTCGATAAGAAGCGAGGACTTCCGCAGGCTGTGGGCTACCCATGACGTCAAGAAGAAGACGCACGGCCTCATGCGCCTGTCGCACCCCCTCGTTGGTGAGCTGACCCTGCGCTACGAGACACTCGCGCTCCCCGGCGATCCGGAGCAACTGCTGAGCACCTACCACGCCGAGCCCGGATCGCTCTCGGAAGAGGCGCTACGTCTGCTGGCCAGTTGGGGAATAGACGCGTCACCGGATCGGGCCGCCACCACATCACAGTGACGGCGTCGGTGCACCACTCAGGAACGGTCGAAGGACTGTTCGCCGAGGACGCGCAGGAAGTCGAAGCTGTCGGCGGTGGCCGTGCCGGGTTGCGGCCGGAAGATGACCAAGCGCTGACCCGTGGTGGTGCTGAGGACGAAGTCGCACTGTACGTCCAGCCGTCCGGCTTGCGGATGAACGAGGATTTTGCGGGTGGTCTGTAGTGGGGCGACCTGCATCTCGGACCAGTACGTAGCGAATTCGCCGCTGACGGTGGTGAGATCGGCGATCAGTTGCTCGGATACCGGGTCGTGGCCGCTACGGGCGGCGGCTGCGCGTAGGTCGGCGACGTATCCACGGCCGATCGCCTCGTGTTCCTCCGGCACGTTGAGTGCGCGGGATTCGGGGTGGGTGAACCAGCGCCAGGTCACGTTCGAGTGCCGGTCGTCGCCGTCGGTCCAGGAGCCCAGCAGCGCGCGACTGAGGGCGTTCTGGGCGAGGATGGTGGTGCGGTCGTCGATGACGTGTGCGGGCACGGTCGTGAGTGCGTCGAGGAGGAACATCATCGCGGGGTCGACGTACCCGCTGGCGGTGGAGGCCGCTGGCGCCGGATGTCCGGCGAGGCGGAAGAGGTAGTCCCGCTCGTCGACGGAGAGTCGCAGCGCCCGGGCGAGGCTGCCGAGTAGAGCCTCCGAGGGGTTGGTGTTGCGCGACTGCTCAAGTCGTTCGTAGTAGTCGACGGACAGATTTGCCAGGAGTGCGACTTCCTCACGGCGCAGGCCGGGGGTGCGGCGACGCCCGCGCGAGGGCAGCCCGACGTCCGCCGGACGGAGTGCCTGTCGGCGAGCCCGCAGGAAGTCGCCGAGTTCGGTTCGTGCCACGAACTGCCCTTTCCGGGTCGCGGTGCCACAGCAGTGCTGGTGGCACCGCGAAGATCCCGTGGATCTCGGACGCTACTCCTGGATTGCGGCCATGGCCGGGCCGGCATAGCGCTCCCCGACGGCGGCACCGACCGGAGCAGCGGCGCTGAGTTCATCGAGCAGGCCAGCATCGATCTTGAGCTGCGCGGCGGCGACGTTCTCCTCCAGATACGTACGACGCTTGGTGCCGGGAATTGCGGTGATGTGATCACCTTGGGCCAGTACCCAGGCCAACGCGATCTGGCCGGGCGTGACACCCGCCTGTTCCGCGATGGCGCGGATCCGATCCACCAGGAGCAGGTTCTGCCGCAGGTTCTCCTCAGCGAACCGGGGCCAGGTACGACGCCAGTCGTTCTCGGGCAGGTCTTCGAGACGACGAACTGAGCCGGTGAGGAAACCACGGCCCAACGGTGCGTACGCCATGAACCCGATGCCCAGTTCACGCACCGTGTCGAGCACGCCGTTGGTCTCCACGTTGCGAGTGAACAGCGAGTACTCGGTCTGCACCGCCGACAGCGGCGCGGTGGCGTGCGCGGCGCGGATGCTCTCCGGCGACGCCTCGCTGATCCCGAGGTAGCGGATCTTGCCTTCGGTGACGAGTTCGCCGAGCGCGCCGAAGGTCTCCTCGACCGGCACGTTCGGGTCGACCCGGTGCTGGAAGTACAGGTCGATGTAGTCGGTGCCGAGCCGGCGCAGCGATCCGTCGAGCGACGTGCGCACGTAGTCGGGTTGCCCGTTGGCGCCGCCGATGATGCGGCCGGCACTGTCGAGCGTCACACCGCCGAACTTGGTCGCGATGACGGCCTGGTGGCGACGCCCTCTCAGCGCCCGGCCGAGCAGTTCCTCCCCGCTGAGCGGGCCGTACATGTCGGCGGTGTCGAACAGGGTCACGCCTAGTTCGAGTGCGCGGTGAACGGTGGCGGCGGACTCGGCGTCGTCCGGGGTGCCGTACATCGCGGTCATGCCCATGGTGCCGAGTCCCTCGACCGAGGCCACCAGCCCTTGACCACCGATCGCATGTTTCTGCAAGATCACGTTGGTCTCTCTTCCCTAGATGCCACGAAGCGCCTTCCGATCGCTCATCACCAGCCTGCGGCAGATCGCCGCCGTTATCGGCGTTCTGCCTATCCCCGGCCCAACAAGGCGACGATCCCCTCCGGGTTACTTTGATCAGCGTCGTACGATGGATGGGTTGCGATGCGCCCGTTCCAAGGAGTTGCCGTGCCCCGCCCTCGTAGTGCCGCCCGGACTGTGGAGCACCCCGACCTGTCCGAGGTTTCCCTCCAGCAGGTCATGGAGGCGCTGGCGGATCCGGTGCGACGGGCGGTGGTGTCCCAGTTGGCCAGCAACGGCAGGGACATGAGCTGCGGCACGTTCGAGACGCCCGTGTCGGTTTCGACTCTGACGCACCATTTCAACACGCTGCGCGAGGCTGGCGTGATCCGCCAGTACTACGTCGGGACAACCAAAATGAACGCGCTGCGCACAGACGAGATCGACAGCCGCTTTCCCGGCCTGCTCTCGGCGGTGGTGGCCGCCGCCGGCACCGAGCCGCGGGCGGGGTCGGCCTGATCTCGCGCCCACTATTCCGACTGCGGTCGTAGTTTGATAGCCATCGAGATTAGCGGTAGCGTGAGGACCAGCGGCACATTCGGCGCCGTTCCCCTGACTCCTACCGCTAGGACCGATGCACAGTGGCAAAACTCGTACAGTTCGACCGGCTCGGTGGCCCCGAGGTTCTCACCCTGAACGACGTCGAGGTGGTCGCACCCGGCGCGGGCGAGGTCCGGCTCCGCGTCGACGCCATCGGCCTGAACCGGGCCGAAATCATGTACCGCGACGGCGTCTACTTCGACCAGCCCGTGTTCCCCTCCACGCTCGGCTACGAGGCCGCCGGCGTGATCGAGGCGGTCGGTGAGGGTGTGGACGGCCTCGCCGAGGGTGACGCGGTCAGCGTCGTGCCGGCGTTCCTGCAGAGCAGGTACGGCACGTACGGCACGCACGTCGTCGTTCCGGCCTCGGCCGTCGTGCCTCGCCCCGCTCACGTCGAGCCCGCCCAGGCGGCGGCCGTCTGGATGGCCTACATCACCGCGTACGGGCCGCTCATCGAGTCCGGAAAGGTGCGCCCGGGCGACCATGTTCTGATCGCGGCGGCCTCCAGCAGCGTCGGCCTGGCCGCCATCCAGCTCGCCAACCACATGGGCGCGATCCCGATCGCCACCACGCGCGGCGCCGGCAAGAAGCAACGCCTACTGGACGCCGGAGCGGCCCACGTCATCGTCACCGACGACGAGGACATTCCTGCCCGCATCAAGGAGATCACCGGCGGTGAGGGCGTCCGCCTGGCGTTCGACCCGATCGCCGGGCCCGGCGTCGAAACCCTCGCCCTGGGCATCGCCCCCGACGGTTTCCTGGTGGTCTACGGAGCCCTCGACCCGCGCCCCACCCCGCTGCCCAACGCGCAGTCCTACCCGGCGCTGAACAGCAGCACCTACACCCTCTTCGAGATCACGATGAACCCGGAGCGCCTGCGCCGCGCCGTCGCCTTCGTCAACGCCGGACTCACCTCTGGCGCCATCTCCCCGGTCGTCGATCGCGTCTTCGACCTCACGGAGATCGCCGAGGCCCACCGCTACATGGCGGCCAACGGCCAGGTCGGCAAGATCGTCATCACCGTCACCCACGGCGACGCCACGGCCTGAGCCCACCTGACAGTTGTTCGGCGACGGATCGTGGCCGCGGCCCGAGCGGTCGTGGCAGAGGCCAGGACCCGTCGCCGCGCGTCCGGCGCAGGATCAGGGCGTCCAGCGTACGCCCGGGTTCACCCGCCCGGACCAGTCGAAGACGGCCATGTTGTCCCACCCGTTTCCGGTGCCGTTGATGTTGGCCGGGTCCCAGCCGTTGCCGCGGACGGCGTACCAGGTCGGTTCCCAGTAGAAGACACCGATGGCGCCCGCGTTGCGGGCCGTGTTCTGCACCCAGTCGAACTCCTGGGCCTGCCCGGACCAGGTCGCGCTGATGCCGTCACAGGTCGCGTCGCCGATGACGTTCGGCTCGCTGTCCGCGTTGTTCCGGGTGAAGGGGTACGCGGTCTCCACGATCACCACCGGCTTGCCGTAGCGCCCGCGCAGGTCGACGATGTTGTTGTAGAGGTTCGACAGGCTGCCGTGCCACATGCAGTAGTACGACTGGGCGGTGATGTCCCACTGCACACCCTGGGCGCGGATGCCGTCGTAGAACCATCGGGCGTTGGCGTTGCTGTCGGCGTTGGCGGTATGGATCATCACCGGGATGCCGCTGCCGCACGCCTTTGTCGCGTTGTAGCCCTGCTTCAGCAGACCGGCCAGCGGGGCGAAGTCGTTGTTGACGACCTTGCCCTCGTTCCACAGCATTCCGACGTTGATCTCGTTGCCGATCTGCACGCTGTCCGGTGGGGTGCCCTGCCCCCGCAGGCTTGAGCAGACGTCGTAGGTGAAGGTGTAGACGTCGGTACGCAGCTGGCTCAGGCTGTGGCCTGCCCAGGCCGCCGGCTTGTACTGCTTGCCCGGGTCGGCCCAGGTATCGGAGTAGTGGAAGTCGATGAGCACCTTCAGGCCCTTCGCCCTGGCCACCCTGGCCTGGGCCAATACCCCGCTCTTGTTGTTGTAGCCGCTGATCGGGTTGTTCCACACGCGCAGCCGGACGTAGTTGACGCCGACGGACTTCAAGATGTCCAGTGGGTCGCGGGCGACGCCGTTGGCGTCGTAGTACTTGGCGCCCAGATCCAGGCTGCGCTGCAAAGAGGAGACGTCGGCGCCTCGCATGGTGAGCGTGTTCGCGGCGGAGACGGGCGCGGGCACGCCGCCGAGCGTGGCGGCGACGGTGAGGATGCCGGCCGCGACAGCCCCGAGCAGGGCCCTGGCGCGGCGGTGGTGAGGTGTGGCCGAATGTGTGTTCACGAGGCTCCCTCAGCCCACTGTGCAGGTGACGCCGTTCAGCGAGAAGGCGGTCGGCGGGGCGTCGCTGGCGCTCCACCGCCCCTGGACGCCGAAGGTCGCAGAGCCGTTTGGCGCGAGGACGCGGTTCCAGTCGACGTTACGAGCGGTCACGGTGGTCCCGGTCTGGCCGATCGTGGCGTTCCACGCCGAGGTGACCTGCTGGTCTCCCGGGAAGCTGAAGGTGACGGCCCAGCCGTCTATCGATGCCGCCCCGGCGTTGTGGACAGTCGCCGTGGCCACGAAACCGCCCTGCCACTCGGACTGGTTCCGGTAGGTCACCCGGCAGGTCGAGGGCGGCGGGGGCGTCGTGGGCAAGGTGACCGTGTTGGACGCGATCGACACGTTGCCCACCGCGTCCCGGGCCCGCACGTAGTACTGGTTGCGCAGCGACGTCGACGCAGGTAGGTCCGTCGTGTACGTCGTACCCGGCACGGTGGCGACCAGTTGCGAGGTGAACCAGCCGTCGAACCGGTAGACGTTGTACCCGAGCACGCCGGCGTCGTCCGTCGACGGCGACCAGGACAACGTGCCGGTCGAGGCGGTCACCTCGCCGACGGTCAGGTTCTGCGGCGCGGCCGGCGGGGTGGTGTCCGGGCCGGTGTCCGTCACCGGGGTGACCACGGTCAGTGCGTTCGACCAGTTCGAGCGTTGTCCGAGGCTGTCTCGGGCGATCAATCGGAACGTGTACTGCTGGCCCGACCCGAGGTGGCTGGTGATCGTGGTGCTGGTAACGGCCCCGACGCTGGTGCTGAAGACGATGTCGCCGAACTCCTGGTAGTACGTGATGTCGTACCCGGCGATGGCGCAGCAGCCGGGCGTGGCCGCCGTCCAGGTGAGGGTGACCGACGCGCTTCGGACCTCGCTGGCGGTCAGGTTCGTGGGCGCACCCGGCGGGACGGGCGAGGTGCTCGGCGTGCTGGGCGGCGTTGGCGGCGCGGTTCCGGTCGGTTCCGCGACGGACACCGCGGCCGCACGAGGCGCCGGGATGACCCCCGGGTACGCGGCGGGCGCTGCGGCGTCGGCCGCCGGTGCGGCGCTCAGGGCGGTGCCGAGCACCGCCGTCGACAGCACGACGGCCAGCAGACCCGGCCGCAAACGGCGGATCAGCGAGGACGAGGGGACGCCTGTCATACGTCGACCATGCAGCGATACATCGATGATCGCCAACATATCTCACGCCTCGGTCGGCGACCGGCCCGACTCGTGGTGGATCGTCGCCGTGCGTCGTGGACCGGCCCGCCGGGACTTCTTACCGAACGATGACGTGCCCGCCGACCGTTGACCGTTGACCGTGCGCCGGCCCGTACCGAGTGGAGACAGCACATCACCGGAGCCGTTTCCGGCTTTGAGGAGATTCCGATGAACCGCAGAAAGAACGGGACCGCGCTGGTCCAGACCCGGCCGGCCAGGCTCGCCATGGTCGCGCTCGTGCTGGCGGCCACCGGTGCGCTCACCGCCACCTTCGTCTCCAGTGGCGGCAAGGGCACCGCGGACGCCGCCACCAGTCTGGATCAGTTCGTGTCGATCGAGAACGTGCCGCCGAACGTGCAGAACCCGAGGCCGGCCGCCGGCGCGTCGACCGGCCGGTTCACCGTCGACTGCGGCACGAACGGCAATGGCAAGTTCAGCCCGGACAACCCGGTGGCCCAGCCCGGCATCCGCAACGGCGCCGAACACGTCCACGACTTCGTCGGCAACCTGGCCATCACCGCGAACTCGTCCAACGCCGATCTGGACGCCTCCGGCACCACCTGCCGCAACGGCGACAAGTCGTCCTACTTCTGGCCGGTGGTGCGCATCGACAAGACCGTACGCAGCGGCAAGCAGGTCCAGCAGGCCCTCGCCCAGACCCAACCGATGGTGGTCTGCCCCTCGGTCGGCAAACGACTGCGGGCCGTCCCCACCGGCGCCCGCAACACCGTCGACCGCCTGCTGGCCGAACTGGACCGCCAGCAGGCCGCCGCGAACCAGCGGATGACCGCCAGCCGGGGCCGCATCGACGCCGGATTCAACCGGGAGGTCATCGACTCGCTGCGGGCCCGCCGCGCCGCGATGATCAAGCAGATCAGCACCACGATCACCGCCGCCGGCGGCAACCAACCCGGCCTGGTCTCGCTTGTCGAGTGTGACGTCAGCTACGACGACATGCACGCCCGGATGCCCGGCAGCGCCCACCGTGCGAGCGTCAACGCCGCCCAGGCGGCGAATCCGCGGATCCAGTGCCCCACCGTGCGGGACAAGTTGCCGGGCGTACCCGATCGGGCGCTCGCCGAAGTGAACCGCAACCTCGACGACCTCGACCGGCAGATCTCCGAGGCCAACGAACGCCTCGTCACCAGCCGTGGCCAGGGCGGCCCGGCCTTCGTCGACAACGCCATCCTCGGACCGCTGCGCGCCAAGCGGGTCGCCGTACTCAACCGGATCGCCACCGCGATCGGGCGGCAAGCCCCCCGCCCGCAAGGTCTCGAAGCGTTCGCCCCCTGCACGCTGGACCAGGCCCCCAGCACCCCGGCTGCACCGAGCAGCGCACCCACCACCCCTGCGGCGCTCCCCGATCCGCAGGGACCCAACTTCGAGCTGCCCGGTAACACCGGCGGCATCGTCCGCCCGGCGCAGGTCCTGATCGAGTACCGCGGCAACCCCACCAGCAAGGTGGTGCCGATGCCGAAGTTCCTCCGTGCCCTCACCGGCGACGCCAAGCCCACCAGCCGTGGTCCGGCCAACGCCCGCGCCACCTGGACCTGCTCGGGCTTCGCCGACCGGCTCTCCGACAAGTACCCGATCTGCCCCGCCGGTAGCCAGGTACAGCGCGTACAGGATTTCCCCGGCTGCTGGGACGGCAAGAACATCGACAGCGACAACCACCGCAACCACGTCGCATTCGCCGACAAGGCCACCGGCGCATGCCCGCAGGGCTTCCAGGCGATCCCGCAACTGCGGATCACCGTGGCCTACGACATCGCCCGCAACGTGCAGGTCAAAGGTCAGTACGCCCTCGACTCCTTCCCCGAGGAGAACCACAACCCCTTCTCCGACCACAACGATTTCGTCAACGTCAACTCAGCCCAGACCATGCAACGCATCGTCACCTGCATCAACAAGGGCAAGAACTGCTCCTGACCCGGGATGGCATCGCTGGGAGCGATACCAGTGGGGCAAAATTCAGCCCTTCCGATCGCTACACTCGCCGCAACGCCGGCACCGCCCGCAGACCTCAGCCTGCGCCAATCCCCATCGAATGGAGACGCCTGTGACCCGCGACAAGGCGGCACCCCCCGGCATCGACCCCAACATTCCCAGCGTGGCCCGGGTCTATGACTTCTTCCTGGGCGGCAAGGACAACTTCGAGGTCGACCGAAAGGTCGCCGAGCACGCCCTGCGGATCACACCGGACGGGCCGGCGGCCGGCCAGGCCAACCGGGCCTTTCTGCGTCGAGTGATTCGCTACCTCGTCAGCGAGGCGGGCATCGACCAGTTCCTCGACATCGGATCGGGGTTGCCCACCCAGGGCAACGTGCACGAGGTCGCCACCGAGCAGAACCCAAAGGCTCAAGTGGTGTACGTGGACAATGATCCGATCGTCCTGGCACACGGACGGGCCCTGCTCGCCGCTGAGGGCACCGCGACGGTGATCCAGGCGGACATCCGGGAGCCGCAGGAAATCCTCAACCATCCGGACGTACGTCGCTTCCTCGACTTCGACCGGCCGATCGGGCTGTTGCTCTTCGCGATCCTGCACCACCTCGGTGACGACGAGGACCCGAAGGCGGTGGCGGCGGCGTTGATCGACCAGCTGCCCGCCGGCAGCTACGTGGCGATCTCGCACTTCCGCGACCCGGGCGAGCGAGACCCCGAGGGCTCCCGCAAGGCCCACGAGGTCGAACGGATCTTCAACGAGTCGCTGGGCACCGGCCGCTGGCGTACCGACGAGGAGATCCTCTCGTTCACCGAAGGGCTGACGCTGCTGGAGCCGGGGCTGGTGCCGCTGGCCGAGTGGCGCCCGGAGTCGGACGCACCGGCCACTGTGCAGACCGACACCTATCACACCTTCGTCGGGCTCCTCGCCCGCAAACCGTAGGCGCCGTCTTGCGTTGAGGTCCGTCGGCGGGAGGATGCCCGCCGACGGATCCACGCATCAGATTTGAACTGGGGCTGTGCCGTCTCTGCCTACGGCGCAGGTGCCAGTACGACGACTGGGATCTGGCGGGTGGTCTTCCGCTCGTAGTCGGCGAAGCCTGGATACGCGGCCTTCTGCGCGCTCCAGATCCGTTCCCGTTCGTCGCCGGCGGCAACTCTGGCGACCAACTCGACCTTGTCCGTGCCGATCTCCGCGTGGACCTTCGGGTTGGAGAGCAGGTTGTAGTACCAGTCGGGATTGCTGGGCGCACCACCCTTTGACGCGAACACGGCATAGCCGCCGTCCACCTTCTGGTACATCATCGGGCTCACGCGAGACTGGCCGCTCTTGGCACCGACCGTGTGCAACAGCAGCAGCGGGGCGCCAGCGAACTGACCGCCGACCTGCCCACCGTTGGCACGAAACTCAGCGATTATCTTGTCGTTAAAGTCGCTCATTCTTCTCCTCGCCCTGCGCTCCAGCTCCGTCGACAAGATTCTGACAGTCCCAGGCGTCCACTGCTTGCTTGCGCGGGCTGAACCACTGATGCTCGCGACCGGGAGTCGACGTCGGAGATGCCGAACGGCCTGCCTGCCGTCGACTTCTTCTGCGCCCTGTGTCGTCCCACCAACCAGGACCACCCGCCAGCAGTACACCTAGCGCCTGGGCACAGGCATTGCTTCGGCACCGGGCAGCCACCGGGGGCAAAGAACACTACGCTACGGCCTCAATGGAGGCGGGGGATCAATGATTGTGGGTGAGCGAATGCGCCGCGGTCCGCTCATCGCGGGCGTGCTGGTGTTGGCGGGCCTTGCCGGCTGCGTGGAACAGCCTGTCCAGCCGGCACCGCCGACGCCGTCGGTGAACGCCACGCGCTCGACTCTGCCGAACGAGCCGCAGGCCCTGATGGCGACTATTGGAGGGCTGGTCGAGCAGACCGGTGTCGGGCACGACATCCGGCAGGGCGAGATCGAGGCCGGCGAGGCGTGGTACGAACCCTGCGACTTGCTCATCGCCGATCCCGACCGGGCAAAGGGCGCCGGGTTGCAGCTTGACGCAGTGTGGGCCGCTGGCCTTGAGGTCAACCCCGTGCCGTCTTTCCAGAACATCCAGCCCCCGATGACCGTGTTGAACGTCCGGGTGTTTCATCTGCCCGACGCGTCTGCGGCCGTCGCCGGCGCAACTAGGGCGCGAGCCGCCCGCTGCCCGAGCGACGAGTTCCGCCTCAACATCGGCCAGGCGACCGCACGGTGGGGGTCACGCGCGGTGACCATCGCCTCGACGAGTGCACGGCTAACCACGGCGACGGTAAAACGAGTAGACCCGGCAATCGACGCGGGGGTGGACTACCTGCCCGGCGATGCCCGGCTGGTCTTCGCGCACGGACCACTGCTGATCAGCATCGAGGTGCTCACGCTGTGGCCCCGCAAGCAGAATTCCGCTGCCGAGATCACCGCCGCGGCTCAGGCGAAGGCAATGAGCCTGGCGGCGGCGATCGTGAAGACCCTTCCAACGTCGAGCGAGAACTGACGCCGCACGTCACGATGAGGCCGTGGTGGGAATGCGGCGCGTGCACCACGGGCAGGCCCTGGCCTGCCAACAACACCGGCCCGAGGGGTCGCAGGCAGATTCGCGCCGGCGACGACCCTGACCTCCTCGGCCTGCAATCGGGCGTCGTTCCAGGAGGCCAATTCCTGAGCGCAACCCTGCGTGGTCCCCAGCCCGCCGCCTATGCCCTGCTCACCCCAACTTTTCAACAGTTGGGAGGCTCCGGAGACCGAGACGACACTCGCCCCAGCATCGAGTACTACCGCCGCAACGATCGGATCGACCTTCTGATGCCCCTACGAGGCACAACCTGAATCGTCCGGCCGCCACGGCAGACCCCTCTGTCCACTGCACAACTGATGATCGTCTAGCGGTTTGTCAACCTGCTCGGCGTGACCGTTCCTGGATCAAGCGCAAGAAGATGCGCCCTGCAAGCACCACGATCACGACCAGGGCTGGAATGGCCAGAAGAGTCCAACGTCCACCGAGCAGGTTGGCGGTCCCGAGCAGGGCGAACGCGAGACCCTCCCACAGCAACTCGCGCCCGCTGAGAAGGTCTCTGCGAGGCGGCTGCTGGCCCTGCCGCCTTTCGGCCCGCAGACCCCGAACAGCTTGCAGCGTGAACACCACGCCAAATCCGAGGCAGACCGGGCCCGCCAGAAAGTCCAGCAAGTTCGGCACGGTTCCTCCTGGAGGCGTGCTCGGCTGCCAGGGGGGAGCGCCGAGCGACGGACCGATCTTGTCATCACTCTCGACTCCCCGCTGGTCGAGCACTCCAGCGCGGCCTTCCTGCCTCGCTGTCCGGCCATCGACCGTCGCGGTGGTGTCGCTGCCGGCAGCACCGCAGCTAGCATCCGTGGATGGAGTGGCTAGCAGCAGTGCTCTCGTTCGTTGGCGGTCTGATCGCGGCAGCGCTCGGGGCCTACGCCGTCACGAAAACGAACAAGCAGTTGATGGCAGCTGATATCCGCGCCCGCTGGGACGCTGCGCTGTTCGAACACAGCGAGACCTTTGCTGCCTCGACGCGCGCCCTTCGCCATCATGCTGAACGGTTCGACCGCAGTGAGGACAAAGAGGAGCGCCGAGAGGCACTCGACGAGGCGCACCAAGGAATGCGACTGGCTTGCGAGCAACTCCGGCTTCTGGGAAGCCCTCGGGTCCAAATAGCGGCCCGGACCGTCATCCATCACGCGTACGCCGTGCGAGTCCAAGGGGAGGAGGGGCGAGACCCACGAGCCGGCAAAGGTCCGTCCAAGCCGCCCATCGGCAGACTCAATGATGCTCTGCAGGAGTTTTACCGCGCGGTGCGGGAGCAGTTGAGGGCAGACGACCCCGAGGCGGTCATCCACGATGATGATCTCGACGTGATCGAACACGGGCTCCAACCGTTGACGTGGTCCAACCGCTCCCAGTCAGCCTGATCCCTCGCCAACGAAACTTGAGTACGTCGACTCATGCCCGGCCGAGTTGAGCCATCCACGCTGGACCGCATGACGTCTGGCGTGGTCGGCACAGGTCGACGGGGTGTCCCGATCGTAGGACTCCTGGTCCTGCTCTGGGTCTGCGGACTGATCGCGGCGGCCGCCTGGTGGGTGGGCATCGGCCTGGAGCAGTGGAGCGTCAGCTACGGCGACCAGCCCGGCGAGTTCGAGGACCTCAAACGTCGGGCGAGCGTGGCCCTTCTGGTCGCCGCGTTGGTGGCGACCGCCGGGCCTGCCGTCATCGCGTTCGTCGCGTACCAACTGCGGCGGGTACGCACCGCAGTCGTCTTCCTGGTGCTGACCGTCGTGATCGCCATGCCCGCCGTACCGCTCGCCGCCTCCGCAGGGCGGGACCTAAATCCGGCGCCGGCAGCGACGACGCCCGGACCACCGGAGCACTGCGTGGAACACAGCGGCGGTGACACCCGCTGCCCGGGCGGCTGACCGAACGGCTCCGTCGGACCGGCGTGCCATGATGAGCGCATCTCCGCAGTGGATGGCAGTCGCGGCCGTGACCGCGATCGAACCGGCGTACGCGGTTTTGCAGACCGCTCCCTGACCACTCGCGCGCACAACCAGGCGAACGCGCCCGCGGAGGGAATCGAACCCCCGACACCCAGCTCCGGAAGCTGGTGCTCTATCCCCTGAGCTACGCGGGCATGCGTGGGAGTGGAGAGATTCGAACTCCCTGAGCGCGAACGCACCGGGGTTACAGCCCGGCCCACCTCACCATCGGTGGCGCACTCCCGTGGGGTGACTGGAGGGTGCTGACCCCTCGTCCTCCGGTGCCACAAACCGGCGCTCTACCGCTGAGCTACAGCCACAACTTCGGCCTGACGGCCAGTGCCCGCGGAAGGTGTCGAACCTCCGACCCCCTGGGTGTGGACCAGGTGCTCTCCCGTTGAGCTACGCGGGCGTGCGCGGAAGGGGTGGGATTCGAACCCACGAGGAGACTTCCGCCCCCTACACCGTTTCCAACGGTGTCCCCGTGACCGCCGGGACCCCTCCATTGCTCCGACGACTGGACTCGAACCAGTACCTGTACGGATTAACAGTCCGCTGCCCTACCGATTGGGCGACGCCGGAATGGTCGCGCGTGCGGGACTCGAACCCGCTTCACCAGCTTGAAGGGCTAGGGGCCTACCCATAACCGAACGCGCGTCTGCGTGCCCCGAGCTGGTCTCGAACCCCCAAGGCCTTGCGGCCCTGTCCGCGCCCCCGGCGCGATTCGAACGCGCGACCCCCAGATCCGTAATCTGGTGCTCTATCCGCTGAGCCACGGGGGCATGGTGTCGTCGGAGGGAGTTGAACCCACGATCTCTGCGTCATCAGCGCAGTGCCTTAACCAGCTTGGCCACGACGACATGGCGGAGAGGGAGGGATTCGAACCCTCGGCGGTGTTACCCCGCTCCGCGTTAGCAACGCGGTGCCATCGGCCGGACTAGGCGACCTCTCCATGGCGCTGACGGCGGGACTCGAACCCGCGACCGCCTCGCTGACAACGAGGTGCTCAAGCCGCTGAGCTACGCCAGCATGTGACCGGCCTGCGGCCGGTGAGTGGAAGCGGGCGGCGTCGAGCCGACCCTCCCCGGGATGCCCCAGGGCGACGGCTCCACTCCGCCGTCGGCCTTGCGTGCGCTCGGGGGGAGTCGAACCCCCACGCCTTCGGCACACGGGTCTGAGCCGTGCGTGTCTACCTGAGTTCCACCACGAGCGCGTGGTGCCGACGCCCGGTGTCGATCCGGATGCCTTCCGGTTATGAGCCGGATGCTCTGCCGTTGAGCTACGTCGGCATGAAGAGCCAGCGGGGCGACTCGAACGCCCAACCTCGCCCTTACGAGGGGCGCGCACCACCAGTCGTGCTGCGCCGTTGAGCGGTCGGCGGGCACCGACCCCGCTTCTTCGGTTTGGAAGACCGACGTGTCCGCCAAGTTCACCACGACCGCATGGCATTTTGCTTGCGTAGGCCGTACGGGGCTCGAACCCGTAACCTCCTGGCTGAGAACCAGGTGAGCTGCCAGCTTGCTCCAACGGCCCCTGGGCCCGGCGGGGATCGCGGTCACGCGCCCACGGTCGCCGCCGTTGCGCCCTTCCATGCGCTATTGGTTGCGCAAGGAGGGCATGAATGCGTGGAGAAGAAGGGATTCGAACCCTCGACCTCCGGTCTGCCGAACCGGCGCTCTCCCAACTGAGCTACGACCCCATGGTCCGGGACCGGGGTGTCGAACCCCGTGTCTCTCGCTCCCAAAGCGAGCGGGTCAGCCGTCTCCCTCGTCCCGGAGGTAGTGCCCCCGGCCGGCCGATGCAGGCGCCGGCCGGGGTTTCGCTTATGCCATCCACTGTGGAGTTGAGAATCTTCGACGCCGCCAGCCGCAGCCGGGACGAAAGCAGGGGCGGCAGGACTCGAACCTGCAACCGTCGGTTTTGGAGGCCGGTGCTCTACCAGTTGAGCTACGCCCCTACGGAGTTGTTCCAGTAACGAGAAAGCCGCCCTATCCCGGTCGGGTTGGGCGGCTTCGCAGCTTGCGCTGGCGCTATTCGCGCCGCCACCCCGGCTTCCAGTTTTGCTCACTCGCGCACAGATCGTGCGCTCGCCCGATCGAGGGCAGCACGACACCGCCGCGCGGCATGAACCGCGTGGTTTCGGTGTTGGCGTACTGCATCACGGGGAACTCCTTGGGTTGGTCGGAACGGCCTTGCTCATTCAAGGTAGGCGCTGCGGCAATCGCCTGGCAATCGATATTCCGAGCTACCTTCATCCTCGTGACCGGTGCCGCTCATGGTGGAGAGAAGGCAGGCGTCCGGCCGACAGCACCGGCGGCCTCCGCGTACGGCGACGCACGTACGGGCGCAGTTCTGCGTTGAGAACCACGACCGCGCGTGCGGCCTGTGAACAGAGGGGCCGACCCGTCAGCGGCTTCGGCGTTCCAGTTCTGCGAGGGCTGCCGCTGCCTGTTCCAGTTGATGGTGCGGGAACACTGGGATGCCGTGATGATGTAGCGCCTCGGCGGCTACGCCGCGCCCGGGCATGGTGACTCCGCTGAAGGTTCCGTCGTAGACGTAGCTGCTGCCGCAGGTCGGGCTGCCGTCGACCATGGGCAGGACGGCACGCGGCGACCCTCGGCCCGGTCCTGTGTCGTTGACTCGGAGCCAGGAAAGCGCAACGCTGTGGAAGCGCTCCCATCGTCGAGCTTCTATCGAGAGGAATGCTCGTGCGTCCCACCACAGCTCTACTCCCGGTCGTGCTCGCCACGGCCCTCGGTGGTCTGGCCCTGCCGCAGCCCGCCCTGGCCGCGGCCGGCCCGGCGCTGACCGTGGACACCACGGCCGCCCGCCACCAGATCAGCCCGTACGTCTACGGCATGAACTTCGCCGACCAGGCCCTCGCCCGCGACCTGCGGCTGCCGGTGCACCGCTACGGCGGCAACGCCACCACCCGCTACAACTTCCGTGCCGACACCACCAACCGCGCGTCGGACTGGTTCTTCGAGAACATCCCCAATGACAACCCGAGTCCGGAAGAGCTCCCGGAGGGCTCGGAGACCGACAAGTTCGTGCAGCAGAACAAGGCCACCGGCGCCGCCACGGTCATGACGATTCCGATGCTCGGCTGGATCGCCAAGGACCGGTCGCGGGCGTGTGGCTTCAGTGTCGCCAAGTACGGCCCGCAGCAGTCCACCGACACCTGGGCACCGGACTGCGGCAACGGCATAAAGCCGGACGGGTCACCGGTCACCGGCAACGATCCGGAGGACACCAGCGTCGCCGTCGGTCCGGAGTACGCCACCGACTTCGTCAACCACCTCAAGGGGCAGTTCGGCGCCGCCGCCGACGGTGGGGTCCAGTTCTACAACCTGGACAACGAGCCGGACCTGTGGCACGCCACCCACCGCGACGTCCGCCCGACCGGGTTGGGCTACGACGAGCTACGCGACCGCACCTACGAGTACGCCGCCGCGATCAAGGCCGCCGACCCCGGCGCGAAGACGCTCGGTCCCGTCGGCTGGGGCCTGAACTCGATCATCTATTCGGGTCTCGACCAGGACACCTGCTCGCGCACCGGCTGCTGGTCGAACCCGCCGGACAAGGCCGCGCACGGCGGCCAGGACCTCGGCCCGTGGTACCTGGACCGGATGCGCGAGTACGAGCAGCAGCACGGCACACGCATCCTCGACTACTTCGACGTCCACCTCTACCCGCAGCAGTCCGGCGTGTTGGGTGAGGCCGCCGGCGACGCCAACACCCAGGCGCTGCGACTGCGCTCGACCCGCCAGCTCTGGGACCCGACCTACGTGGACGAGAGCTGGATCAACAGTCCGGTCCGGTACATCCCGCGCCTGCGCGAGCTGGTCGACCAGCACTACCCGGGCACGAAGATCGCGATGACCGAGTACAACTGGGGCGCCTTCGGGTCGCTCAACGGCGCGCTCGCGCAGGCTGACGTCCTCGGCATCTTCGGCCGCGAGGGGCTCGACCTGGCCACCCTCTGGACCGCACCCACGGCCGACCAGCCGGTGGCCAACGCCTTCCGCGTCTACCGCAACTACGACGGCAAGGGCGGCGCGTTCGGCGAGACCTCCGTCCAGGCGACCAGCGCCGACCAGGGCCGGCTGGCCGTGTACGCCGCCGAGCGGAGCACCGACAAGGCACTCACAGTGGTCGTGGTCAACAAGACCGGCGACGACCTGACCAGCCCGGTTGCCCTCACCGGCGCCTCCGCCAGCACCGCTCAGGTCTACCGGTACAGCGGGGCGGACCTCGCCGGTGTGGTCCGGGAGGCCGACCTGCCGGTGACCGCCGCCGGCCTCACGGCCACCTTCCCGGCCAACTCGATCACCCACCTGGTGCTGCCGCGCGGCACCACGCCCGGCGACACCCAGGCGCCGACCGCCCCGGGCAAGCCGACCGCCGGCACGATCACCGGCGACAGCGTCGCGCTGGCCTGGACGCCGTCCACCGACGACACCGCCGTCACCGGCTACGACGTCCACCGGGTCGACACCACCGGCACCGTGAAGGTGGGTAATGCCACCGGCACCACGTACACCGTGACCGGGCTGACGCCGGACACTCCGTACACCTTCGTGGTGACCGCCCGCGACGCGGCGGGCAACGTCTCGGCGGCCTCGCCCGGCCTGACCGTGCGGACCGCGCCCACCGCCCCGACCGTCGGCTGCACGGTCGGCTACACGGCGAACAGTTGGCCGGGCGGCTTCACCGCGTCCGTGACGATCAAGAACACCGGCACCACAGCGATCGACGGCTGGAAACTCGCCTTCGACTTCCCCACCGCCGGCCAGAAGGTCGACCAGGGGTGGTCGGCCACCTGGAAACAGAACGGAACGAGCGTCACCGCGGACAGCATGAGTTGGAACGGCAGACTCGCCCCCGGCGCGTCCACCAGCACTGGCTTCAACGGCACGTGGAGCGGCACCAATCCGGCACCGACCGCCTTCAACCTCAACGGTCAACGCTGCGGGTGACCTGAGAGACCCCTGCTCCGTGCCACACCGGCGGAGCAGGGCGGAGGGGTCCGGGGCGCAACGGCACCCCGGCCCTCTCGCTCTCGAGCGGCCCGGTCCCGCAAGTCAGCTGGTGAGACGACGCCGCTTGTCCCGTGGCTCGCGGATGCTGTCGATGATGCGGGTCCAGTTGTCGCCGCCGTGCCCATTCTCGATCGCCTGCCGATAATGTGCTCGCACGGCCAGGGGAAGCGCGAGGTCGAGGCCCAGTGTCGTGCTGGTCTCGACGATGTGGTCGGCGGTCGCGCCCATCATGGTGACCGTGCTGAGCTCGCCGGGGTGTTCTCCGGCGTCCAGCGCGGCGCCGGGGGTTTCCTCGCCGGCGCGGAGGATGGCGCCGATCGACTCGGCCGAGGCGAGCAGCTCCGGCAGTGCCTCCGCGGCCTTCATTCCCGTGGCGCCCAGCATCGCGGTGGCGTGCATCAACGCGGACAGAGTGCCGAGGAATACCGCGAGCTGGGCTTGGTACATCAGCTGGGCGAGACCCGGGTCCTCGCCCAGGTGTTTCGGCTCGCCGATCTGGGCCAGCGCCTCTCGGCTGCCGTCCAGCACCTCGCCGGGGCCGCTGTAGTAGACGTACGCCGCGTCCGTGCCGACCATCGGCGCTGAGGCCATGACGCCACCGGTGAGGAAGGCCGCGTCGTGGGCCGCCGCCCAGGATGCCGCCTCGCGGCTGCGGTCGGGCGTGTCGGAACTCAGGTTGACCAACGTCCGGCCGGCGAGAGACTCGGTGGTCGGGCCGAGGATGTCGTACATCGCTTGGTAGTCGGTGAGGCTGAGGATGACGAGGCTGCTCGCCTCGAGCGCCTCGGCGGGTGTCGCCGCGAGCGTCGCGCCGTCGGCGACGACGCCCTCGGCCCGGCCGGTGGTGCGGTTCCAGACCGTGACGGGGTGCCCGGCGGCGAGGAGGGTGCGGGTGATCGCCTGGCCCATCGGGCCGAGCCCGATCACTGTGACGGCGCGGTTGTGCTGCTGGTTGCTCACCCCGCCATGCTCGGTGACACGGCACTATTCTCGTAAGTACCCACTAAGTTCTGCGGTACTTACCTTTCAGTAAGGGGGATCGGCGATGGCCAAGGCACCCCGACGCGGGCCTTACATCTGCGGCATCGACGCAGCGCTCGACGTGGTGAGTGGCAAGTGGAAGGGCCTGATCCTCTGGGAACTCGAGGCCCATGGCGTACGCCGTTTCGCGCAGCTGCGCCGGGGTCTGCCCGGAGTGAGCGAGAAGATGCTGACTCAGCATCTGCGCGAGCTCGAGGAGGACGGCCTGGTGCACCGGAAGGTCCACGCCGAGGTGCCACCGCGGGTGGAATACTCCTTGACCGAACACGGGCGCACGCTCAACCAGGCGCTCGGGCCGCTCGGCGCCTGGGGCAGCGAGCGGATCCGTCGCGAGGCCGCCGAGATGGTCGACGCGACTTCGGAAGACCACCCGGCCCTGCGCTGACCAAGGGGACCTGTCCGACCGGGTGTCCGGACTCCGGAGGGGGTCTTGTCCC
Organism: Micromonospora ureilytica; assembly: GCF_015751765.1. NCBI lineage: Bacteria > Bacillati > Actinomycetota > Actinomycetes > Micromonosporales > Micromonosporaceae > Micromonospora > Micromonospora ureilytica. The sequence goes on from NZ_JADOTX010000001.1 coordinate 3,638,173, forward strand.
CCGTGCGAGCTACCCGCAAGTGTCCACTGCACGGTGACGATTGTGGCGGCGGAAAACCATAGGTTTCTTCGTGTCCGCGGCGCTCTGGTCGCGGTCTGCGAAGGAGTCATCATGCGATTCGTCAAACAGCTTCTCGCCGTCGCCGCCGTCGCCCTAGTCGGCGGGTTGGGCGTCGCCGCCGTCGAGGGCAGCTTCTTCCTCACCTTGGTGATCGGCGCTGTGACGGCGGTGCTGGGCGTGCTCGTCTACCGGTGGGTCGTGCGGCGCACCGAGCGCCGTGAGCCGACCGAACTCGGCCTGGACGGCTGGGGCGCAAGGCTGGGCCGCGGGACGCTCCTCGGCTTCGCCATGTTCGCGGCCGTCATCGCCAACATCGCTTTCCTCGGCGGTTACCACGTCGAGGGCTGGGGTTCGGCGACGGGAGCGCTGGGTCTGCTCGGGTTCATGGCGGCCGCCGCCGTCACCGAGGAGCTGCTGTTCCGGGGGGTGCTGTTCCGCATCATCGAGGAACGTACGGGCACCTGGATCGCTCTCGCCCTGACCGGCGTGATGTTCGGCGCCATCCACCTGGCGAACCCGGACGCCACCCTGTGGGGGGCGACAGCGATCGCCATCGAGGCCGGGTTCATGCTGGCCGCCTGCTACGCCGCCACCCGGAACCTGTGGGTCCCGATCGGCCTGCACTTCGGCTGGAACCTCGCCGCCGGCGGCATCTTCAGCGTCGTGGTCTCGGGCAACGGCGAGTCGAAGGGGCTGCTCGATGCGTCGACGTCGGGGCCGGTCGCCCTGAGCGGTGGCGACTTCGGGCCGGAGGGCAGCCTGTACGCGGTGCTGGCCGGCGTGGTGCTGACCGTGGTGTTCCTGTGGCTGGCCAAGCGCCGCGGGCACATCATCCCGCGCCGCCGTCGCACGGCGCAGGCTCCGGCGACCGCTACAGTCACCCAGTGATCAGGCTCCGGAGGCTCCCGGATCTGTGGCGGCAGTGGCCGATCACGCTCCGGGATCTCCCGTTCGCCCTGGCCCTGGCCCTCGCGGCGGTGGTCCCGGCCCTGGAGCGGCAGGGTACGCAGCTCGGCAACCTCCCGGACCGCCCGTACGACGCGCTGACCATCGGTGTCGTCGCCCTGGAGTGCCTGCCGCTGGCCGTACGGCGTCGGTGGCCGGCCGTCTGCCTCGCGCTGGTTTCGCTCGGCTTCGTGATCGACCAGCTCCGCGGCTACCACACCATCGCGGGTACGGGACTGGCCATCGCGCTCATCAGCGCCGGCGCCCACCTGGAACGGCGCCGGTGGGCCGTCGCGGGTCTCGCCTCGGCGGCGTACGTGCCCCTGGCGATCTCCCTCGACCGGCTCGGATCGAGTGAGGGCGTCGCGGGGTTCACCACCTTCTACCTGCTGCTGGCGCTCGCATGGGGCATCGGGGCGTGGCTGCGCCAGAACCGGGCCGCCGAGGCGGAACACCGCCGCCATGTCGAGGAGGTCACCCGTACTGCGGAGCGCACACGCATCGCCCGGGAGCTGCACGACGTCGTCACCCACCACGTGACGGCCATGGTCGTGCAGGCCGAGGCGGCGCGGTACCTGACGGGCGCCCCGGACAAGCTGAACCAGACCCTGACCGCGATCACCGACACCGGCCGCAGGGCCGTCGGCGACCTACGGCAACTGCTCGACCTACTCAACCCCGATCACAGCACAGGCGATCCGCGTACGCCCTCCGTCGGCGACCTGGACGCCCTCGTCGACCATTCTCGGCAGGCCGGGCAGCCTGTCGAGTTCGTCCGGGAGGGCACCCCGGCGGCGGCCACCGGCAGCGCCGAGGTGGTGGCGTACCGGGTGGTGCAGGAGGCGCTGACGAACGCGCTGAAGTACGCGCACGGCAGCCGGACCAGGGTTCGCGTACACCATGGGGAAGGGGAGACGACCGTGGAGATCAGCACCGACGGCTCCGGATCCGACAGCGCGTCCCCGGGCGGCAGCGGTCGCGGCCTCGCCGGGCTCCGCGAGCGGGTCACCGCCCTCGGTGGCGACTTCAGCGCGGGCGCGCGGGCTGGCGACGGCTTCCTCGTGCGGGCCCGGATCCCGGCGGGAAACCCGTCGTGACCGCGCCGGTCCGGGTGCTGGTCTGCGACGATCAGGAGCTGATCCGCACCGGATTCGCGACGATCATCGACGCCCAGCCCGACATGACGATCGTCGGCGAGTGCGGCGACGGGCGCGCGGCGGTCGACCTGGCCGTTCGGCTCCGGCCGGACGTGGTGGTGATGGACATCCGGATGCCGGTGCTCGACGGCATCGAGGCGACCCGCCTGCTGGCCGGCGCCGCGGTCCCCGTGCCGGTGAAGGTCCTCGTGGTGACGACGTTCAACCTCGACGAGTACGTCTACGAGGCGCTGCGCGCGGGCGCCAGCGGCTTCCTGCTCAAGGACGCCCCACCGGCGCAGCTGCTCCACGGCATCCGCACGGTAGCGACAGGCGCCGCGCTGCTGGCCCCGGAGGTGACCCGGCAGCTGGTGGGCAGGTACGCGGCCCGCATCCGCCCGGCCGAGGGTGGCCCGGACGGCGGCGCGCTGACCCGGCGCGAGCTGGAGGTGCTCCGGCTCATCGCGGAGGGCCTCTCCAACAGCGAGATCGCCGCCGCCCTGGTGATCAGCCAGGAGACGGTCAAGACGTACGTGTCCCGCATCCTCACCAAGCTCGACCTGCGCGACCGGGTGCAGGCCGTGGTGTACGCGTACCGCCGGGGCCTGGTGACCTGAGCGGCCCGCTACCTCCTCAGTGTGCTTTTGTCCCCTATCGTTCATCGCGAACGAGGCGGAGCGTGTCCGCCGTGATGATTGTGGCCTGGCCGGGGAACCGCCGGGTGGCGACGATGATGCCGACGATCTCGTCGAGGTCGTTGCGCACCGGCCGCCCGGTGAACGATCCATCGATGCCGTCGAGGCTGGCCTGGATCGTGGCGGGGCGTTCGCCGTTCATCGAGGTGAACTGCTCGACGAGCGCGGGCGTCCAGATGTACCGGCCGGCCGCCGTGACCGGCACCTCGACCGAGTCGCCGACCCGGACCAGCGCGCTGTATCCGAGCCGTGGAGCCGGGACCGGCAGCGGCGTGCTCACTCGAACGACGAGCAGTTGATCGCTGCTGGGGTCTGGGCTGGCGTGGCCGGTGACCGTGAGGCTGCCGGCAACTGACACCGTGACCGGACCGCCGGTGGGAAGCCACTCGCGACTGGTCACCACGCGGTCGCTGTCCAGCAGCAGCCCGCCGACGGTCGTGGATCCGCTGGAGGTCGAGGAGGACACGGTGACGGCCGGCGCGAAGTCGCTGGCGCGGCTGCGCTGCGGGTCCGCCGAGCGGAGCTCGGCCACCGCGGCACTGTACGCGGTCAGGTCTCGGACCTCGGCCAGGGCGTGCCGGCGGCGTTCCTGGTCGACCGGCTCCACGATGTCGAATCGCTGGGCGGCGGTGAGGGCGCCGCGGTAGTCGCCGTTGGCATAGCGCTCGCGGAACAGGTGCACCGGTTCCTGGGCGACGTCGACCTGGGTCAGGAGAACAAACCACGTGGTCAGCCGCTCCTTGAGAGATGTCATATGGGTGGCCGCCGCTCGCAGCGCCCGCTCGCGCCGTTTCAGCTCGGCCACCTCGGCGTCCAGGTTGGGTCCAGGCATCCGGTCGGCCGCGCGGCGGCCGTGCGCCCGAGCTTCGGCCAGCCGATCCGACGCGGTCCGGACCGACGTGGCGGTCTCCGCGGCGGCGATGCGTACGTCCCGCAGTGCCCGAGCCGTTTCGGCGTCGAGTCGTGCGTCGGCGGCCAGGTCGAGGCTGTCCAGCCGCCGTTGCAGCTGGGCCCGGAGCTGGTCGACACTGAGGCCGTCGGTGTCGATCAGCAGGTCGACCAGTCGCCGGTGCGCCTCCCGCAGCTCGTTCGTCTGCTCCCGTTGCTTGGCGCTCAATTCGAGTCGCTTGCGCATTCGCTCGGTGTCGCCGGGTGACAGCAGGGTCGTGTCGGTGATGCGGATGCCCTGCTGTCTTCCGTTGTCGATGTTCCTGGCGGTCACTGTCAGCACGCAGCTCTGGTCGATCTCGAAGGCGACTTCGATCTGGGGTCGCCCGCGTGGAGCCGGCGGGATGCCGTCGAGGTGGAACTGCCCGAGCAGGAAGTCTCCGTGCAACTGTCCGTTGTAGACCTCTACCCGGACGCTCTGCTGCCGGTCGTGGTGGGTGGTGAAAATGTTGGTGCGCTTGAGCGGGATGGTCGTGTTGGCCCTGACAAGTTCGGTGTACTGGTGCTGGTCGTCGGCATCGGTGGTCTTGATGCCCAGGGAGAACGGCGTCACGTCCAGCAGTAGCGTGTCCTTGAGCATCCCGGCGAGAACCGCGGCCTGCAGTGCCGCCCCCTGCGCGACAGCGGTGCGCGGCTCGGCGACCGGGGTCGGGCGCAGTCCACCGAAAGCGTCCTGGATGCGGGCCCGCACCAGTGGCGAATGCGCGGGACCACCGATGAGCACGAGGTGGTCGACCTTTTCCGTCGGCCGGGCCCGAGCGCACACCTGCCGCAGCTGCTGCAGTAACTCAGAGATGACTGACTCCATCTCGTGCACGGTCAACCGCACGGTGACATCGTGGCCGTTGAACGCGTACAGGGTGAGGTCCGCCTCGGTGCGCGTGGAGAGTTGCTTCTTGAGGTCCTCGGCGGCGACCTCGAGCCGGTGCCGGGCCTCGGGCGTCGCCGGTACGGTCTCGCCGGACCGCCGAAGCTGCGCGGCCAGCGCCGCAGCGATCTTCACGTCGAAATCGCGGCTGCCCAGCTTTGTCTCGCCCGACAGGCTCTGTACGTCGTAGAAGCGGTCCTCCACCTCGAGCAGGCTGATGTCGAGGGTTCCCGCGCCGAAGTCCACGATCACCACGCGGCCGCTGAGCTGACGCCGCTCGAAAGTGGCCGCGATGCAGGCGGCCGTGGGCTCGTGGATGAGCTGGACCAGCTCGACACCAGCGATGACGCACGCGTCGCGGGTGGCGTTCTTCGCCATCATCGGGTAATACGCCGGGATCGTCACGAGGACCTTCGACCGCTCGACCCGGACCGGATGCTCCCGCAGCGCGACGTCGAGCCATTCCTCCTCGACGCCGCCCAGGGCGTCCCGGGCGTAGGTGGCGAGCTGCTCGCGCACCTCACCGGCCAGCATCGCCTCGACGATCATCCGGCCGTGTCGGACCAGGCGAGCGGCGACCTCCTCGGGCCGATAGCTCTCCGACGGACCGACGGCGTACTGCTTCGCCGTACCCATGTCGCGTTTGGTGTTGCTGAAGATCGCCTGCAACCGGTTGACGGTGAGTTCGTCGCCCCGCAGGCCGACCAGCTCGCGCCCCTCATGATCGATGCAGAGCGTGGACGGGAAGCCGGCGTCGTGGCGCCACCGGCACAGTACGGGTATGCCGCGATCGCCGTCGTAGATAGCCACCATGCAGGTGCTGGTGCCCAGGTCGAGCCCCCAGGTCGGGGCGAAGCGCCTGTTGACCGCGTCTACCGCCTCGGCCGTCCACGCCTGTGCCCGTTCCTCGAATGCCACCCGGTTGCGGTCGGTGACCCGCCGGATGGCCTCGTCGACCTCGTATCGCAGGGCGACGCCGACGTTTCCCTCGCTGCGGAGCTGCCGCAGTTCCCGCAGCGCGGCGGCGTTGCCGCCGCGCTGCGTGAGCGCCTTCAGGCAGAACCGCACCAGCCCGTCGACGCTGAGCTCGCGCATCGCCGCGACGAATGACGGCTCCTCGATCGCGCGGTCCTGATGCACCTCCAGAAGGCAGGAAACGGCCTGCTTGTAGTCCTTCGCGGTGAGGTAGTTCTCGGCCGCGGCCGGCCAGTTCCCGGCCCGGCGGTAGTCCTCCGCCGCGGCGAAGTGGTCACCGCCGGCGGCACGGGCCTCGGCACGCTGGTTCAGGCTTTCGCGGCTGTCGTCGTTACGCAGGACGCGCACCGCCTCGCCGTACATCCCGGCGCGCTGGAAGAGGCGGTTCGCGCTGAGAAGATGCCCGCCGTCCTCCGCCCGGCAGGCGGCCGCCGTGAAGTTGCCGGCGGCCTCCTCGAACCGGTACCAGTCGCGGTAGACGCCGGGCCGGTCCAGCTCGGCGGTCCGGCGTACCCGATCACCGAAGCTCTGCCTGGCCTCGACCACCAGCGCCTCGCGGACCCGGGCCACCTCGTTGCGCGCCTCGCCCAGGTGGTCGACCCCGGCCAGGCGCTCCCCCACCAACTCGACCAGCTCGGCCGCGGCGCCGTACTCGTGGCGATCGGCCCGCGCCTGAACGCCGGCGAGACACGGCCGCACCAGCGCGGCCAGCATCTCGTCCGCGCCGGCCGGGCAGACCCGTAACGCAGCCACATACCGGTCCAGGGCGTCGTCGCGACGATCGTCCATTTCCAGCAGCTGACCGGCGTGCCTCTGTAGGCGGCAGAGCCCAGCACCATCATGGAACCGTTTCGCCACGGCGACGCCCGCATCGACGACCTCGATGTCCGTGCTCGTCAGGCAGCCGGCGACGACCGCTTCACCCTGAGCCGGAGTTCTCGCCAGGAGCGCCGCCTTACCCAGCAGTCCGCGGAACATCGCAATCTCGAACGAACCGAACTCGCGCTCGGGCGGCAACCGGTCGAAGAACATCCGCCACCACTCGGAATGGCAGCGCAACTCGCGCGCGACCTCGTCGTCCGGCAACCGGTCAAGCAGATCGGCGAGGCCGCTACCAGCCTTTCTCTCGAGCGTGTCGTCACCGAGTCGACCGGCCAGCTCGACGAGGCTCACCAGGACGCCGACGTCGGAACGGACCAGGTCGTTCAGGCGCCGGGCACGCGCCCCGAACGCCCTCCGCAGGTCGTCGTCGGATGGTCGAAGACGCTCGTCCGTCACCCAGCCGCGGGCCGCGGCGGGGTCGTGCCGCAGCGCCAGGAGCATCGCCCTCCTGAACTGGTTGGCCCGCTTGGCCCGGGACCTGTCCGACGCCGACACGGCAACCTGCTGTCCGAGATCGGACTGGTCGGGCACACGGTGCAACGCGCTCGCAGCCCGCCGGAGCCGGCGCGGGCCGCCGACAAGCCAGTCCAGAAAGGCGTCGGTGAACGATTGGTTCGCGGCACGAAAGACTGTGTTGTCGCGACGAGCCTGCACCCGGTCCGCGACCATCAGGATCGTCGCCAGAGCGAACGCGCCCACGCTGGACACCTGGTCGAGGATGCCGAGAACATCGCCCCCGATCGCCACGGCACCGAGGACGACGGACAGCAGCAGCACGACGATGATCAGAAGTCGTCGCCCTGAAGTCTGCACCATCCGGACATCATCGCGGAAAGCAACCGCGTCGTCACTCGCCCAACCGGTCGCGACCCTCCCACATGCCGCAAAGCCCGTTACCGACCATCCGCCAACGCAGCAGTCGGAATGGACTACGCCATCTGGCCGAACATGCCTCCGTAGCATGTTCCGCCATGCACCGCATCGTCATCAGGCCACGCATCCAGATCCCGGTCCTAGTCGCGATCTTCGCTGTATGGACCCTGCTGGGCGTCACGTACTTCACCTCCGGCGACGTACTGGCCTCGCGCGACTCGTTCGGCATCGTGCTGGGATGCCTACTCGTCACGAGCGGCCTGGCCGGGATCTGGCGGGCTCTTCGACTCGGCGTGGTAATCGGCGGAGAGGGTGTCCGTGTCCGCGGCTTCGACAGCCGTGACCAGGTCACATCATGGAGCGCGATCCAGTCGGTCGACTGCGTACAGATCGACGTACGGGGAGGCTTGCCGCTCTACGCTCCCGTCCTCCGTCTCGGCGATGACGCCATGCCGCTATCGGCGCTCGGCTCGTACTCACGGCAGGACGCCGAGCGAAAGGTCGAACAGCTGCGGAGCCTCAAGGCAAGCGCCGCGCGTTCCTGACCGAGACGCGGAGGCGGGCGCCCGACCAGCGGTAGATGAAGGCGCGCTGTCTCGGCGATCCGAGAGGGCCGCCGGCATTCAGAGGGCGGCGATCGAGGCGGGCGCTCGTTCTTGCCGAGCCAGTGCGCGTATAACGTCCAGGGAACCGTGTCGCCAGGCGGCGAGGCTGCTCAGCAGATGGATCGTCGCTTCGGCCGCTGCCACTGGTATCGACGGCGTCGGCAAGCTGAGGCCGACAGCTAGGTCGTCAACGTGCACGACCAGCTCCACGACTCGGGTCAACAGGAAGTCATCGACCCTCAGACCCCAGGCGCCGAGGTCCACGATGCGGTCGAGAGGTTGTGCTGGCACCACGGCCCGCAACTCGGTCAACGCGGCGTCGACGGTGTCCGCCAGGTCCGCGGCAGTCGTCGACGCGGCTGCCTGCTCGCTGCGGCGCCGGATGCCGATGTTGTCAGCGCTGTCAACGCCTGAAGTCACCCAGGTGTTGCCAGTGAAATGCTCCAGCACCGAGATCGCGGACTGTCCTGGCGCGGCGTCAAGGAATGCCACCGTCTGCATTATCTGGTAGGCAAGATGACGGGCCAGCCCGCCCGTCGAGAAGTCGGCCAACGCGCTGGGCGTGGACCACCGCTCGGCCAGTATCGGTTCGCGCAGCAGAGCTGCGGCGGTCGCGGCGGCGTCGAGGAAGGCAGGTCGGATCATCGAGTGCACGCTATGCCCCGCGGGCGTCTGTTGTCATGGGTACTCCTGCCTGCGAGGGAACTCGGTCCGGCTCTCGTGACCATGACGTTCGCCGACGAAAGCGCCGGTGGCACCGAGGTTCTGCTCACCAACTCGGCGCCGGCGCTGCCTCGTCACCGACCGCGCCACAGCGTGGCGCTCCCGCCCGGCAGGTACACCCGTCAGGACGGTTCATAGGCCAGATTGGGTCGCAGCCACCGCTCGGCCTCGGCGACGCTGATGGCGCGGCGGGCCGCGTAGTCTTCGATCTGGTCCTTGCCGATACGGCCCACTGTGAAGTACTTCGCGGCTGGGTTGGCGAAGATCAGCCCACTGACGCTGGCTGCCGGCGTCATCGCGAAGGACTCCGTCAGGCCAATGCCGAGCTCGGCGGCCTTCAGCAGGTCGAACAGTTCCCGCTTCTCGCTGTGGTCAGGGCTGGCGGGATAGCCGAGCGCCGGTCGGATGCCCCGGAAACGTTCGGCGTGCAGGTCGCCGAGGTCCGGCGTGGCGTCTGGTTCGAACCAGTCGCGGCGGGCCTTCAGGTGGATGTACTCGGCGAAGGCTTCGGCAAGTCTGTCGGCCAGCGCCTTGACCATGATTGCCCGGTAGTCGTCGTGCTGGGCCTCGTAGTGCGCGGCCAGGGAATCGGCGCCGTGGATGGTCACGGCGAAACCACCCAGGTGGTCACCGTCGGGGGCCACGTAGTCGGCCAGGCAACGGTTGTCGCGGCCGGCCGGTTTGACCGTCTGCTGGCGCAGCATCGGCAGGCGCACCCCGTTGCCGAGGACGATGTCGTCGCCCTCGGAGTGCGCGGGCCAGAAGCCGTAGACGCCTCGGGCCTGGAAAGAGCCGTCCTTCGTGATCTTGTCCAACAGTGTGTTGGCGTCGTCGTAGAGCTCGCGGGCGACCGGCTGATCCAGGATCGCCGGGAACTTGCCCTTGAGTTCCCAGGCCAGAAACAGGAACTGCCAGTCGATCATTTTGCGCAGCTCGGGGAGGGTGGGCTGGACCGTCCGCCGGCCGGTGAAGTCCGGGGTCGGCAGATCGCTGAAGTCGACCTCCTCGCAGTTGGCGCGAGCCTCAGCCAAGCCCAGCATCGGCTGGGAGCGCCGGTTGGCATGCGCCTCGCGCAACTGCTCCTGCTCGACGCGGTTGGCGCGGTCCAGCTCGCGGGCCCGGCCATCGTCGAGCAGGTCGGACACCACGCCGACGACCCGGGACGCGTCGAGCACGTGCACGGTTGTGCCGTCGTATGAGGGGGCGATGCGGACGGCGGTGTGTTGACGCGATGTCGTGGCCCCGCCGATCAGCAGGGGCACCTTGAGGCCGCGGCGCTGCATCTCGGCGCCAACTGTGACCATCTCGTCCAGTGATGGCGTGATCAGGCCGGACAGGCCGATGGCGTCGGCGCCCTCGGCGACGGCCACGTCCAGAATCCGGCCGGCCGGAACCATCACGCCCAGGTCGATGACCTCGTAGCTGTTGCAGCCCAGGACCACGCCGACGATGTTCTTGCCGATGTCATGCACATCGCCCTTCACGGTCGCCAGCACGACCTTGCCCTGCCCGCGGCCCGGGTCGATCCGGCCCTCCAGTCGGGCCTGCTCCTTCTCGGCTTCCATGAACGGTTCGAGGTAGGCGACCGAGCGCTTCATCACCCGGGCGCTCTTGACCACCTGCGGCAGGAACATCTTGCCGGCGCCGAACAGGTCGCCGACGATCTTCATTCCGTTCATCAGCGGGCCCTCGATGACATCGAGGGGTCGGGCGAGGCCCTGCCGGGCCTCCTCCGTGTCCTGTTCGATGAAGTCGACGATGCCGTGGACCAGCGCGTACGACAGCCGCTCGTGCACCGGCGCTTCGCGCCAGGACAGGTCGACCGCACGCTTCGTGCCGGAGCCGGTAACGGTCGACGCGAAGGTAACCAGGCGGTCGGTGGCGTCCGGCCGCCGGTCGAAGATCACGTCCTCGACGAGTTCGACGAGGTCGGCGGGGATATCGGCGTACACGGCGAGCTGGCCGGCATTGACGATGCCCATGTCCAGCCCGGCGCGGACGGCGTGCAACAGGAACGCGGAGTGCATGGCCTCGCGAACCACGTCATTGCCTCGGAAGGAGAATGACAGGTTGGAGATGCCGCCGCTGGTGCGGGCACCCGGGCAGCGCGCCTTGATCAGCGGGAGGGCGTCGATGAACGCCTTCGCGTATCCGTTGTGCTCGGCGATGCCGGTGGCGACCGCGAGGACGTTCGGGTCGAAGATGATGTCCTCCGGCGCGAACCCGACCTGCTCGACGAGCAGATCGTAGGCCCGGCCGCAGATGGACACCTTGCGTTCGGTGGTGTCGGCCTGGCCGTGTTCGTCGAAGGCCATCACCACCACGCCGGCGCCGTAGTCGTGGATCCGGCGGGCCTGAGCCAGGAATGACTCAGTGCCCTCCTTGAGGCTGATCGAGTTGACCACGCCCTTGCCCTGCACGCACTTGAGGCCCGCTTCGAGGACCGTCCACCTCGAACTGTCAATCATCACCGGGATCCGGGCGACCTCCGGCTCGGTGGCGATGAGGTTGAGGAAGGTCGTCATGGCGCGCTCGCTGTCGAGCAGGTCCGCGTCCATGTTGACGTCGAGCAGGTTGGCGCCGCCGCGGACCTGCTCGAGGGCCACGTCGACCGCGCCCTGATAGTTGTCCGACTCGATGAGCCGGCGGAACTTGGCCGAGCCGGTGACGTTGGTGCGCTCACCGATCATCACGAACCCGGTGTCCGGTCCGATCGCGAACGGCTCCAACCCACTGAACCGGGTGGTTTCCGGAAGGGCGGCAACCGTCCGTGGCGGTGTGCCGGCCACGGCGGCGACGATCCGGGCGATGTGGTCCGGTGAGGTGCCGCAGCAGCCGCCGACGATGTTGAGCAAGCCGGACGCGGCAAACTCGCCGAGCAGGCCGGCGGTCTCCTCCGGCGTCTGGTCGTAGCCGCCGAAAGCGTTCGGCAGACCGGCGTTGGGGTGACACGCCACGTAGGTTCCGGCGATCTTGGAAAGCTCCTCGACGTGCGGACGCATCTCGGCCGCGCCCAGCGAGCAGTTCACGCCGACGACCAGCGGATCGGCCCGCTCTATCGAGCGCCAGAAAGCCTCCACGGTCTGCCCCGAGAGGGTCCGGCCGCTGAGGTCGACGATGGTCACGGAGATCCACAGCGGCAGCTGGGGCACGACCTCACGGGCTGCGGCGATTGCGGCTTTCGCGTTCAACGTGTCGAAGATCGTCTCGATCAGGAGCAGGTCGACACCGCCCTCGGCCAGGGCCGAGATCTGCTCCGCGTACGCCGCGCGCACTTCGTCGAAGTCGACGGCGCGATACGCCGGGTCCTCCACCCGCGGCGACAGCGACAGCGTCACGTTCAGCGGTCCGACTGAGCCGGCCACGAACCGGCCACCGAACTCGTCCGCCGCCTGCCGGGCCAGGCGCGCACCCTGAACGTTCATCTCACGAACCAGTGACTGGAGCCCGTAGTCGGCCTGGCCGATGCTCGTCGCCGTGAAGGTATTGGTGGTGGTGATGTCGGCGCCGGCGGCCAGATACCGCCGGTGGACGTCCAGAATGACGTCCGGCCGGGTGAGGTTGAGCAGGTCGGGATCACCGGCGACGTCCAACGGATGGTCGACGAGCAGGTCGCCTCGATAGTCCGCGGCGGTGAGCTTCGCGCCCTGCAACATCGTTCCCCAGGCACCGTCCAGCACCAGAACACGCTGCGACATCAGCTGCCGCAGCGACGATGCGGCGCTTCCCTGGTTTGCTAACGCACTCAAAGCAGCCCGCCTCCGAAGCTCGGAAGCGCCCTTGTCGATGAAACGAAGGCCGAGCGTGGCGGGCTTCGCCCGTCGCAGCGCCTCTCGACCTTACCGGCAGATATTACCCCGACCCGCCTGCCTGGACGTCCCGGTGGCACCTCGGCGTCTGGCTGTGGCAGGCCGGCGGACCTTCAGATCATGACGAGCACCTGCCCTCCCCGGTGGGCTGCTCTGATCACGCCTGGATGCGGACACCGTGGACGGCACGACCTCGCATACCGTTGGGCGCAGTTCGACGGATCTATGCCGGCTCTCGCACACCGCCTGCGTTGCCACCGTCGTCCGGCGTCGGTTCGGCCGGGGCTTCGGGCAGTTCGTCCTGAGCGCCGGGCAGAAGGACGCTCGCGTCGTCGGGCACCGGTTCACGCGGGTCGATGGGCGGATACTGTTCGGGGTCGAGATCCGGTCCAGTCATCAGGCGAGTATCCGTCGTCTTCCGGACCTCCGCTCGTCGGGCCTGCGAGCCGGGCAGCCTTCCCCTTGCCTTAGTACTCCAGCCCCGGTGACGGTTCACCTCCGGACGGCGGCGGGTTTACCTGGGGCTGGGGGACGCACAGTCAGCCCATGTTTTGGTCGTCGGTGCCTGCGTCATTCGGTTGGACGCGGGTGTTCGTCCAGACGATCAGCGACGCGATCAGCAGGAGGATCGAGCCCACCAGGAAGGCGTGGGTGATTCCTTCGGTGAAGGTCGCCTGCAACAGTGCCCGCCCCACGGCCTCGGGGTCGCCAGGAAGCGCTGTGGTGATCGGGCCGACCACCTGCTCGGTGCGCTGCCCGGCGAAGTGCAGGGACACGCTGCTGAGTACGGCGAGGCCGACTGATCCACCGAGTTGCTGGGCGGCGTTGAACAGGCCGGAGCCGACGCCGGTGTCCTGCGGTGCCAACCGGTGGAGCGAGGCCGGGGTGAGGCCGGCCAGCACCATTCCCATACCCACGGCCATGGTGATCAGGTACGGGAACACCTGGCCCCAGTAGCTGACATTCCCGCCGACCGTGGTGCCGCCGGTGGCGGCCAGCGCCGCGGCGGCCGGGCTGTCGTCCACCGAAAGCCGTGAGAACATCGCCATCGAGAAGGCGGCCAGCAGGGTGCCGATGCCGGCAATGATCCGCGGCTGGATCCGCGTCATCGTCCTGCCCGCCACGGTCGCCGTCACCACGATCCCGAGCGCGAACGGCAGGAAGGCAATGCCGGTCCGCAGCGGCGAGTAGCCGAGGATCTGCTGAACGAACAGGGTCAGGAAGTAGAACATGGCGAACATCGAAGCCATGGCCAGCGTCAGGGCCAGGTAGCCACCGGCCCGGACCCGGTTGCGGAAGATCCGCAGAGGCAGCAACGGATGGGCTGCGCGCCGCTCGATCAGCACGAAGATGACGAGCATGGCCACGCTGACGGCCAGGGTCCCTATCGTCGCCGGGTCGTCCCAGCCATGCCCCTCACCGGGCCTGGTGAGCCCGTAGACCAGACCGACGATACCCAGCGAACCGGTGATGGTTCCCGGAACGTCGACGAGCCCGCGCCGACGGGGCGACTCACGCAGCAGCTCCGGGGCCAGCACGGCGATTGCCAGCGCGATCGGGACGTTCAACAAGAAGGTCAGGCGCCAGCCGTCCAGCTCGATTCCGACGAAGCTGTCCATGCTGGTCAGCCAGCCGCCGATGATCAGGCCGATCCCGGCGCCGGCGCCGGACATCGCGGCGTAGACGCCGAAGGCGCGGTTGCGCGCCGCACCCAGCGGGAAGGTCGTGGTGACCAGGGCCAGGGCGGCGGGAGCGATGAGCGCGGCGCTGCTTCCCTGCAGGATGCGCACGCCGAGCAGGAGTGGCCCGTTCGCGGCGAGACCGCCGAGCACCGATGCGACGGCGAAGCCCACCATGCCGGTCACGAGCATCCGCCGGTAGCCGAACATGTCACCGAGCCGGCCACCGAGCAGCAGCAGCCCACCGAAGAACAGCGCGTAGCCGATGGTGAGCCAGGTGAGACCGGCGCCGGACATGTCGAGGTCCGCGCCGATGAAGGGCAGCGCGATGGTGACGATCGAGCCGTCCAGCACGATCAGCAGTTGGGTGACCGAGATGAGCGCGAGCGCCCAGCCAAGGTGCCGTGTCACCGGCAACTGCTGCGCCTCGGCAACCTCAGGAGGGTTCGTGTTGGTCATGGGTTCCTTCCTTGTGGTGCCCGCCGGAGATCGGCCCTGCGCGGCGCGGCGAGGGCCGCCGGCTGCGCGCTGGGCCAACCCCGGCTTCGGGTCGGACAGTGGTGCCGACCTTCGGTCAGCTTCGGGTCGTGCTGGTCACGAGGCGCCTGCGCTCGGGCGGCGGTGGCGCTCGACCGCCGTGCGGGTGTCCTCGGCGACGAGGTCGGCGTTGAGGTGCTGTCCGGCGGTCGCTCCGGCGGCCGCGGCCGCCCCGACCTGCGCGGTCAGGTCGGTGACGTTCCCGGCCAGCCACACCCCGGGCACCTGGCTACGGCCGAACTGGTCGGCGGGCAGGTGGTGCCCCATACCGCTGGGGTGTTCCACGGCGTGCAGTCCGAGTTCGCTGAGGAAACCGGCGCGCGCCTCCATCCGGGTCGCCACCGCGATGACCTCCCGCGACACCACGCGGCCGTCGGCCATCCGCAGCCCGGTCAGATCCCCATCGACGGCCTCGGCGGCCGCCACCTCCCCGGTCACCACCTCAATGCCGAGGGCGGCGAACTGCTCCTGCTGCTCCTCGGTGAGCTCGCTGTGGTGGCTGAAATAGACCAGGTCGTCGCTGAGCTGGCGGAACAACAGGGCGTGGTGCACCGACGGCGCGCCGGTGGCCAGGATGCCGATGGCCCGTCCGCGCACCTCGTAGCCGTGGCAGTACGGGCAGTGCACGACGTCGTGCCCCCATTGCGGCGCCAGCCCGGCCACGTCGGGCAGCACATCGACCAGGCCGGTCGCGACCAACAGACGACGAGCCCGCAACCGCGTTCCATCGGCGAGCGTGACGACGAACCTGTCGGCGTCACGACGGGCACCACTGACCTCGCCGGTGAGAATCTCCCCGCCGTAGCCGCAGACCTCGTCGCGGCCCGCCGCCAGCAACTCGCCGGGCGCGGTGCCCTCCCTGGCGAGCAGTCCGTGCACTCCGGCCGCAGGGGCGTTGCGCGGCTGACCTGCGTCGATGACGACAACCGAGCGCAGGGAACGGGCGAGAATCAACGCTCCGCTCAGCCCGGCGGCACCACCACCGATGATCACAACATCCACCGCTCGCGCGGCCCGTTCTCCGAAGTCCTTCACTTCGATCACCTCCGGGCACGACAGTGCGCGGCAGCCGGCGGAACGACAACTTCCTTCCCAGTTATGGCAACATCGGGGGATGTTCGATGACATGGAGGAGGCCATCGCCGCCGCCGGCCCCCGGCTGCAACAGCTGCGGCGCAGCCACCGCCTCACCCTCACCGACGTGGCCGAGAGAACCGGCATCTCGAAGAGCACCCTGTCGCGGCTGGAATCGGGCCAACGACGCGCCAGCCTCGAACTGCTGCTCCCGCTCGCGAAGATCTACCAGGTCACGCTGGACAACCTCGTCAACGCCCCTGCGAGCGGCGACCCGCGGATCAACCTCCGTCCGGTCAGACGTGACGGGGCGACCCTGCTCCCGCTCACACGCCGACCGGGTGGCATCCAGGCGTTCAAAATTGTGCTTGAGGCGGGCGGATCGGACACGCCGGACCTCCGCACGCATGAGGGTTACGAGTGGCTCTACGTCCTCAACGGCCGCTTACGCCTCATGCTGGGCGGTCACGACCTCGTCCTCCGTCCCGGCGAGGCCGCCGAGTTCGACACCCGCACCCCCCATTGGTTCGGAACGCTCGACGGTGAAGGGGCCGAGTTCCTCAGCCTGTTCGGCCAGCAGGGTGAGCAGGTCCACTTCCGGGCGAGACCGAAGACGCCACGACGCCAGGACAGCGCCGGATGACGGAGGATGGCGACCCTGACGGGCAGTGACACCCCGCGCACCAAGCGGAAGACTCGACCTTGACGGATACGTCGACCATCTGCTTATGTTGATGACATGACTAAACCCTCCGCGCCGATGCGCGAGCCCACATATTTCATCCTCGCCGCGTTGCAGGACGAACCGTTGCACGGCTACGCCATCGTCAAACGCGCGCAGGAGTTGTCCGACGGGCGAGTGCGGTTGACGACCGGCACGTTGTACGCCGCGCTGGACCGGCTCAACGGTGAGGAGATGGTGCGGGTGGCCGAGGAGACGGTGGTCAACGGTCGCGCCCGTCGCACGTACGAGCTGACCGAGCGTGGGTTGTCCGCACTACACGAGGAGGCGGCGCGGCTGATCGCTGCGGCTCGGGTCGTTCGAGACCGCTCAGTACGGTCGACGGCCGCGACGGTTCGGACGGCACCGGCATGACCGGCCTGGAGCGCCGCTACCGGTGGCTGCTACGCGCGTACCCGCGGGCCTACCGGCAGTACCGCGCCGACGAGATGCTGGAAACGCTGCTGGTCGCAGGCGAGACGGACCGGAGGCATCCGAGGCTTCGGGAGTCCCTCGCACTCGTGGTGGGAGGTCTGCGGGTCCGCTCCGGTGTAGACCGGCTCCGCTCCCGGGACACCTTGCGACACTCCGCCCTGCGATCGACCACACTGTCCCTGCTCGTGTGCGGCGTTGCCCTTACGGCCCTGCCCCTCACGTGGCGCGTATGGCTGCTGTTGCCGGGTAATTCCGCCAACTTTCTGTATGAGCGAAGCTCGGTCACGCCCGCACTACTGCTTCTCGCGCTGGTCGCCGCAGTGTGGGCTCGCTACCGCCTCGCACTCCCCCTAACCATTGGTGCCTTCGGCTGGGATATCTGGTACTCCGCAGCGAATGACCTGAGGTACGCGGTAGAGCCATGGGCAAGGTACGACGATGCTTTGGGGCTCCGGACAGGTCTCTACCTGATCATGCAAATTTCTACGTGGGTATGCTTGTTAGCCGTTCTAACAATGCTGCCACTACTCCGAGCGCGCCAACCACGGGCCACGCGACCATGGACCTGGCTTGTCGGCGCCACGATGACCATAACGGCCATAACGCCCAACCCGCTCAATGGCTGGGCGGATGGGTTGACCCTACCGGTCATCGTGGCCACCGGGCTGGTGGCGGCCCTCGTGGGCGCGGCGTTCGATGTGCGGGTATCGATCGCGGCAAGCGCGGTCCTTCTGGCGCTGATGCTGCCGATGCTGGCCTATCAGCCGACCAATTGGACGCTCTACGGTTGGAACTCGAACCCGCGAAATTTGCTCCTCGAAGTCGTGGTCGGAATTTTCGCAGTCAACGTCACGGTCAGCAGAATGGCCGCCCGCCGGCAAGTCGCCCTCTGACGGCGATGTCGCTCCCGTTCGGTGCCAAGCCGCAGCGCACCCGGAACAGGCTGGAGGCCCTGCTGCGCCGGATGGCGGCCGGGCTGCCCCGGGTGAACCGGATCACCGACGTCTACAACGCGGTCTCGATCACCCACGGCATCCCGTCGGCGGTGAGGACCTGCCCCACTACGCGGGCTCACCACGGCTGATCAGAGCCGCCGGCACCGAGCCTTCGACACCGTCACCAGAAGCAACTTAGAACGCAATGTGCGCAGGGGGTCAACAGTCAACGCACATACCGTTGTAAGTCGAACCCAGGGTGTGACCCGCTTGCACCAGCCGCCAAGCTGAGAGCACCACCTGTGTCTGAAGCCGCCTACCAACAGGTCGCGCGTGATATCCGCGAGCAGATCAGCTGCGGCCAGTTGAAGCCGGGCGACAAGCTGCCGTCCTTCGCCGCCCTGTGCGAGCACTACGACGTGAGCAACACCGTCATCCGCGCCGCCATGCTCATCTTGAAAGCCGAGGGGTTGATTGATGGCCGGCAGGGCAAGGGCGTGTACGTCACGAACCAGCAGCCTGGGTAGCCGAAGCGCTGGGACAACAGCCGGACGGACAGGGAACGGCCTCGCCGAATGAGCTTCGCGAACCCTCTGCATCACTGAGGGTGCAATACGGGCACGAGCCGAGCGTAGGTGCCCAGAAGAACTGATGCTCGGGGTGGGTTGGGCAGTGCCGCGCATATTCCGGATCTTGCCGCCGTTCGGGTGCCACGTTGGCAGTGTCCACCTTGGCGGCTAGTCCAGCTCGGCGGATCGCGGGGCCGGCTTGGCTTCGGGCGGATACCCGCTCGGCCTGGCACCCGCGTAGGCTCCATAGATGCCGGACATCTCTCCTCGACTCCGACGCCGCATCGACGCCGACTTTCCCCACCACGCCGACGTGGTCGTGGGCAGGCTGCACAGCCTCGATCAACTAGTCGCGGACTCTCGTCAGAACCCGGAACGGATGTTTGCAGCGGTGGTACGCCTCGCTCAGGGCCGACTCGACAAGCTCGACGATGCTTCAAGTCTGGCCAGAGAGGACTGGCGTGATCTCTTAGTCGGAGCTGACTTCGGAAACGAAGACTGGCCCGCCCGCCTCTCCGACTGGCTCAGCGCTCCCGGAGCCAACCGGTGACAGCGCCCGTCGTGGCCGGCGGACCCCTCGCTTGTAAGGCGCACCTGGCCATGGTGGCAGCGTCGTCACCGTCCAAGACGTCCAGGATGACGCCTTGATCCGTACGAGCGAGTCCGCCGACGTCTCCGGCTGCCATCGTTGGTGGCCGCTTGAGGACGTTTGACGGTGTCTTGTCCCCCCTGTGCCCCGCCCGCCGGCACGGCGTGGTTAGCGGCCGGCACCGGCATCCGATGGCGAGGGGATCGACGTGGCGTTGACCAAGAAAGGCTCTCGGCTCGTCACGGTCGACGGCGTCGTCTACAGGTGGCGAGTGCGCGGAAGACCAACCTATGCCCAAGCGCTCGGTGAGCGACCACTCGCTTTCGCCGTTGAGCAAGCCGACTGCAAGGGCAGCGTACTGCTCGTTAGCATGCCCCAGGACCACCCGAGCAACTGGACCGGCGGCCCGTCGATCCCCGTTCTTCCATCGGAGGTCGCGGCAGTCATTCGCAAGGCACTGGGCGAGGGATGGCGACCTAGCCAGCCGGCGGCGGCCTTTCGCACGACTGCGCCCGACGCATCGCAAGAGCCCCCGACCCCTTGACCCCCAGGCAACCAACACAGCCGTCCGACCTGCTCCCCCACGACGAGTGAGCTGCAAGAACGGTCCTCCTGTGTCCACGCCCGTCCGGCGAAGTCCGTCCCCGTCGTCAATCGGTTAGTCACCCGGCCCCCTCGGGACCCGTGCCGCCGACCTGGCGTTGCCCCCTGCCCGGCGGCCCGCGACCGACATCGCCGTCGCATGCCGCTCGACGTGGCCTGGGTACTGTCGTCCGCGTGGACCGGCATCAACTGATCGCTCTGCTGGCGGGCGGGGGCAGCGCATATGCGATGTGTCGAGATGCGCTCCACGACGGCGCAGACTTCACCATCGCGAACGGTGCCATGCCCGCAACCCACTTCGCCCGGATCTATGACCGCCGCAAGCGGCACTGCCAAGAGCGTGGTATCGCCACGCTCGGCTTCCGTCAAGGCGTCGAACGTCTGCAAAATGCGAGGAATCACGCTGTACGCCTGGGCTGGGTCAAGGTCGCGAATCCGGACTACCACTTCCAACTCTTCCTGACCGAAGACCTGTCTGCGGTGATTGCCTGCATCGGAGTTGACCAAGCGCATCAGGTTCGCCGAGACGACGGCCCGGAACTGACCTCTTCGGTGTGAAACAGGACGCCGTAGTGACTCTGACCTAGGGAAACGTAAAGCCGCAGGTAGGGGTGGGTGCAGTTGAGCGCCGTTCGATGCCGTTGGACGCAGTTCAAGGCCGTTCAGGGCATCCCGCTGTTCCCAACCTGCTCCCCTAGGTCGGGCTCGCACCGCGCCGTCGGCCGATCGTGAGCTGCCGGTCCAATGCTTTCGTTGGCGACAGCGCTGGCTCCCACAGCCGCATCGGACGATCGGAACACGCGCACCACAGCCGCGCCTCGTCAGCGGCAGATGTGCACGTTGGGTTGACGCCGTGACATTGCGGATGAGCGGGATGTTTGCCCAGTCCGGACGGGATGCGAGGCTGAACGCGTGGCTTCCGGATCGACGTACACGTGGACAACCCCGGCTACCCGGCGGCTTGGTACGCACCTTGAACGCGTCGGTGTATCCAGAGACCGGCGGAGTGTCACGGTACCGGGCTCACCCTGCGCAGGTCGATGACATCCTCGCCCAGGTGAAGATTGTCGCCGGGTTTCTCGACTCGTCGACCCCGGAGGCCCGCCAGTCCCTCAGCCGGCGCGACGCCCGTCCGCCGGTAACGGCCGTATGAGTTTGGTGTCGGCGTTCGCACCGATCTGGATCCTTACCGCGGTCGGCTACGCGGCCTGTCGTTGGGGCCTGCTGGGCGAGGAGGTGGCGTCGGTGCTCGGCCGGTTCGTGTTTCAACTCGCGATGCCGTCCGCCCTGTTCCTAGCCCTGTCCCGAATGCCGCTTTCCGGGTTCGCCGGCCGCTCGCTGCTCGCCTTTGGCGTGAGCACGGCCGCGGTCGTCGGGCTCGGGTGGGTCGGCGCGAGCTGGCTGTTCGGTCGCGAGCCCGGCGAACGGCCGATCTGGGGCATGGCCGCCGGGTACGTAAACTCGGCGAACCTCGGCATCCCGATCGCAACGCAGATTCTCGGCAACGTGTCGTTCCTGGCGGAGGTGGTGCTGCTGCAGGTGCTGGTGGTGACGCCCGTGATCCTGGTCGCCCTGGACCGGCACAGCGACCCGGCCGGGCGGGTACGGGTCCGCCGTATCGCCTCCCTGCCAGTACGCAACCCTGTGATCCTGGCGTCCCTGCTCGGTGTCGCGTGCTCGGCAACCGGCCTGCATCTGCCGTCGATGGCCGACGCGTCGCTCACCCTGCTGTCGGGCTCCGCCGTTCCGGCCGCCCTGGTCGCGCTCGGCGCGTCGATGCACGGCCCGGCGCCGTCCCGGGCCGAACCGGCCGCGCTGGCCGGGCTGGCCGTGATCACCGCGCTGAAGCTCGTCACACAGCCGGTCATCGCGTACGCGGCCGGGCTGGCCTTGCACCTATCCGCGCCGCAGTTGCTCGCCGTGGTGGTGTGCGCAGGCCTGCCGACAGCGCAGAACACGTTCATCTTCGGCCAGGAGTACGGCGTCGGCGAGGCGGTTGCCAACCGGGCGGTGGTGGTGACCACGACGCTGTCGCTGGCCACCCTGGCCGCGGCGGTGGCGCTGCTCGGGTAGGTCCGTCAGCTGACTCGACCAGCAATCCTGGTGAGTCACGCCGACCATGGCGCTGGCCGGCCAGGTCTGCAGCCACGATCATCGCCTGATGATGCGGCGGGCGAACTCGATGCCGTAGTGGCCGTGAGAGTGTACGGACGGCTGGTGCACCACGTCGGCGGCAGATCAGTGCGTCGGGTGAGCGGTCGCAGCCACCCCTTCTTCGGTTCAGCGAACAAATGCCCTACGACTGTTGCCAACCCGCCGACGCCGGCGAGCGAAATGGTGTTCGTCAGCGTCGACGACATGGCCTACCGTCGTCGGATGGCCTTCCCTAGGCACCCGCCATTGCCGTCCGACGTCGACCCGTTCGACACCGAGAAATGCGGACGGCACTACCTCCTCGACGGCAACGCACACACTTCCCCGGGCGCACCGATACGGACTCGTCCGAAGGCACCGCTCCGGATTCCGATGGCGGCATTGTCCCCGACGCCAAGGCAGAGGAGTTCGCCCGCTGGTAGACGACCGGTCGAACGCAGGCCGCGCACCTGGACGTCCAGGTCGAGGCGTTCCGCAACCGGCCTCTCGATGCCGCCCACTACCCGTTCGTGCGAATGGACGCGTTGACGATAAAGGTCCGCGAGCACGGCCGGAGGGTCAGCGTTCAAGCGCTCGTCGCGGTCGGGGTCAATGAACCGCAACCTGCCGCCCTCGTCTGGGGTGACCTTCTCCCCAACCGGCTTTAGCCTGGCGATGAGGCGATCACCTTGCATAAGCGCCCCGGTGGGCCGTCCGGATTCCGACGGCCCACCGGGGGTACGACGGGTCAGAGGCGGCCGGCCGGTTCCGGGCGCGCGTCCGGCTTGATCAGCGCCGGGAGCTTGCGCTCGAATCGGTTGAAGAGATTCATCGACGGCAGGATGGGCCGGATGCCCGTGGCCTGCTGGGCGATCTGGGCGCCCCAGACCGAGGCCCGCAGGCGCTGGTTCGGGGTGCCGTGGTGGCTGGGGTCGTCGAAGAAGCAGTCGCCGACCTCGTAGAACGTCTGTTGCGCCTGGTGGATTTGGACGCCGTTGAAGTTGAGCCCGCGCGGGTGGGTGACGAAGTAGGTGCCGAAGCCGTCGGCCATCAGTTCGGTGCGGCGGGTCGCCTCGGCGCCGGTCAGCGGGCTGTCGAACAGGCCCTGTTCGAATTGAACGTGGTGGGCCATCTCGTGGGCGAGGATCGCGCGCGCGCCGGCTGTTCCCAGTCCGAGTGCGCCGATAGCGGTGAGCATGCCCTCGCCGAAGACGACCTTGTCCGGGACGTCACGCAGCAGCGGGTCGGCCTCACCCTCGGCGGTGAAGGCGAAGGCGTTCAGGGTGAAGATCGGGTTGCGTCCTCCGTCGAGCGCGGGGACGGAGCCGATGATGGCCATGATCTCGGCGGCGGCTGCTGCCGCCTGATCCTCGTCCAGTCCCCAGATGAAGGCGACCATCCGAGCTACTCGCGTGGGATCCTGCAGCATGTCGTTCTGCATGGCCATGAGCTTGACGTCGAACAGGTTGACGTCCCAGAACTGCTGTGCGTCCTTGAAGGTCCGCTTCAACGTGCTCTTGTGGCTGGCGGGTAGGCCGTAGTCCGCCTCGTTGTTGGGCTGGCCGTAGATGAGCGCGTCGTAGGCCGCGTAGTCCAGGACGCCAAAGATGAGCAGGACCAGCAGGGTGTCCAGGTCGACGCCTTCGAGCAGGCCCAGTGTGTACGTGGTGAACTGGGTGTCCTGGCACTGGTAGAGCGACGGGTCGATCGCATCCGCGACCAACTCCTGCGCGAGGGACGGATTCAGGCCCATCCTCTCCCGCTTGTCGGCAAGCATGGCCTGCCAGTTGTCCGGTAGCAGCGCGGCGATGGCGGCGATGCGTGCCTGGGTCTCCGGGTCCGCGGCGGCGCGGGCGGTCGCGAAGTCGAACCGCGGCGGGGCGACGATGCCCCCGCCTGCGCTGACGCTCGCGGGGGGCGCCGCGTGGACGGGCCCCGGGGTCAGTCCCAGGCCGAGGACGATTGCCGCCAGCAGTGCGGGTATCCGTCGCCTCATGCACGCTCCTCGTTGTCCTGCGAGCCTCAGGTGGTAGGCCTCGATCAACCATTTCGTAGCGGCATTGAAACACATGGGTGGATAGTTGCGCACCCTCCGAAATCAGCTCGTCCCGCAGTCGAAGAGTGCGGGCACTCACACCTCCGGCCGCAGATAGAGCTGGGCGGCTTACTCAGGCAGTACGGCTGCATCTCTCGATCTCGCAGCGGGGATGGATCCCACTGACCGCCAGTAAAGCCGGAGACTGGAGACACAGATAAGCGGCTGCGCCGTCCGGTAGACCGTTCAGGTCGTGGGCGCCGTCTTGGTTCGACAGTTTCTTCCGTCGGCATCACATCGCCTTGCCGAGGTGAACGAAGCAGGCGAGGCACGCCTTGCACGCCGCAGATGCGGTGACCCCCTCATCGTCGGTTGCCGTGGCACCCACGCCCACGGATGTGGAGGTGGGTCGGCCGTACGTGTCGTAGGCGTCGATTCGGGAGTCGTAGCGGTTGCCGTTGACGAAACGCGGTGCGGCTGTGATCTTGCCCTTGCCGTTGGGCAGAGTGTCGTACACCCAGTTGCTACGCAGAGCGCCGGTGACGGAGCCGTCGCGCATGCTGATCTTGCGGCCGAGCTCGTCGTAGGTGTAGGCCGTGGTAGCGGTGCCCGTGCCGGTGCCGACTTGAATTTTGGTGGTTCCGATGTTGCCGGCGGCGTCGTAGGTGGTTTCGGTAGTGCCCTTGTCGGGGTCGATGGCCATGATCGGGCGGCCGCGCAGGTCGTAGGTGGAGGACCAGACGTTGGCGCCGGTCGCATCTGTGAGGGTCTTGGCCTGTCCGAGCAGGGTGTAGGACCGCGACAGCTGCCGCAGCAACCCCGAGGGGCGGCAGGCCGACCATGATCGGCGCCATGGCCGCGAGGACGAAGATCCCGATCGGCCGCGGCCAGGACACCCGCGCGAAGGCCACGTACTCGAATACCGAGCGCCCGGCGAGGTAGAGCGCAGGCCCACCGAGGATGGCCCCGACCCAGGCGGGTTTCGCGTCTCCGGATGGATCTAGGAGGACGAGTTCGGAGCCGGCTGAGCTGGCGAGGATGCCGGACACCATGAGCAGGTGCGCGAACTCGGCCAACCGACCGAGCCGGGCAGGATCGGCGGATGCCGCGATGGCCTCGCCCAGGATTTGGCCGGCTCGATCGTGCTCGGCCACCAGCCACCCGCCACCGACACCCAGCACTGGCTCGACACGGCAGTGTCGCTGCTGATGTATCGCGTCATCTACGAGGTGAGCGACCCGGTCGTCGACCTCGGCCCCCCCACCCGGCGACGACGACGATCGCAAAGCTTGGCACCGAAGCCTCACCTCGGACCTCCGCAAGACGCGGTACTGACCTAGCGGCCTGGCGGTGCTGCAACCGTTGGACACGGTCGAGGCCGCTCGTGGCCGCAGTCCTCCGCGCGATGGCGCATTTCCCGGCGCCCGTCGCCCGGATGCTGCGCCGGTAACACGTGAAGCGGCCCCGCCTTCCTCCGGGGAACGCGGGGCCGTGTTGCCTTTTCTCACGTGATGCACTCCGCCGGCTAAGTGCGGCCGGGCGCTACCCGTGGTAGGAGGTTGAGTGGCTAGGGGCAGTGGGACGCATGTGATGCAGAGATCTCGATCCGGATGACGTTGGGCCATGACGAGCTGAAGGGCCGGTCCTGCCAGGGGCAGAACGGGAGTATTCCCCCGTCGGCGAACTTCACGACTCCGGACCAACTGCCTGTGGAAAGCCCGTAGCCCTTTGAGTTCAGGTTGTAACCTCCGCTACACAGTCGGCTCCAGTCGAGAATCTCCGTGCGGGCCGAGTTCCAGTAGTAGTAGTGCAGGGCCCGGCTCTCCGACTGACACGACTGGGCCTCGAATGAGGCTGCGGGAGCTGCCGACGCGGCCGGCGCCGACGCGACGGTGAGCCCAAAGGCGGCGGTAATCGCCACCGCGATGGCGGCCAAACGCGTCGATAGAGATTTACTGAGTTGCATTAAAAGATCCCCCGATTTCTGTATGGAACGCAAGTGTGCCACCTGTCGTAGGTTGCCGGAAGATTAGCTCATGCCCGGCGCTGTCCTTTGGGGTCAATCTTGGTGAGCTTTCGTTCGGGCTGGGTGCGGCGACAGGGGGTGAACGACCGCCGAAATGTGACATGACAGCTCCAACTGGTGGACTCGGATTGCCGGCCGTAGGCGGACCCGATGAGTCAGAAATGCCGGCTGCTCACCTGGCCAGGCCCGACGGTGATCTCACGACCATGCCATGCGAAGAACCCGTCACCATGAAACCTGGACGTCCATGGACGCCCAATATCGAGGCTTGATCCTCAACCGAGGCCTCGCCTGGGACTGGTCGCGCAACTGTTGGTCGGCCCTCGTCTCGACCGATCCATGCCGAGCCGGTGCGATGCGGCCCGCTTGTCCAGGAATCTCGGCCTACTGTCGTAGTCGCGACTCATGCGCCGACACTGGGATCCATTTGAACTCACGGACAGCGACGCCACACGTCCTCATCGCCGGCCCGCCATCATTTCCGCGAGCCATACCAGTCTTCGAGCCCGCAGCCCCGTGCGGCCTTCGACGCTGACAGGTCCTGCGCAAACCAGGCTCCCGTCTGCTGCCGTACCGCGTCCCGCGAACTCGCCTCCGCCGGGACAGGACACTGCCATCGGGTACCTCAAGCCGTCGGTCTGCTCCGACCGCGAACGTCACGCCAGGGTCAACCGTCGCCGAGGAAGCTTGTCCTGCCACGGATCGGTAGACGAGACTTGCATTCGTGTCCGACGATGTGACTGTGCCGCACGACCTTGCTGCGGTGCGCACTTTGCAGGATCTCTTGGACGAGTTGAACCGGCTACGTATCAACGCCGCTCGCCACCGTGGCAAGGTACGTCTTTCGCTGCAGGATCTCGAGGTGGCCAGCGGCATACCGAAGAGCAGTCTGGCGAACTATCTGACCGGACGTACGCTGATGCCGGCCGACGTGCTGGATCGCCTGGTGGTCGCTCTGGGGGTTGACGCAGCGCAGGTACGCCAGTGGGCTGAGGCGTGGGAGCGGATCATGGATGCCCAGCTGCAAGCGGGCACCCAGGCCGTGCGGAATCGTCATGGAGACACGACCACCGGCACCCGGCGCGACCCCTCGACGGGAGCGGGGAATGCCGGTGGCGGCACGGGTGGGCGGGATGGGGGTGGAACCGCTGCGGCGCTACGTGAGATCACCGCATTGCAGAGCGTGGCGGCAACGGCAGTCGGTCTCGGTCAGGATCAGCACGCGGAGTTTGTCGCCGGCCTTGAGGGCCTGGCCAAGGACCTGGCGGAGTTCGGTCTCATGGTCGGCGATGTACGCGCACTCACCGCTCGTCTCCAAAGTGACCTTCATCGGCAGGCTGCCGATCGCCGCGATGACCGCGACCACCACCTCCGGCACGCCGCCCAGTTGCGGCTGATCCGGGATGGGCTCCAGGTCATCGAGCAGCGGACCCGCCCTCAGCAGGACACTGATCGCGTCTTTGACAGGGATCACCCCCCGTACCGTGGTCTGTGGCCGTTCCAGGAGGACCAGGCGGGCGTGTTCTATGGGCGGGAGCGCCTGACCGCCGAGCTGACCGGGCGAGTGGAGCAACGGCTCTCCGGTGTCGGGATGCTTGTGGTGACAGGCGCCTCTGGGGCAGGAAAGTCGTCCCTGGTACGTGCCGGACTGTTGCCTGCGATGGACCGGGGTCAGCTGGCCGTGGCGGGCTCGACGGACTGGCCTCGTCTGATCATCACGCCCGGCACGGCAGCGATCGACGAGCTGGTGATCCAGCTGGCCACGCTTGCCGGGGTGGACGCCGCGTCGCTTCGCCTTACGATCAGCCAGCGGCCGACGGAGGCGCGGCTATTGGCCCGACAGGCGGTGCTGGCGCACGCGGCCCGGTTACCCATCGAGCGCCGGGAGGCATGCCGGGCGGGTGGCCGACTCGTGCTCGTCGTGGACCAGTTCGAAGAGCTGTTCACGCTCGCCGACGACCCCGGCGACGCGCAGCAGCGCCGACAGGCATACATCGATGCCCTGGTGGCCATCGCCACGGCGGATTCCGCGACGGGCCATCCACCCGGTCTGGTACTGCTAACCATCCGTGGTGATTTCCTCGACCGGTGCGCCGTGTATCCCGAGCTGGTTCCGGTGTTACAGGACGGCCAGTTCGTGGTCGGGCCGATGAGCGTGCCGGAGTTACGGCGTGCGATCACCGGTCCGGCCGTGGCCTGCGGAGTTCAGGTGGAGGACGGTCTACCCGAGGAGATCCTGGCGGAGTTGCGGACCCTGCCCGAAGCCGCTCAGATCGCCACCGGAGCGTTGCCATTGCTGTCCCAGACCATGCTGCTGACATGGCAACGGTGTGAGTCCAACCGGCTCACTCGCCGCGGATACGGTGCCACCGGAGGAGTGAGCGAGGTCATCGCGACAAGCGCGGAGGACGTATACAACCGTCTGACCGGACCGGAGCGGGAAATCACTCGGCAGCTGTTCGAGCGGATGACCACTGTCGGCGCCGACGGTGCACCGGCCCGGCGACAGCTCCTCCGTGCGGAACTGTTTGCCGTCGTTGCCGACGCAAAGCACCGTGGACGGGTGGAGTCCGTACTCGACGCCTTCACGGCGAAGCGGCTCGTCGTCGCCAACATCGAGTCGATTGAAATCGCCCACGACGTGGTGTTGCTCGCCTGGCCTCGGTTGCGCAAGTGGCTCGAGGGCGATCGCAACGATCGGCTCATCCACGCGCAACTCCGACAGGATGCGGCCACCTGGCAGGCACGCGACCACGATGCCTCATTCCTCTATCGCGGAGCCCAACTCGCCATGGTGCGCCGTGCCACCGCGGATTGGAGCGCGGTTGCCGGCCCGCGCCTTGCCTTGACCCTCGCGGAGCAGAGCTTCCTCGCCGCCAGCGACCGCCATGCGAGACGGATCAGCAGGATTCGGCAGTCCATCACGGCGGGCCTGGTCACTCTTGCCCTGGCTGCCTGTATCGGAGCTGTCGCCTCGGTCACTTACGCGGTGAACGCCGACCGTCAACGCGCTGTGGCACTGTCCCGCCAACTCGCGGCGCAGAGTCAAAGCATCCACCAGCATGACCCGGTGACGGCCCGGCGACTCGCGTTGTCGGCGTGGGCCGTCGCTCCGACCGACGAGGCTCGCAGCAGCATGAATTCACTCATCACCGAGCAGAGCTCCACCCTCATCGGTCACGTCTCGCCGGTCTACTCCGTGGTGTTCAGCCCTGATGGAAGGAAGATCGCCGCGGGCGGTCGCGACGGCACGATTCGACTGTGGGACGTCGCCACCCATCGTCCCGTCGGCGCACCCATGACCGGTCACAGCGAGCGGATCTACGCCATGGCGTTCAGTCCAGATGGAAAATTTCTGGCCAGCGCCGCCGGCTTCGGGGGCGACACCAAGTTGTGGAACCTTGCCACCGGCGATGTCGCTGATATTCCTCGCGGCGCTCCGGAAGGAGGAAGGATCACCACGATGTCGTTCAGCCCGGACAGCAGGCTTCTAGCGACCACCAGCAGTTCCAGGGGCCAGCTTTGGGACGTGTCCACCGGCCGCTTCCGTTGGGTGTCAAAGGAAGAGTCGGCGTACATCGCGGTGACGTTCGGCCCTGACGGAAGATTGTTAGCCGTTCCGCGTAGCAGTGGAAAAGTCCTTGTTTCGGCGCCGGATCGCACGAAAGAGCCTCGTGATGAGATTGTTACCCACTCCGCCGAGGAATACCAATCAGCGTGGTTCAGCCCAAACGGTGACCGCCTAGCCGTTGTAGCTGGCGACGGCCACGTGCAGTTGTGGGACATACCGAAAAAAGAACGTATCGGCAAGCCGTTTAACCGTCATGTGAACCAGTACCCGCCGATGGCGCTCAGTCCGGACGGCAAATTCCTGATAACCGCCGCCACCGACAGCACGGCCCAGGTGTGGGACACCGCCACCCAGACGCCCCTGGATGGTTCCTTGTCGGGCCATACGGACACCATCAGGGCGGCAGCGTTCAGCCCAGACGGTGCGCTTTTGGCAACAGCAAGCGACGACGAGACAGTGCGATTGTGGAACCCAGCCACTCTCGATCCAGCCGCAGGCCCGCTGGCCAACACCTCGTACTTGGCCAACTCCCTGGGCTTCAGCGCGGGCGGGAAACTTCTGAGCGCTGATCTGGGCGAGGAGGCAGTGCGACTCCGGCGTCCATTGAGCGGCGACAGCAATGGTGGACGGCAGACCGGCGACACTACAAGCCACTATGAAACCGGGCTCCGCCCGGAAAGAGTCCTGACGAATGACATCCATCAAATAGCAATCAGCCCCGATGGTCTCCTACTGGCCATCCTGACGAGCGACAAAGTCCAGGTGTTCGACACCGCTACCGGCATCCGGATGGGCAAGCCCACCCAGCTACCGCCGGGATTCGCTTCCGGCCCCATCGCGTTCAGTCCTGACCGGAAGCTTCTGGCCGTCGCGAGGGGCAGCGGCTTACATCTCATTTCCCTGACCGGCACTGACCCAAGCAACATACCCTTACCCAATCACGTACATACCATTTTGTCGGTGACATTTAGTCCTGACGGGAGACTGCTCGCGTCCGCGGGACCGGACGGGACGGTCCGACTTTGGGATCCGATCACACGTCAGGCCGTTGGCGCTCCGCTCACCGGACATACGAACGAAGCGACCACTGTGGCGTTCAGCCCTGACGGGAGACTGCTCGCGTCCGCGGGATCGGACGGGACGGTCCGACTATGGGACCCGATCACACGTCAGGCCGTTGGCGCTCCGCTCACCGGACATACCGGTGCCGTGACCGCCATGACGTTCAGCCCGGACGGCAGGCTCCTGGCCACTGCCGGTGACGACAGGACCTTACGGCTGTGGACCACAGCCACCTGGCAACCGGTGAGCACGCCGTTGACCGGCCACACCGCGGCAGTCGTGGCAGTTGCCTTCAGCCCCGACAGCTCAACCGTCGCCACCGCGAGCATGGACACGACGATACGGCTCTGGCACCCCGCCCACTACGTCGAGCCCGTCGAATACATCTGCAGCATCGTAGGACCCCCAACCAGCACGGAGTGGAGAGGATTCGCCCCGGGTGAACCTCTCCCGAGAGTGTGCGCATAGCACTCGAAATTCTTGAGGTCCGGCGCTTCAGGCGCGGTCAGAGAGACCTATGGCGGCTCGCAGGTCGACGCGAACGCGCTGCCCTGGCATCCGTCCTCGTAGGACATGAAGAGCACGGTGCCGCCCCGACGCTCGTTGCCGCAGCTGCAGCCCATCGCCTCTCCCTCACCTCGGCGGCCATCGCCGCCACAAGGGTCTTGCGATCCCGGCCGACCAGGGCAGCGATCTGCTCCGCGTTTTCCGCGGATGCGAGGCGCTGCCGTTCGCCGGCGAAGCCGTCGAGCGGCAGCGGCCCGGCGAACCGCCGCGTCCAGTGCGGCCGGTGACAGCGGGTCGCGCCGCCGACGCTGCACCGGCTCAGACGCCTTCCAGCCGGTCTGGCAGCACGCCTACAGACATGGCCTTAGGCAACCGAGACGCCGGCCAGCGCCAGTCATCCCGGTAGCGGCAAGCCCTGACCACTTCGACCTCTACTGGGAGGTCACGCCACACCGCTCGACCGAATCACCACAGGCCAAAGCCCTCGCCTCTGTCCGGCGTCGGTGAGCACTTCGGGCGCGGTGACCACTTCGCCAACCTGCACCCAATCTGCTCCCAGTTGCAAGGTCGGACCAACCGACGGCTCCTTACCGCCTTGACCTGCGCACACTCCCCTACCAGGCGACATAGAGCTTCGCCGACTGCTGCGCAGAACCACGGAGCACTCCGCGGGAAACAGGACGCCGCACCGGCTCTGACCTGCGATAACGTGGAGCCGCAGGCAGGGGTCAGTGCAGTTGAGCGCCGTTCGATGCCGTTGGACGCAGTTCACGGCCGTTCAGGGCACCCCGCTGCTCCCAACCTGCTCCCCCAACCCGGCTCGCACCGGCTCGCCGACCGCTGACCGCTCGTAAACTGCCGGCCAGTGCTTTGGCTGGCACCAGCGCTGCCCCCTTAGCCGCATCGGTTGATCGGGAAGTACGCTCACGATCGCCGCGCATTGTCAGCGGCAGAAGAGTGTGTCGACGGCTCCACACTCTCGCGGCCGCTTGTGATCAGTGTGCAACGACGACGGTGCGTACGACGCCATCAGCAGTCTCGGATGCTCGGTCGAAAGCCTCACCAGATCACACTCGGTAGTACTGCACGACGCAGAACTCGTTGTCCTCCGGGTCGGTCATGACGAGGACTGCGCCCTCTTGGTAGTCATGCCGTTCACCTGTCCACCGCCCGCCCAACATCCCGATCCGATCGACCGCTTCGTCAACGTCGGTAACGGCGATGTCGAGATGTAGTCGCGTCTTGCCGGCCTTGGGCTCCGGGACCGGCTGGAATGTCAGCACCGGGCCGCCCCCAGCGACAGTGACGCGCCGCCAGCCGGGAAGAGACTCCGTCACGCGTCCTCCAAGCACCACGGACCAGAAGTCGGCCAGTCGCTGCGGATCCCGGCAGTCGACCGTGACTCCGGCAAGTCGGCCCAGTGTCTCCACGACACCGACCATAGCGACGATGTGCAGCCCGCTCCACTGGGGCGCACTCATCTCGGCTATGAGCGGACGTCGCCGCTGGCCGAGTTGCTGGCGACACAGGCGGACGAGCCGGTACCCCCGGCGATTCCGGTGCAACTCAACTGGACGGCGTGACCGGGGACCGCATGCCGAGCCACTGGTCGGCGTCCCAGGCATGGAACCTCTCTACCTCGGTAAACCCCAGCTTCGCCGCGAGGCGCATCGAGCCGACGTTGGCGGTCTGGGTGGCGAGCACCACCGGCCCACCGGGAAGGACATGGTCGAGCCAGCCGAGTGCCGCCGCGCACGCCTCGACGGCATACCCGAGTCCCCACGCCCGCGGCAGAAACAGGTAACCGAGATCGACCTTCCCCATAGCAGACGGGCGGTGCCTGGCCGGTCTCCTGAGCAGGATCTGGCCGATCATCATTCCGTCGAGATCGACGACGAAACTTCCCGGCCACTGCTCGGGCACCTCGGGCAGTTCGCGCTCAAGCACGTCGCGCGGGCGCGGACCGCCGAGATAGGTATGCACCTCTGGAGAGGCAAGCAGCTCGATGAACGCCGCACGGTCCCGGGCCTCGGTCTCACGAAGCACGAGCCTCTCAGTCCTGATCGGCTCAGGCGGCCAAGCCACAGATCCGAGATCTTGCATCCGGGCACGCTAGCAGAACGTCCAACGCCCCAACTCGATCTAAGTTCCGGGGCCACAACGTTAGGACCAGATCGACGTCTGCGGCCACGCCCAGCTGCCCTACCCGTGCCCCCGGAGACCGCACCATGAACTCCCACATCAACGATGACCCTGCCATCCCCGATCCCGAAGAACGCGCCGCACGTAATACCGCTCTCTTCAGAGACAACATCGGAACCGGCTTCTGGGTGACGACGGCCGTCCCGCACCCTGGCCCGACGACATCGACGAGTGGCAACAGCCCGCCACCACCAACCCGTGGCACTCCTGCCCGGAGACCAGGTCAATTCCATGAGCCGAACCCAGGCCAATTAGATGAGCGCCCACACCGCCCTGCCCCGGCTGTGTGCTGAGGGCGCCACCGTGATCTGGACCAGGGCGCGGCGGGACTCGGACCTGACACCAGCAGTACGGGAGTGGCTTCGGGATGCCGGCTTCGTGGAGCAGGCATTCCACGCTCCGGACGACGTTCGATTCTCTGTCGGCGTGCACCGGTTCGAAACTCCGCCCCAGCCTTTGGATCCTGCGGGAAGCCTCTTCACGTTCCTGCACTGACAGCAGCTGGCCTGCCAGCCAACGTGCCCGGTTGAGTTGAAGCGGAACTTGGAGCCGCTACGCCGCCACCAGCGGGAATGGTCCTCGGCACCTGCTCACGGGGCGTCTCAGGCTGCCATCGTTGGTCGCTGGCTGACGACGTTTGACAGCGTCTTGTGCCCCCGGTGTGCCCCACGCTGCCAGGATCGGCCAGACGTACCTCAGCCTCGCCCGGCACTGCTTAGCGGTGTCGCCGAAGTACGGGTGTTCCGGCCGGGCACCCCGCCTTAGCTACGTCGGTGGCTACTCAGCCTGCTGGGAGTCGTCTGATGCATGAGCAGCCGGGCCAACGCCAGCGTCGATGAGGTGGTTTCATTTGATCATGATGCAGCCCTTACGCCGTGCCGCCTACCGGCTCTACGCGCACCGCCTCCGCACGCAGCTCGGCGGTAAGTCGCTGCCACGGCACGTAGCCATGGTCATGGACGGGAATCGCCGGTGGGCCAGGCAGGCGGGCTTCAATGAGCCCGGAGTCGGCCACCGGTACGGCGCAGAGCACATTCACGAGGTACTGGCCTGGTGTGCCGATATGGGCATTCATCACGTCACTCTGTTCGTCGCCTCTGTCGACAACATGCGTAAGCGGGCATCCGAAGAGGTCGAGAACCTGATGCGGATGATCGAGGAGGTCGTCGCGGAGCCGCTTCTCCGTCCGTCCAACCCCTGGCAGCTCCATTTGGCCGGCCGCGCCGACGTCCTACCCGACTCGACACGACACGCACTGAAACTCGCGGAAGACGCCACACGTGAACGCGGTGCCGACTTCCACCTCACGGTCGCCATCGGCTACGACGGCCGCGAGGAGATCGTCAGCGCAGTCCGTTCTCTCCTCGAACAGGAAGCACAGGCGGGCGCCACACTGGAAGACGTCGCGCAGCGGCTAACCGCCGACGATCTCGCGGCGCACCTGTACACCGGCGGTCAGCCCGACCCTGATCTCGTCATCCGTACCAGCGGAGAACGCCGCATGTCCGGGTTCCTGCTCTGGCAGGCCGCCTACTCCGAGCTGTACTTCTGCGACGTGTACTGGCCAGGCTTCCGAAAAATTGACTTCCTCCGCGCCCTGCGCTCCTACTCGGCCCGCAGCCGACGATTCGGAGCGTGACCAGCTCCACATAGCCAGCGATGACCGGCTCGACGCTGTCCACAATCGCGGCGGCGCAGGCTGCGCAGCTTCGTCGGTCATGTGCCCCGTAGTGATCGACTCATCCGCCCACGGCAGTCACCCCACCACAGCGTCGAGCGAGATCCGGGCCATGATCGCCGTTAGGTCAGCGAGGGGCCGCGTCACCGCCGGGACCGCACCAATGGGACGGCCGCAACTTCCAGCGGAAATCATCGCTGAAGAGTTGATCTAGGCGAGAAGCTGCGGCAGGCCGCACCTACCATGACCTCACATACGGCTGGAGCTGACCGAAGTGATCACGCGCCTCAGGTAAGCCCCACCTGGTGGCTCAGGATGGCGAGGAGCAGACCGGCGAGGACTCCGATGACGAGCATCCAACGCTCACGGCGGATGCTCTGCCGCCTCTCGGCATCAGCTCGCTCGGTGGTCTCCTGGTCTCGTTTCAACATTACGTCGGTGCTGCTGAGCGTCGTTTCGGTCAGCCGCACAGGACGATCCAGGGTGATTCTGAGGCCCGGGGGCACCCCTTCGGAACGCGCTGCGTCGTTGGTCTCTCGCAGGCTCTTCAGGATGCTGCCGAGCTCCGCTCGCTGGCGCTTCAGCTCCGTCGTCTCCCGGTGGAAGTGGTCCCGTTCCGACAGGTGGGGATCGAGGTTCTCCCGCTCGACCAGGGCGTCAACGGCGGCCCGGAAGGCTCTGCGTCGCGTCGAACGGGCCCAAAACAACACGCCGAAGGACGCAAGCCAACCCACGCCCCACAGCAGCGTAGGCAGGTCGCCGTCCTCGACGGGGAGATACGGATAGTGGTCCGGGAGGATCGTCGTAGCCGTGCTAATCACCCAGCCGTGGAAGGCCACGGACGCGATACTGACCGGCACTGTCGCCAGCACGGCCAGGCGGATCAGCGGTCGGCCGGGCTTGCCGCCTGTCCTCACGAACGGAGTGCTCCCGTCCGAGATAGGCGTAGGGCAAGGCCCAGTAGACAACCACCGCCAGCACGCCGGTCATAACCGACGCGGCACGTCCGGAGAGAGTCAGAGGTGCTAGCAACAGCAGAATCAGTGAGCAGAATTCGGCTAGGAACGCCACAGCGAGAGGGTCGGTCCAGGAGTCCACGATGACCCGTCCCCGCTCGTCGCGTCGGGTCCTCGATGGGGAGCGGTGATCGTCCTTTGACCACGTAACAGACAGCATGTAACACCCGGTCGACCCTCGAGAGAGGCCGCTCTGGCCGAGTTCGGGGGACATGTGCGGGTTGTCCGAGCCGTCCCCGCCGAGGTTGGGCACGCGCAGACCGCTCGGGACAGTCGGCCCGTCCGTCACAGGAGCGACACCGCACGCACGTGCGCCCCCCGGGTGCAACGTCAGACCGATGAACTTCTACGGCCCGGCACCAGGTTCCCACTCCGGTGGGGAGTACGTGTACTTAGGAAGAGCTGGGTACGCGCGCCCATCCATCGGTTGCCAGCGATGTAGAGGATGGTTCGTATGCGAAGGACACTGATGGTGGTGACGGCCGTGATCCTGGGGCTGGTGTCGGCGAGCGGGCCGGCGGCGGCGCAGCAGCGGCCACGGGGGGTCCCTGACCGGGTCATGTTGCAGCCGGACGATCTCGGCGGGGCCGTGCCGGGGCCGGTGGAGGACGGGCTGGTGTGGTCGCTGCTACCCCAGCCGTGCGCGGACACGCCGGTGCCGCAGCCGGTCGTGAGCCGCACGCAGGCGGCCGATCTCGGTACCCGATTTCGGATCTACGAGAACGTCGCCCGGTACCGCGGCGATGGGGCACACGCGTACATCACCGAACTGAAGGCGCAGCTCGCCCGGTGCGGAGCGGGCGGCGACGAGGAGGGCTTCGACCCGGTCGCCGAGGACCACCTCGGGCCGGACACGGTGCTGTTCCTCGGCACCTACGACGAGGGCGACCGCTACGTCGGCTACGTCGCCGCCGCGGTCGGCCATTACGTGGTGGTGGTCATGATGTCGGACTCGTACCTGGGGGCGGCCGACCTGACCACGTTGAACGGGCTGGCCAGTGCCGCGATGAGCCGAGCGGCGGCGTGACGCGGGAAGGCCGGCCATCTTGAGAGGGCCGGCCTTCCCGGCCACGGGCAGCGTGACCGGGCAATGGGGGTCCCCGGACTCGCGAAGCTGCTGTGTGGCATCGCCCCATAGGTCGGTGAGACGAGTCGATGGGTGACCGCAGGACTGAGTCGCCGGCTTGGTTCGGCGCCACGCCGGCTCCGGCATCCTGTCATCGACTACACGCGGACGCCGCCCAACCGCCTCGATGGGGTGCCAGCGCTGACGCCTTCGGGTTCGCCGAAGAGGTCACCGTTCAGGAAGCCCTGCTCAGAGGTTCGCCAGTGGGATCTGGGTCTCAGCTCGCGGGATCCGTACCGACGCCACCGCGACGACAGCCAGAGCCGTGCACCGATGCGCCCCCCAGAACGCCTGACCCCGTGGTCGAGTTGCGGTGATTTTGCGGTCAACCGCGCGGCGCTCGGTCCGCAGGAGCGTCGCGACGCCGAGCTGCACGGTTCGGCGGCGCGGGGATGGTGCCGTCAGCACGAGTCGTGCCCGCCTCAGTCGCAGCCGCAGCCGCAGCCGCAGCCGCAGCCTTGGATGTGCGGCGGTGGAGCGTGAGAGTCATGACCAGCACGACCAGCCCTCCGACGATCAGCCCGAGGATCGCACTGGCCACCGTGTTGACGAGCCAGCCGACGAGCCCACCGAGAACACCAGTGGCGTCGTGGGCGGCGACCTCCACGTGGTGCACGGCCTCGTACAGGAAGTGCAGGTTCAGCTCGTTCGTGCCTAGCAGCAGGATGTGCCCGCCCACCCACAGCATCGCCGCGGTGCCGACTACCGTCAGCACGGTGAGAACCACCGGCATCGCCCTCACCAGACCGCGGCCGAACGTGGCGACGGCGCCGGAACGTTGCGACAGGCGCAGCCCGGCGTCGTCCATCTTTACGATCAGGGCCACCACGCCGTACACCAGGACGGTTATGACGACGGCGACGATAGCCAGGATCGCCAGGCGGGACCAGAACGCCTCATCGATCACCTCGTTAAGGCTGATGACCATGATCTCCGCCGAGAGGATCAGGTCGGTTCGTACCGCCCCAGACACCAGTGTCGTCTCGTCCTGCACCTTTTCCTCGCCCGCGCCGGAGGCACCGTGATGGGCGATCTTGGCCCACACCTTCTCCGCGCCTTCATAACAGAGGTAGGCGCCGCCGAGCATGAGGATCGGAGTGAGCAGCCAAGGCACGAACTGACTGAGCAGCAGCACCGCCGGCAGGATGATGAAGAACTTGTTGCGCAGCGACCCCACGGCAATGCGCTTGATAATCGGCAACTCGCGCTCGGCCGCCAGGCTCCGCACGTACTGCGGCGTGACGGCAGCATCGTCGACGACGACACCCGCAGCCTTGGCGCCGGCCTTCGCGGCGGCCGCCCCGATGTCATCGATCGACGCTGCAGCGGCCCGGGCCAGCACCGCCACGTCATCCAGCAGGGCTACGAGTCCACCGGCCAAGGGAGGGTCCTTCCAGGGTTGCGCAAAATTCGAACTGGACCATTCTCGCTCAGGTCCCTGCGTGCGGCACACCACCGCCCGGTCGCTGTCTGGATCGGCTGCGGATGCCCTTGATCGGCGGGATCTTGTCGACCAGGGGCAGTAGTTGGGTGACGTCGTGACGGTTGCCGCCATCAGGGACACGGCGAGTGGGATGCCGCCCCCGTCGGTGATGGCGTGGTGTTTCGAGCCTGGCTGCGGCGGTCGACCGGGCTCGGACCTGTTTGGGCCGCCCTTGAACGCCCGAACATACGTGCCGCCGATCACCGCCCCGGGAGATGTCCAACTGCCCGGCGATGCACTGGATCGACGGAGCGATCGAGTCGATCGGCACGGGCTACGCACTGTCCGCCGACGAACTCTGACATCACCATGCGCAGCTAGTGACGGAGCAGCGGGAAGGCTCCTGCCGCCGTCAGCAGCAGCAGCAGTGACACCGCGAACAGGGCGCGTCCAAGCGGAAGGGGCATGGAGATGAGAAACGGTGCCTGTGCGATCAACAGGCCCGCGCCGATCACGGCTTGAGCGGTTCCCACCTGCACGGGCTGGGACGGCTCTCCCACCTTCAGCCGCGCAAGCCGGACCCAGGCGGCGGGAATCCTTCGGGACACGGCCA
The DNA here is from genome assembly GCF_015751765.1 of Micromonospora ureilytica. Classification (NCBI taxonomy): domain Bacteria; kingdom Bacillati; phylum Actinomycetota; class Actinomycetes; order Micromonosporales; family Micromonosporaceae; genus Micromonospora; species Micromonospora ureilytica. Next base: position 3,677,226 of record NZ_JADOTX010000001.1, read on the forward strand.
CACGCACCCCGATTACAAGCGAGCCCAGGCTGAGGACCACGACCCCCACACGCAAAGCGATCGTGACTGGGTCCTCGTCATACGGGCTGTCTGCAAATCCGCCTGAGCCGGGCAAGTAGCAGAGAAGAGAACCGATGCGTAGCGATTGGACGGCGCTGCCGCAGAGTGTCACGGCAGGGATCGCCGAACGGGTCGGGGGAACCTTAGACGTTGCCCATGCTTCCAGTGGCGACCACGCTGAGATCGCCTCGACGGTGACCGGACCAGCCGGACAGGTCTTTGTCAAGGCGGGCTCCGGTGAGTTGAGCGTTCGGTCGCTGCGCTACGAACTGGCGGTAACCCGGGCCATCAACCGGCACCCGCCCGCAGTCCTGTGGCAGTTCGAATCCGATGGCTGGCTGGTGGTGGGGACCGAGCATCTTGCCGGTCCCCACCCCGACCTGTCCCCCGGCAGCACAGATCTCAATTTGCTCCTAGCCGCACTGACAGCACTTCAGGAGACGCCGGCGCCCGGCGAGACGTGGTTCACCCCGGCAGCCCGGCTCGGGTTCGCGCACCCGGAGATGGACGGCGGGACACTTATCCATTCGGATCTCAATCCGGCGAACCTGATCGTGACACCACTCGGCCTACGCATCGTGGACTGGGCGTGGGCAACCAGGGCCGCCGCATGGGTCGAACTCGCGTTGCTCATCCCATGGCTGATCGGTAGCGGCCACAGCGCCGAGCAGGCAGAAGAGTGGATAACGCAGCTTCCCGCATGGACCGCGACCGACCGACAGGTCTTGGACAACTTCGCGCTAAAGAACGCAACGAAGTGGGCGGCCAAGTCCCGACAGAGCACCGAACGCTGGGTACACGACCTCGCAATGTGGACCGGCGAGTGGGCGGATCACCGGACCGACGGCCATCAGTCTGTCCGTGAGCCGCGGCGCGGGGGCACCCTCCCGTGATGTGGGCGCCGGTAGCGGTAGGACTGCTGGCAGGCCCGCTCGGGACCGCAAATCAGGCCACTCAGCCGGGCAGGTCCAAGAGGGCCCGAACCGAGAACCAGCCGCGCTACTCCCAATCTGCTCCCAATGTAAGCCGCACATACGGCAAAGCCCGTTACCGATGACTCGGCAACGGGCTTTTGACCTGCACAAACTGAGAGTGGGCGATGCTGGTATCGAACCAGCGACCTCTTCGGTGTGAACGAAGCGCTCTCCCACTGAGCTAATCGCCCTCAGCGCCACTGACTCTACCCGATCGTGGAACCGGACCGGAAATCCGGGGTCAGTGCGTCGCGAGGTAGTGCATGGCCTCGGCGACCACGTCGATACCGAGGCTGTACTTGAGGGAAAGCCAGACCACCGTGGCCACGAAGACCAGGCCGACGGACCCGAGCACGATTCGCACCAGCAGCGACTGTCTCGTCACCCAGCGTGTCCATCCGTGGACGTGGCGGCGGGTGAAGCCGAGTAGCCGGCGGGCCCAGTGGTATTCGACGGCCCAGATGCCCAAGCCGGCGATCACCAGCAGCCAGCCCGGCCCGGGGAGCGGGATGAGGGCGATGCCGATGGTCACCACGATCGCACCGGCGATCGCGATGAAGATCTTGAGGGCGATCCGGCCGGTGGGGTTGGCGCGGATGAGGTCGAGGGTCAGCGAGATCCGCTCACGCCAGCGGGGCCGGCGCGGCGGGTCCTGCACGGCGATTCCACCACCACGACCAGCACCGGTATCGCCACCGGTGCCATCGCCGCCGGGACGACCGGCGTCGGACGCCGGCCGACCGGCCCGTTCGGGCTGCTCCATCGGCACTCCGTACCCCCGCTTTTCGGCTGCTCGGGCCGCGACTTTCGGCGGACCGGGCGCCGCAGCCGCATCCACTGAGGATTGCTTCGTCACCATTTCACCCCCCAGTGTCGCTCGGGCCCGTCACTGCAACGGCCGACTGGACGTTACCGGAGTAAGTCGACGACTGAGCCACCCGATACCGGGCGGGATCACGCACTGGGCAGAACCGGAAATCCTACATGAATGCTCACATTCACGCGGCCTTTCCGTCCCCCTTCCCACCACTGGGTGAAGTCAGCGTATGGCGGAGCGTAGCCAGGAGTAGCACCTGAGTATGGGAAAAGCGGGACACGCGCGTTCCGCAGCGGTGCCGGGGGGAGAACGTCCATGAGTGTCATCCGACCGACGACCGTAGAGGTCGAGACGTCGCTAAGGCTCGTCGCACCTGACGCCACCGCCTTGCCGGTGCGTGCCAGTCTGCGTTACGACCCTGCTGACCCGTATGCGGTCCATGTCCTGTTCCATGCCGAATCGGCAGGGGGCGAGGCGGTGAGTTGGTCGTTCGCTCGCGAACTTCTGGTCACCGGCCTGGACGAGCCGGCCGGCATTGGGGATGTCCGGGTCTGGCCCTGGGCCACACCGCGCGGCGACTTCGTCGCGCTGGCCCTCTCGTCACCGGACGGCAACGCCCTCTTCGAGGTGCCGCGCAGCGTCCTGGTGCGTTTCCTTCGACGGACCTACGTCGTCGTCCCGCGCGGCCGTGAGGCCGAGCACCTGGACGTCGACACGGCGGTGAACCGGCTGCTCGCCGGTCGCTGACCGCCCGAACCTGCAACACCGGCCACACCCGGGGCCGCGCGGATCTGCCGAGTCCGCGCGGCCCCGACACACACCCAGGGAGTACGCGGACAGCGCTCCCCCGGGTCGACCGGTGCTCAGCCGTGCGTGGTGATGCCGCCGTCGACGGGAATGACCGCGCCGGTGAGATATGCGCCGGCGCGGGACGAGAGGTAGATGGCCGTGCCGGCCATGTCCTCGGGGCGCCCGATGCGGCCCAGCGGCACCTGCTGCTCGATGGCCGCCCGGCTGGTCGGGTCGTCGAGCGCGAACGCCATCATCTTGCTCTCGAACGGGCCGGGCGCGATCGCGTTGACGGTGATCTGCTCACCGGCGAGTTGGTGGGCGAGGCTGCGGGTGAGCATGTGCACGGCCGCCTTGGTGGCCGAGTACGCGTACACCTCCATGAGCGGCACCCGGATGCCGTCGATCGACCCGATGTTGATCACGCGGGCCGGGTCATCGGCGCTGGCGGCGGCGCGTAGCGCCGGCAGCAGCGCGGTGGTGAGCCGGAAGACGGCCTTGACGTTGACCGCCCAGAGCTTGTCGAACGCGGCCTCGGGGTAGTCCTCCAGTGGCGCACCCCAGGTCGCGCCGGCGTTGTTGACCAGCACGTCGAGGCGGCCGAAGCGCTCGCGTACGGCGGCGGCCAGTGTCTCGGCGCCGGCGTCGTCGCTGAGGTCGGCGGGGATTGCCTCGCAGCGGCCCTCGGCGGACAGGGTGGTGGCGACCGCCTCGCAGACATCCGCCTTGCGGGACGAGATGATCACGTGTGCGCCGGCCCGGACGAAGCCCTGGGCGATCATCAGCCCGATCCCCCGCGAGCCGCCGGTCACCAGGACCGTCTTACCTTCGACCGAGAACAGCTGCGTCATGCCCATCCCATCGCGAGTCGGCGGGGGCCGCCGGTCGGTCGGGTGGCCGGCGGATGCCGGGTGGACCGCGGACCGACGGCGCTACCGTCGGGTAACGTAGCCCGGCCCCCGGGATCGCGACAAGCCCGTGGCGCACCGCGGATTCCGCTTCGAACGCCGATCGGGATGCGGTGACCTGCGGTTCGGGCTACCGTCGCAGGCGATGGTCTCCACCGATCCCTCCCCCGCGCCATCGATCGGAACGGCGTCTTCCGTAACCGACGAGATAGCCACGTTCGCGCTGGCCGATCTTGCCGGTGATCCGGGTTGGCGTCGGCCGGTGATCGTCGAGCGGGAGCTGTTGATTCTCACCACGCGCGGGCACGGCGACGCGGAACTCGACTTTCATCTGCTGCCGTGCCGGCCCGGCACGCTGCTGCGGGTCGGCCCCGGCCAGGTGCTGCGCTGCGCCGGCCCCCAGTTCGACGCCACAGTGGTCGCCTGGGATCCCGAGGCGCTGCGCGGCTTCGACGTCGACCTGGCCACGACCGCGACCTGGCGGCAGTTGGCCGGTGAGGACGAGGACGCGGTGATCAGTGAGGTGAGCCAGTTGGCGGTGGACTGTCGGCGGCACCCTGACGGCCCCGCAGCCCGCGCGCTGCTCCGGCATCAGCTGGCCGTGCTGCTGCTGCGGCTGGCCGTGGCGCATGCCGATCGGTCTCCGGCCCGGCCCGAGGACGAGACGTTCCACCGGTTCCGCCGCGAGGTGGAGCACGGCTATGCGCACACCCGGCGGGTGGAGGACTACGCGGGCGAGCTCGGCTGCTCGGTGCGGACGCTGACCCGGGCCTGTCTGGCCGTCACCGGTCGCAGCGCCAAACAGGTCATCGACGAGCGGGTCGCGTTGCAGGCCGGTCGGCTGCTCGCCGCGACGGATCAACCGATCGCCCAGATCGGCAGGGGGCTCGGCTTCTCCGAACCCACGAACTTCGGCCGCTTCTTCACCCGCGAGGTAGGGGTCAGCCCCGGCGTGTTCCGGGCCGCACGCGACCAACCGGCCGCCGGCCGGGTGGTCCGACCCCGACCGCCGGCCGAGTCGACGGGCGCCAACGGCGGCCGATTCCGAGCCGGCATCCTCGGCGAATCCGCCAACGGCGGGCACGCCACGAAACCCGGGCCGCCCGCCGGAGGGCCGGGCGGCACCGGCCGGGCATGATGGCAGGGTGCAGATCTCCGCGCGCGGCGACTACGCGGTACGGGCGGCGTTGAGCCTCGCCACCGCGTACCCCTCGCTGCTGTCCACCCAGGCCATCGCCGCGGAGCAGGACATGCCCCGCAAGTTCCTGGAGGCGGTCCTGGCGGATCTGCGCCGGGCCGGCATCGTCCGCGCCCAGCGCGGCGCCGAGGGCGGCTACACGCTGGCCCGCCCGCCCCGCGAGGTGACCGTCGGCGCGGTGCTGCGCGCCGTGGAGGGCCCACTGGCCGGGGTACGCGGGCTGCGCCCCGAGGAAACCCGGTACGAGGGCTCGGCGGAGAACCTGCCCGGCCTGTGGGTGGCGGTCCGCGCCGCCGTGCGGCGGGTCGTCGACGAGGTGAGCCTCGCCGAGATCGTCAGCGGTCGACTGCCCGCGCACGTCCGCAAGCTCACCGCGCTGCCCGACGCGTGGGAGCCGCGCTGATCCAGTTCCGGCTCACAACACCTATCTGTTGGATAGAGATTCCGGTGCCCGATGGGCGACCGTCCAGGGCGGACAGCGAGAGGGTTTCAGAAGTTGTCGGTTCGGGCATGTTCGATCTCGACACGGCAGGGAACGGTGACGAGGGGAGACCTCCGATGGGCCTCATGTTTCGCAAGCGCAAGAAGTACGGTCCGATCATCCTGAACTTCACCGAGAACGGCTTCTCCTCGTGGAGCATCAAGATCGGTCGCTGGTCCTGGAACTCCAAGGCGCGTGCGCACCGGGTCGACCTGCCGGGTCCACTGTCGTGGAAGCAGGACAAGTCCCGGTCGTAAGCATCCCGGGAGTCGAGCGGGGCGCCGGTGATTCACCGGCGCCCCGCTCGGCGTCTGTGGGGTGGGGCGGGGCGCTCAGCGCGCCAGGGTGATGATCTCGTCGCCGGCCAGCCGCCCGGCCTCGCGTTCCCGCCGCACGTCACCGGCGTCGAGCAGGTCGGCGAGCGCCTGGTTGGCGTCGGCAGCCCGATAGACGGTCGCGGTGAGGGTGTGCCGGCGCAGCTCGGTGACCGGGCGCGACCCGCCCGCACGCAACTCGGCCAGCAGCTCGTGGGCCAACGGTTCGAGGTCGGGGTCGCCGACCACGTCGACAGTCGTGCCGGTCGGGTCGAGCGGGTCGCGGTAGCGCACGTCGAGGTCCGCGCCGACCGTCCAGAGCGCGTCGCGGACCGCCTCCAGGCTCCGGTCGGAGCGACTGCCGAACGCGATCACACCGGCAGCCTCGCCGCCGGGCAGCACCGGCGCCACCTCGGCGACCAGGGGGAAGCCGGCGGAGACGAGCACGTCTCGGGCGCTGTCGCCGGTGTGCAGCAGCAGCTCTCCGGTCCGGCCGTTGGTCGCGGCGGTGAGCAGCTTCGGCGTCACCGCGCCGGGCAGGTCCACGAAGGAGAACAGCGGCGCCCCGGCAGCCCCGGCGGCCTTCACCGCGACCGGTAGCCGGTACGGGTCACCGGGCAGCAGGTGCACGGTGACCTCGGCGGGCAGTTCCGCCTCGATCGGGCCGAGTCGGGCCGGCAGGTCGGCTGCGGCGGCCAGCACCAGCACCGTCACCTGCCGGCCGCGCACCTGGTCGCCGTGTGTGGCGACCAGGCGCAGCGCGGCCTCCGCGCTGGCCGCGTCGACGCCCGCGAGGGCGACGGTGGCCCGCCGGGAGCGGTGCAGGGCCGCGGGCAGCCAGGTCGTCAACTGGCGGACCAGCAGCTCGCGGAGGAAATCGGTGGTCCGGTCGGTCGGCATCGGTCCGTTCTACCGTACGGGCGGTCAGGCCGGGACGGAGATCCCCACCCCGCCCCTGGTCTGCCCGCCGTAGCGCTGCCGCTCGGCGTCCAGGTCGAGCCGACCGATCTGCTTGCGGGCGGCCAGCGCGGTGTCGTCGAGCAGGTCGGCCGGGATCAGCCAGACCACCTCGAACTCCAGACCGTCCGGGTCCTTGCCGTAGAGGCTCTTGGTCGTGCCGTGGTCGGAGGTGCCGACCAGCGCGCCCGCGGCGACGAGCCGCTCGGCGGTGGCGGCCAGCTCGTCGAGCGTGTCCACCTCCCAGGCGAGGTGGTAAAGGCCGACGGTGGACCGACCGGCGGTCGACCGGCCGGCGCCCGCGCCGATCTCGAAGAGGCCGAGGTCGTGGTCGTTGGTGGAGTCGGGGGCCTGGAGGAAGGTGGCGCCCCGGAAGCCGTCCGGGGTCATCGCCACCGGGCGGAAGCCCAGCACGTCGCTGTAGAACGCGACGCTGCGAGCGAGGTCACTGACGTAGAGGACCGCGTGGTTGAGCCGGTGGATACCCATGACCCGAGGCTAGCCCAGTTTAGTTGAACATTCAACCATCGGGAGTATGATGGCGGTCATGACCCGCTGGCTGGACCCCGACGAGCAACGCACGTGGCGCGCGTATCTCGCCGCCTCTCGGGTGCTGATGGACACTCTCGACCGCGAGCTGCAACGCGACGCGGGCATGCCGCACGCGTACTACGAGATCCTGGTCCAGCTCTCCGAGGCCCCCGATCGCCAACTGCGCATGAGTCAGCTGGCCCAGGCCGCGGGGTCGTCCCGCAGCCGGCTCTCGCACGCCGTGGCCCGACTGGAGGCCGCCGGCTGGGTACGCCGCGAGGACTGCCCCACCGACCGGCGCGGGCAGATCGCGCTGCTCACCGACGAGGGTTTCGCCACCCTCGCGGCCGCCGCGCCCGGCCACGTCGATGGGGTACGCCGACATCTGTTCGACGCGTTGAGCCCCGCCCAGGTCGACCAGCTGCGCCGAATCAGCGAGACCCTGGCCGAGCACCTGACCGGATCCTGACCAATCGACACCGGCGCGGGTCTTGTACTTACCGTCGTCGGATGAGCACGATGGGGCGTGTCTTCCGGCTTCGGTGAACTGACTGATCAGGCGCACCACCTCGTGTCCTCCGGCGATCTTGCCGGCGCACAGCAGTTGCTGTCCGACGCGCTCACCGACGCCGACCCCCGACCGGCCAACGCCACCCCCGAGCTGGCCGAGGCGGCCAGCCTCCAGGCGCGGGTGCTGATCGCCCTCGGTGAGCCGCACTCGGCCCGCGGGTGGGCCGCCTTCGCGTACGCGGCCACCACCCGCCTGCACGGTCGCGCCGACCCGCGCACGGTGGCCGCCGCGGCGACCCTGGCCGCGGTGCTGCACCGGGTCGGCAGCCACTCCCGGGCGGCGCGGCTCTACCAGGAAGTCATCATCGAGCTGACCGCTCAGGACGGCCCGGAGTCGCTGCGGGTGCTCGCCGCGCACGCCGACCTGGCCACCGTCGAGTACGCGCGCGGCCAGTGCACGGTGGCCCGCGACCGCCTCCAGGACGCCTGGGAGCTGCACCGCGAGGTGTACGGCGACGGGCACCCCAGCGGCATCAAGATGCTGGCGCGGCTCGGAGCGATGCAGCGCGACTGCGGGCAGTTCACCGAGGGACACGACAACCTGGCGCTGGCCCGCGAGCTGTGCCGACAGCACCTGCCCGCCGACGACCCGCTGGCCACCCAGGTGGCGGCCCTGGCCCGGGCGGCAGCGAGTCCCGATCACGCCTGCGCCGACAACCCGCCCACGGCCCGGGACACGCCCGTCGTGCCGGCCGCCCGCGTCCCACCGCACGGCGACGGGCCGGCCGAATCCGGCTACCATCCGCCGGCAACCGCGACCCACCACGCCGGGGCGGTGCCGAACCCCCGGCTGCCCTCGGACGAAGCGATCGGATCGGCGGGCGACAGATGGCCGACCGAACCGGTGGACGAGCCCCCGCCCCACCCCGCCGACCCTCCGGTGCCGCCGTCGGTGGTCGGGCTGGCCGGCGGCACGGAGGAGCGGCCCGGGGTGTACCGGCTGCACCGGCCGGCCGCCCCCACCGACCCGTACGCGTCGCCGGACCCGAACCCGCCCTCCGACCCGTACGCGCGGCCGGACTCGTACGGGGCGGTCGAGCCGTACACGCCGTCGCGGCTGCTGCCGGTGCCCGTGCACCGCGCGCCGCCGGAGCAGCGCAACCGGCTGGTGCCGGTGCTGGTGGCCGGCGTGGTCGTGGTGCTCCTCGGCGCGGCAGCGGTGATCGCCGGGGTGGCCGGGGTCGACGGCGACGACGACCCGTCCCCGCCGCCGGCCAGCGCCTCCCCCACCGCCGGCGCGCCGGCCAGCACCGCGCCCGCCCCGGGTGGCTCGGCGCCCACGTCGGCCGCCGCCGCGGCGCCGCCCGGGACCCCACCCAGCGCGGTGACCCTGCGCGACACCCGGGACAGCATCGCGCTGAACTGGACCTACCCGGCCGGCAGCGAGGGCCCGGTGGTCATCGCGGGCGGCCGCACCGGCCAGACCCACAACATCTTCGCGACGCTGCCCGCCGGCACCACCAGCTTCGTCATCTACGCGCTCAACCGCACCAACGACTTCTGCTTCACCGTCGCTGTCGCCTGGTCCACCGACAGCGTGGCCCGGTCCAAGCAGGTCTGCACCCGCCGCCGCTGAGCCGCCCGCCACTGCCCCCGCCGGCCACCGGCCCGCCCCGCCCGCCACCGCCCCGCAAACCTCACTCAGCGTGGGCGTACACCGCCGACGAACCCGCCGTGACCCACCGTGACATCCGACGCAGCCAACGACGCTGTCGCCCAGGCTTTGCTCTGCTTACCTATACGCACCACCTCGGATGATCAGCTGAAACGTCGCGGCCGACGCTTCGAGACGCGCCGGCGAGCATCACGTTACGTAGCTGTCGCATCTGCGGGTGCAGAGCAAAGGGTCAATGGTGGGCGGCTGGGGGCAGGTCGCCGTCACGGGCCGTCAACGTTTGGCCATCGTCGGCCGGCAACGCCGGCAGCAGCAGGCACACCCGAAGCCCCTGCTGCTCCGGCGCCTCGGTCAGGGTGATGCTGCCGCCCGCGCGTCGGACCAGCTCTCGGACGATGGCCAACCCCAGGCCGGCGCCCCCGTCGTCGCGGGCCCGCCCGTCATCCAGCCGGGTGAACCGGCCGAAGATCCGCTCCCGGTCCGCCACCGGGACGCCCGGGCCGTCGTCGGTCACCGTCACCAGGTGGTACGCCCCCACGCCAGGCCCGGCCGTCGTCCCAGTCGCCACCGCCACCCCCGCCGTCGACGTCGTCGCCTCGGCCGCGAGCACGACATCGCCCCGCGCGTGCCGTACCGCGTTGTCGACCAGGTTGGCCAGTACGCGACGCAGCTCCTCGACGGTCCCGATCGTCCAGAGCGGGCCGGCCGGCAGCGTCACCCGCACCGGCGGCGACGGGTAGCGGGCGGCGACCTCGGTGAGCAACGCGCCCAGCTCCACCGGGCCGGTCCCCCGGGCCGGCGGGGTCTCGTCCAGACGGGCCAGCAGCAGGAGATCGTCGACCAGGCGGCTCAGCCGGTCGGTGTCGGCGAGCAGGTTGGCGGTGACCGCCGTCCAGTCGGTCCGGTCGGCGAGGCGCTGGGCCACCTCCAGTTCCGTCCGGATGTTGGTCAGCGGGCTGCGCAGCTCGTGTGCGGCGTCGGAGACGAAGGCCCGCTGCCGCACGCGGGCGGACTCCAGCCGCTCCAGCATGCCGTTGAGGGTGACCGCCAGGCGGTGGATCTCGTCGGCCGACGCCGGCACCGGCAGCCGGCCGGCGCCGGCCCTCCCGGTGATCTCCTCGGCACCTCGACGCAACGCCTCGACCGGCCGCAAGGTCGCGCCCACCACCCGCCACGCCACCCCGGCCAGCACGGCCACCAGCAGCGGGAACGCCACCAGCAGGATGGTCCGGACCACATGGGTGCTGTGCCGCACGTCAGCCATCGAGCGGGCGACCAGCACGGTGAGTGGGTCGTCCGCGGTGCCGGCGGGTACGGCGACCACCCGGACCGGGCCGACGAGCCCGACCCGCTCGGCCGGCACCTCCAACCGCTGTCGACCGTCGCGGTCCAGCCGCTCCGGGCGGACCATCGGCACCAGGCGGTCGGCGTCGATCGAGGCGGCCCGAATCCGCCCCTGCGCGTCGACGACCTGCACGCGGACCTGCCCGCCGGCCACCGGCAGCGGGTCGGGCAGCGCATCCTCGGCGGCGAGCAGGGCGACCGCGTCGGCGGTGCGGAACGCCTCGGTGTCGACAGTGCGCTGGAGCACGAAGCCGAGCGCGCCGAGCAGCACCACCCCGCCCACGGCCAGTCCGATGGTGAGGCCGACAACGCCGATCGCCATGAGCCGCCCGCGCAGCCCGAGGACCGGCATCCGGCCGAGCCTGGCCCGACGCGTAGGTGCCGGGCCTGCGGCGGTCACGTCGCCAACCGGTAGCCGGCGCCCCGGACCGTCTCCAGCCGGTCCCGGCCGAGCTTGCGGCGCAGGTAGCCGACGTACACCTCGACGGCGTTCGGCGCGGTCTCCAGGCTCGCGTCCCAGACGTGGTCCAACAATTCGATCTTGGAGATTACCTGGCCCGGCCGGCGCATCAGGTAGTCCAGCAGCGCGAACTCCCGCGCGGTCAGCGCCACCTCGGTGTCCGCCCGGGTCACCCGCCGGCGGGCCGGGTCCAGCCGCAGGTCACCGACCGCCAGCACGGTCGGGCGCTCCGGCGCGCCCCGGCGCAACAGCGCCCGCAACCGGGCCAGCAGCACCACGTACGAGAAGGGTTTGGTGAGGTAGTCGTCGGCGCCGCAGTCGAGGCCGTCGGCCTGGTCGTACTCGCCGTCCTTCGCGGAGAGCATCAGCACCGGCAACCAGTGCTGCTCCGCGCGCAGCCGCCGGACCAGCTCGTACCCGGAGAGGCCGGGCAGCATCACGTCGAGAATCATCGCGTCGTACCCGCCGTGCCGGGCCGCGTCCAGGCCGGCCGGGCCGGTTGCCGCCACGTCCACCGCGAACCCCTCCGCCTGGAGACCGCGTTGCAGGGCAGCCGCCAACCGGGCCTCGTCCTCCACCACCAGCACCCGCACAGCTCAAGGGTGCCACCCGGGTCAATCGGCGCGGTTCGGTGTCCTCAGCACGTTCACAGCACCGAGGGGGCAGGATGGCCGCAGGAGGTGCCACCATGTCCGTTCTGAGAAGCCGTCCCGTCCTTCGTTGGCTGGTCCCGGCCACCGCGGCCGTCGCCGTCATCGGCGGGGGTGCGGCGATCGGCACGTTCGCCGCCGAGGCCGAGCCGAGCCTGCCGCCCCGAACCGCCGCTCAGCTCCTGGTCGACCTGCAGACATCCCGGCTGGAGGGGTTGTCCGGGACCGTGGTGCAACGCGCCGATCTCGGTCTGCCACCCCTCGTCGGGCTGGTTCCCGGCAACGAGCTGACCACCCTGCTGACCGGCACGCACACCCTGCGGGTCTGGTACTCGGGGCCGGATCAGCAGCGGGTCGCGCTGATGGACACCCTCGGCGAGCAGGACATCATCCGCAACGGCCGGGACCTGTGGACGTGGCAGAGCCGCAGCAACACCGCCACCCACCGGACGCTGGGCGGCGACGCCGGGGCCTGGAAGCCCGCCCCCGAACCGGCGGCGAGCCTGCCGGCCACCCCGCAGCAGGCCGCCGACCTGGCGTTGGGCGCGATCGACCCGAGCACCGAGGTCAGCGTCGGCCGGTCGGCGACCGTCGCCGGCCAGGACGCGTACGAGTTGGTGCTCCAGCCGCGCGACGGTGACTCACTGGTGCACCAGCTGCGGATCGCCATCGACGCCAAGCAGCACGTGCCGCTGCGCTTCGAGGTGCTCGCGAAGGGCAGCGACCGGCCGGCGTTCGAGGTGGCCTTCACCCAGGTCGACTACCGCCGCCCCGACGCCGACCAGTTCCGCTTCAACCCGCCGCCCGGCGTGACGGTCGACGAGGAGAAGGCCGAGCGCCCGACGGGCAAGCCCGGTCACGTCGAGCCGGCGGGCGACCCGCAGGTGCGCGCGGTGGGCGACGGTTGGACGACAGTGCTCATCGGCCGCCTCGACGGGGCCGACGTCGGCCGGAAGCCCGCCACGAAGCCGGCTACTCCCCCGGCCGGCTCCGCACCGGACATGGACATGTCGAAGCTGCTCGGCGGGCTGCCGGCGGTCAGTGGCGACTGGGGCAGCGGCCGGCTCCTCACCAGCAAACTGTTCAGCGTGCTGCTCACCGACGACGGCCGGGTGCTCGCCGGAGCCGTCACTCCGGAGCGGCTCTACCAGGCCGCCCGCGGCTGATCTCCGCGGTGTGAGCGCCGGGTCGACCTGACGGTCGGCCCGGCGCCTCGCTGTCTGACAGGCCCGGGGTCAGGAGACGCCGAGGGCGCTGAGGTACGCGTCGGCGAGGACAGCGTGGCCGGGCAGGTACGGGTGGACCCGGTCGTCGGCCCAACGCGTCGCCGGACTCACGGCCAGCACCCGGTCGAACGCCGCCTGGTTGGCCACGTGCACCGCGTCGAACTCGGCGGCCAGCCCCGCCACGACCGCCGCGTACCGGTCGGTGTCGGCGCGTTGCGGGACGCCGCGGTCGGCCTCGATGAAGAACGGGTCGCCCAGGATCAGTCGGCAGCCGGTGGCGGAAACCGCCCGCCGCAGCAGGTCACGCAGGGTGCGCTCGTACTCCTCGATGCCGACTGCCTCATCCGGCCGGTCGCCGTAGTGCCGCCAGATGTCGTTGATGCCGATCAGCACCGCGAGCCAGTCGGGGCGCTCGGCGAGGGCGTCGTCGTCCCAGCGGGCGGCGAGGTCGCGCACCGTGTCGCCGCTCACACCCCGGTTGACCCAGGACAGCTCCAGCTCGGGATGCCGTGCGCCGACCAGGGCGCGCACGAGGCTCACATATCCGCTGCCGTAGGGCGCGGCGACGTCGCGTCGACCACAATCGGTGATGCTGTCCCCGATGAAGACCACCCGTTGCCCGGTCCGCAGGATCATCCGCCGCCACCCTCGCGATCACCGGCGCGCCGGCCCGCCCGGCTTGGTGAGAACCGGCGCAACGCGCTATCTTCAACAGTTCGAAGGGCACAAAAAAGAACGGCTAAAAGCCGTTCCTGCAAAGGATTCTAATCTTTAGGGAGACGGCTTGTCAAGGCACTCCGGCGGTTCCGGTGAATTGCCGCTCGACGACGAGATCGGTCGCGAGCAGGAGTACGTCTCGATGCTCTACAACCGGCTGGACGAGCTGCGTGACCAGGCCGCCCACCGGCTCACCGCCGAGCTGCACAACACCGGCGGCACCCTCCAGGACCGCTCGCAGCGCGACAGCTCGGTAGCGATGTACGCCGATCAGGTCGAACAGTTCTCCGCCGTGGAGAACGGGCTCTGCTTCGGCCGTCTCGACGGAGACGACGACTCCCGCCGCTACATCGGCCGGATCGGCATCTTCGACACCACAGGTGACTACGACCCGCTGCTGATGGACTGGCGGGCCCCCGCCGCCCGCCCGTTCTACCTCGCCACCGCCGCCAACCCGCAGGGCGTACGCCGTCGCCGGCACCTGCGCACCCGGCAGCGCAAGGTGACCGGGCTCAACGACGAGGTGTTGGACATCGACACCGCCTCCCCCGGCGCCCACGAGGAGCTGACCGGTGAGGCGTCGCTGCTCGCCGCGCTCAACGCGGGGCGTACCGGCCGGATGCGCGACATCGTCGAGACGATCCAGGCCGAACAGGACGAGGTCATCCGCGCGGAACTCCCGGGCGTCATGGTCGTCCAGGGCGGCCCCGGCACCGGCAAGACCGCTGTCGCGCTGCACCGGGCGGCGTACCTGCTCTACACACACCGTCGCGAACTCTCCAGCCGTGGCGTGCTGCTGGTCGGCCCGAACGCGACCTTCCTGCGCTACATCTCCCAGGTGCTGCCGACGCTTGCCGAGACCGGCGTGCTGCTGCGTACCCAGGGTGATCTATTTCCCGGGGTGAGCGCCCAACGGGCCGAGCCGGCCGAGACCGCGGCGCTCAAGGGCCGGGCGGTGCTGGCCGAGGTGTTGGCGCTGGCCGTACGGGACCGGCAGTGGGTGCCGGACGAGCCGTTGGAGATCGAGGTCGAGCGGGAGACGCTGACCCTCGACCCGGAGATCGTGCGCGCCGCCCGGGACCGGGTCCGCCGCGCCGACCGACCGCACAACCTGGCCCGCGCGCTGTTCGACGTGGAGATCGTGCACGCGCTCGCCGACCAGGTGGCCGAACGCATCGGCGCCGACCCGCTCGGCGGGGACAACCTCCTCGACGAGGCGGACCGGGCCGAGATCCGCCGGGAGTTGCGCGAGGAGTCGGAGATCCAGGCGGCCCTCGACCGCTTGTGGCCGGTGCTCACCCCGCAGCGGCTGCTCGCCGACCTGTACGCCGACCCGGACCGGATCGCCGCCGCCACGCCGATGCTCAGTGAGGACGAACGGGCGCTGCTGCGACGCGAGCGCGGTGGCTGGACGCCGGCCGACGTCCCCCTGCTGGACGAGGCCGCCGAGCTGCTCGGCGAGGACGAACGTGCCGCCGCTGCCCGGCGGGACCGCATCCGCACGATGGAACGGGAGTACGCCGAGGGCGTGCTGGAGATCGCCAGGGGTTCCCGCTCGATCGACGTCGAGGACGAGGCCGAGGGCGGTGAGATCCTCGGCGTGACCGACCTGATCGACGCGGATCGGCTGCTGGAACGGCAGGAGGAAGCCGACCGGCTGACCACCGCGCAGCGAGCCGCCGCCGACCGCACCTGGGCGTTCGGCCACGTCATCGTGGACGAGGCGCAGGAGCTGTCACCGATGGCCTGGCGGCTGCTGATGCGCCGCTGCCCGAGCCGGTCGATGACGATCGTCGGGGATGTGGCACAGACCGGCGCGCTCAGCGGCACGCCCTCCTGGGCGGACGCCCTCGCCCCGTACGTCGAGCAGCGGTGGCGGCTCACCGAGCTGACCGTCAGCTACCGCACTCCCGCCGAGATCATGGCGGTCGCCGCCGACGTACTGGCCGAGATCGACCCGGCGCTGCGGCCTCCGCGCTCGGTGCGGGAGAGCGGCGTACCCCCGTGGGACCGGACGGTGCCCGACGGGCGGTTGGCGGCGGAGCTGGTCGCCGAGGCCACCCGGGAGGCGGCCGGGCTGACCGAGGGCCGGCTCGGGGTGCTCGTGCCGGCCGGCCTGGTGGGCGAGTTGGGCGCTGCGGTGACCGCCGCCCTGCCCGAGGCCGCCGTCGGCGAGCATCCGGAGCTGGAGAGCCGGGTGGTGGTGTTGACAGTCGCGCAGGCCAAGGGG
The DNA here is from genome assembly GCF_015751765.1 of Micromonospora ureilytica. NCBI lineage: Bacteria > Bacillati > Actinomycetota > Actinomycetes > Micromonosporales > Micromonosporaceae > Micromonospora > Micromonospora ureilytica. Next base: position 3,693,067 of record NZ_JADOTX010000001.1, read on the forward strand.
TTGGAGTTCGACTCGGTGCTGGTGGTCGACCCGGACCGGATGGTGGCCGAGTCGCCGCGCGGGCGCAGCGACCTGTACGTGGCCCTCACCCGCGCCACCCAACGCCTCGGCGTCCTCCGCCCCGCGAGCTGACCCACCCTCTGAGTCGATCATGAGGTTGACGTGGACTGTGATCTTCCACAGCCACGTCAACCTCATGATCACGCCGCCTAGGGGCGGGTGGGGTTAGTCGTTTGGGGATCGCTCCCTGATGGACTTTGCTGGGCCGGTTGCTGAGGTGGACTGGTCGCTGGTGCCACCGCCCATCGGGGTGCTGAGGCCGCCAGTGGTGGCATCGCCGGTCGTGGTCGGTGCGACAGTGCCCCGGTGCCGCTCCGGCTGTCGGGCCACCCGGCGTACGCTCGCCGGCCCGGCGGTGCCACCGGTGGTGGTCACCGCGCCCTGCCCGCCCACCGGGCCACCGTCGCGCAGCACCTGTGGGTCGATCCGTTCCTTCGCGGGATCGAACGGATCCTCGCGCTGGATCTGGCTCTCCACATCCGTGCGGGGCACCGTCACCTCGTCGAGGGCGCCCTTGCCGTACACGCCGCCGGCGATCCGATCCTCGGCCTCGCGGGCGGCGTCCTGCCGCATGTCGTCCTCACGCACGTCCATCACCTCGCAGAAGCTGTGGAACTGACTGCGTGCCCGACCACCGGCCGACCAAACCCGGCGGGACCGGGAGGTCGTCCACGGCGGTTCACCGGCACGCCGCCCGCTGGCCGCCTGCCCGCAGCCCGAGATGTCCATGCTGTCCGGCGACCGGTGGGAAATGCCCGCCGGCAGGAGGGGATGACAGCGTGCGCACAGTACGCCGTACCGCCGTCGCGGCCCTGGTGGCCGCGACGGTGACGACCGGGCTCGCGGTGCCCGCCCAGGCGAAGCCGCGACCGGACCGGACATTCGACGTGCAGGCCCACCGGGGCGGCCTCGGGCTGCGGGTGGAGAACACCCTCGCCTCCTTCGGCAACGCCCTCCAGCTCGGGGTGACCACTCTCGAACTGGACGTGCAGATCACCGAGGACGGCCAGGCCGTCGTCACGCACGATCGGAAGGTGACCGGCACCAAGTGCGTCGACACCACAGCGGTGACGCCCGGTGACCCGGAGTTCCCGTACGTCGGGAAGTACATCAACACGCTCAGTCTGGCCCAGGTGCGCTCGCTCGACTGCGGTTCCAAGACGTTGTCGGACAAGCCCGGCCAGCTCGCCGTCCCGGGTGCCCGGATGCCGCTGCTGCGTGAGGTCTTCGCGCTTGTCAACCGCTACCGGGCGAAGGACGTGAAGCTCAACGTCGAGACGAAGGTCGAGGCCGGCGCGCCGACCGAGACCGCCCCTCGCGAGCAGTTCGTCCGGGTCACCGCGGGCGAGATCCGCGCCGCCGGGCTGCTCAAGCAGGTCACCATCCAGAGCTTCGACTGGGGCGCGTTGATGCGCATGCGTCAGGTCGAGCCGAAGCTGCCGCTGGTCGCCCTGACCAACTACGACTTCCTGCAGACCGGCCAGCCGGGTAAGTCGCCGTGGCTGGGCGGGCTGGACATCGACGACTTCGGTGGCGACCCGATCAAGGCGATCCGCAGCTTCGGCGCCAGCGCCTTCTCGCCGGTGCACGGGATGCCGCAGAACGGCACGGTCATCGACCCCGGCTACAAGCCGTACGTCACGAAGGAGATGGTCGCCCAGGCGCACCGCTACGGGATCAAGGTGATCCCGTGGACTGTCGACGACGTGCCGACCATGGCCAAGCTGATCGACGACGGTGTGGACGGCATGATCACCGACTATCCGGACCGGTTGCGCGGCCTGCTGGCGCAGCGCGGTTACCGGCTGCCGAAGGCGTACTCCGCGCCGTTCGACATCCAGGCGCACCGGGGCGGTCGGGCCACCCGGCCGGAGAACACGTTGCCGGCGTTCGCGAACGCGCTGTCCAACCGGGCCATCTCCACCCTCGAGCTGGACACCAACGTGACGGCCGACGGCAAGCTCGTGGTGCTGCACGACCGCACCGTCAACGGGTCGCACTGCGTCGACACCGCCCCGGTGCGCCCGGGAGACCGGAAGTTCCCGTACGTGGGCAAGTCGGTGCACGAGCTGACCCTGGCGCAGCTCAAGACCGTCGACTGCGGCACGAAGACGCTGCCCGAGCTGCCCGCCCAGGTGCCCGCGCCTGGTGCCCGGATCCCGACCCTGGACGAGGTCTTCGCCCTGGTGAAGGCGAGTGGCCGCACCGACATCGGGATGAACATCGAGACGAAGATCAGCCCGGTGGTGAACGACACCGAGCCGTACCGCAGCTTCACCCGCAAGCTCGTCGACGCGATCCAGCGGGCCGGCTTCACCAGCCGGGCCACCATCCAGTCGTTCGACTGGCGCACCATCACGTACGCCCGGCAGCTCGACCGGCGGATCGGCACGGTCGGCCTGGTCTGGCAGTACGGTCCGGCCGAGTGCACGACCCTCGCCGACGAGTGCTCGCTGGAGGCGGTCTACGGCAACCCGTCGGTGAAGAGCCCGTGGACCGGTGGGCTGGACTGGTGGAAGTACCAGGACCTCGGCAAGCTGACCCGGGCCGCGGGCGCCGGCACGGTGTCCGCCAACTGGCAGGTGCACGACCCGAAGCAGGGCACTGTCGCCTCGACCGACTGGTACCTGCGGGAGAACCCGGCATACTTCCACGGACCGGACGTTCGGACCCTGCAGACGCGGTACGACCTGAAGGTGATCCCGTACACCGTCGATGACGCGGCGGTGATGCAGCGGGTCATCGACCTCGGTGTCGACGGCATCATCACCGACGACCCGGATCTTCTGGTGAGCGTGGCAAGGCGCAACGGGCTGCGCTGACCCGTCGACCACCCGATCGCCGGCCGGATTTTTCCGGCCGGCGATCGGCGTTACCTGCTCGGGGGCCTCGGGTAGTCGGGGGGTGTCCCCGCCGTGAAAGCGAACCGTGCCGTGGCCGACACGCGGTAGCGGGGCGAGGGAATGCAGGTACGACTCATCGCATCCTGAGGAGGACCAGATGAGCACGCAGGCTGCTTCCACCCGGCCGATGAACCGGCCCATGAACGACCCGCAGAATCCCGCGTCGATGCGGGACATGCAGACTCAGCAGATGCCGTCCATGCGGGACGGACATCGAGACCCGATGCCGTCGCCGGGTACGGAGACCAAGCAGGCGTTCCTGACGACGGAATTCTGGGTCTACGCCGCCGCGGTCGCGCTCGTGGTGATCGCCGCGTTCTGGAAGGGCACCACGGCCAACGGGTTGAACATCAACAACCCGAACCAGGCGTGGCTGTTCCTGACCATCCTGACCGGTGGTTACCTGGTCAGCCGTGGTCTGTCGAAGGCTGGCTCCGCGCGCCGGTCCGGCAGGGAACGCAACAAGCACTGACGCGTCACGCGTAGGACAGTGGCCTCCGGGAGGACTCCCGGAGGCCACTGTCGTCGTTTGGGGACCGGCTACTCTTCGCCGCCGAAGTCGCCGAAGTCGCCCTCGAACGCGTCCTCGATCATCTCGCCGGCGACCATGCCGCCCGCGACGCCGAGCGCCGCCCCGGCCACCATGCCGCCCATGCCGTGCCCGCGGCTGTGTCCGTGCCCGTGGCTCGCGCCGTACTGCGAGCGCAGGCTGCCGTAGCGGGTCGTGGTCTCGCGCAGCCAGCCGTCGACGACCTGCGCCCAGTCCACCCGGTCAACGTCGGTGTGCGACACCTGGAAGCGACCGAAGGCGTCGTGCCCGGCGCTGAGGAACCCGCCGCGCTTGTCGCACTCCAGGATGACCTCCACACCACGCTGGCTGGTCACGAAGGTCAGCTCGACCTCCCGGATCGTGCTCGCGTACTGCGGGGAGGCAAAGAACTCGATCTCCTGGTAGAACGGCAGCGTCTGCTGCACGCCCCGGATGTGACCACGCTCCAGGTCGGCGTGCTTGAACCGGAAGCCGAGTCGCTGGAACGCTTCCAGGATCCGCTCGTGCACCGGCAGCGGGTGCACCGCCACCTGGTCCAGGTCGCTCTTGTCGACCGCGCGGGCGATCGCCAACTCGGTGCGCAGACCCATCGTCATGCCGTGCAGGCGCTGGCCGTACACGTCGGTGATCGGGGTCTCCCACGGCACCGGCAGCTCGAACGGGATCGAGAGCTGCTGCTTCGGGGCGAGCTGGAGCGGACCGCTGACCACCATGCGGTGGAACTCCATCGTGCCCGCGTACTCGGTGTCGTGTCCCTCGACCTCGACCCGGGTGACCAGGCCGATCACCACCTGCTCGATGGCTGCCTCAGCGTCGCCGCCGACGAGGTTGACCTGCCCGTCGAGGGTCAGGCCGGGGCGGGTGTTGGGGTTGGTCAGCACGGTGTCCACGCTGGGACCGCCCACGCCGAACGCGCTCAACATCTTCTTGAAGACCATCGATACTCCTGTGCGACGCCGACCGCTCCAGGCTGGAGTCGGACGTTGACTCGAACGGCACCCTATCCAGCACCCCTGTGAGGTGGCTGTGAAGCGCCGAGCGACCGGCGCGTGTCGCTGGCGGCGCTTGATCCACTTGGCCGGCCGATGCCGCCGCCCGTTCACCGTCAGCGGGGGGCGGATGTGAGTCGGTGAGCCTTTGGAGCTGATGTCGCAAACGAATCAGGCGTTCGGCCTTCGCCATGCAGCGCCTTACGCTGTGCAGCACACCGGACCGGCGACTGGTCAGATCGTCGACGGCGGCGCGGGCGTCGAGCGCGGCCAAGGCCGAGCTTCCGCGCTGCCGCCTGCCGCCTGCCGCCTGCCGAAAGGTGGCACCAGCGGAGGTGATCGACTCGCACTCAGGGAAGTCGGGGTGTCCTGGTCGCGGTGACACCCCGACTTTCAGCAACTCGAGTCGATCACGGATCAGGGCGCGAAATCGCCGCCCTTCACCCCGTTGACGAAGGCCATCCAGCCGCCCGCCGGGTAGACGAGGGTCGCCGCCGCGCGATCCTTGCTGTCGCGCACCGCCACTCGGCCGGAACCATCCAGGACCGGCCCCGCCTCGACACAGCTACCACCGTTGCTGTCGCTCTTGGTGCTGATGTGCCAGGCGACATCGGGCATGCTCTCGCTCATGACGGTTCCTCCGCGATGCTCGTGATCAACTTCGTTGACTCGCTCTCGCTGAGCGCAGAGTCCAGCAGACGACCATAGGCACGAACAAAGCGCTCAGCCTTCGGCGACTCCAGGTAGAGGCGCCCTCCCAAAGACTCCACGTAGGCCACCGCAGGATACGGCTCTGGCAGACGAAATATCCAGAACGTGCCGTCGAGCCCCTGATGCAGGGCCGCGCCGAACGGCATGACTCTGATTGCCACGTTGCTCATTCGCTGCGCCTGCACCAAGTGGTGTAGTTGTCGCCCCCGCACCTCCGGCCCACCGACCATTCGACGCAGCGCAGCTTCGTCGATCACCGCAGAAATCATGAGTGGGCGGCGTCGCCTCAGGACCTCCTGACGGGTCATCCGAAGCTCGACCCAGCGCTTGATCGTGCCCTCGGTAACTCCCGGTTCTGCCGCGTTACGAATCACGGCCTCGGCGTACTCCCGGGTCTGAAGCAACCCCGGAACCAGGGTGAGGTGGAAGCAGCAGACCTGCTCCGCGCGACCTTCCAGCCAGGGATATTCGATGAAGGAGGCGTCCACGACGTCGCCGTAGTCCTCGTCCCACCGGTCGGTGCGCCACACCTCCTCGGCAAGCGCCAGGAGGCGGGCCCGCTCGGCAGCGTGGTGAAATCCGTAGAGATCCAGCAGCGAGATCACATCACCCTTGCGAATCGGCCAGTCCGCGCGTTCGTACCGACCAAGCGCGGACATGTCTCGTTGCAGATGCTCTGCGACCAACTTCAACGTCATCCCCCGCTCCTCCCGCAGGGTCCGCAATTGCTGACCCAGCCATTGCGCGCGCAGGGTCCGGATGAACGGCTTGTGCGGCATGGTCCACCTCTCAATATGTTGGCGACGTCCGCGTAGGAACCATTGCTCCAGCTCAGAGTCACTGGAAACGTGGCCTTCGGGTGAGGTGATCGCCGGCCCCCGGGGACGCCCGGTGCAAACACGGCAACCGCGGCTGTGCCAACAGCCGAGAAGGTGACGAGAGACGGCCTCGCGAGTGGCAGGCCCATACCGGCTCTCGTCGGGTCTCAACTAGAGCGTCGGGATGTGCGAATCCCGGCTCCGAACCGACTTGGACGAATACCTACCACGAAAATGGGCGCCCTCGCGACCCTGACTCACCCATCGAGCGACGACGAGAGGTGACCGATGCCCAGAGGCACGCTCTACGACGGCGGCGGGCTGCATCCGCGGCACGTCCGCGACCGGCAGTTCGCCACCGTCGGCTTCGGCCGACGGGGCCTGAACCCCGCAGAGGTACGACGCTTTCTGCACCGCGTCGCGCTCGACCTGACCGCGCTGCACCACGACCTGGCCCAGCTCAGTGAGGAGAACGCCCGGATGAAGCGGGCGCTGCGTGTCCGGCAGAGTGCCTGGTCCGAGAGGCGTCGGCCGTGATCCCGCCGTACGAGCCGCTCGGCGGGATCTTCGTGCCGCTACCTCGGGCCGCCGTGCTGGCGTTCACCGAGTCGACCGAACCGCCGCCCCGACACGTTATCCATCTGCCGGTGGCGGTGCCCGACCTGGCCGGGGCGTTGGATCTGGCACGTACTCTCGCCCAGTCGCTGACCTCGACGCCACAGGTCGACGTCGCCGGCATCACGGTGTCGGCCGAGGACGCGCAGCACGTACGACATTGGGTTTTCTGCGACCGGATCATGCCCGATCGCCGCCGCTGCGCGAGGAAGGCCGACCACGTCGGCACCTGTCTCCCCACCGACAGCCCCTAGTGGGGGCCAGCCCAACGCCCTCCGCGATCTTGCACATTCTGTCGCGACTTACAGGACATTCCACGCGTCACGACGACACAAAGTGCAAGATCGGCGCGGGGCAGAGCGCGGGGCAGAGCGCGGGGCAGAGCGCGGGGCAGAGCTCAGTCAGGTTCCACGATGACCAGCTCGCCGACCTGTTCGGCGATCGTGGTGCGGGCCTCGGGCGGCAGCCCGACGTCGGTTATCAGCACGTCGGCGGCCTCCAGCGGGGCGATGGTGGCGATGCCTATCGTCTCCCACTTGGTGTGGTCGGCGAGCACCACGAGCCGGCGGGCCGCGCCGATGAGGCAGCGGTTGACCCCGGCCTCCAGCAGGTTGGGTGTGGTGAAGCCGGTCCGTGGGCTGAGGCCGTGCACACCGAGGAACAGCAGGTCGACGTTGAGCGCGCTGATCGCCGCCTCGGCCACCGGCCCGGTCAACGCGTCCGACGGGGTGCGGATGCCGCCGGTCAACACGACGGTCTGGTCGGCGCGCGGGTTCTGGTAGAGCGCGTCGGCCACCGGGATCGAGTTGGTCACCACTGTCAGCCCACGTACGTCGGAGAGGAGCGTGGCCAGCGCGGCGGTGGTGGTGCCGGCGGAGAGCGCGATGGCCATCCCCGGCTCCACCATCGTCGCCGCCCGCTCGGCGATGGCTCGCTTCTCCGCCTGCTGGCGGATCGACTTCGCCGCGAAGCCGGGTTCCTCGGCCGAGCCGGGCCCGGCGAGGGTCGCGCCGCCGTGCACCTTGTCGACCAGGCCGCGCTCGGCCAATACCTCCAGGTCGCGTCGGATCGTCATGTCGGACACGCCGAACCGGCTGACCAGGTGACTCACCCGCACCCCGCCACGTTGGCGGATCAGATCGAGGATGGCGGTCTGCCGCTGCTGGGCGAGCATGTGGGGAACCTCCTTCGCGCCGTGACTGTCGTGCGGATCAGGTCCGATCCTCACGGACGACTGCCACCTCACCGGCCGGCACCGTCAGCTCACCGGCACACCGCGCCCCGGTCAACAACTCGACGCCGGCTGCCGGAAGTCGCACCTCCGCCTCGGTGTGGTTGATGATGAAGAGCCAGGTCCGCTCGCCGTCGCGCCGGCGTACCACCTCCACACCGGACGGCGCCGGCGCCGGCGGACGGACGCCGGCCTCGTCGACGAGCCGGGCGACCAGCCGGTCGGTGGCCGGCTCGTCCAGCCGGGTGCCTACGTACCAGGCGGCGCCGTCGCCGACCCGGTGCCGGGTCAGCGCCGGCACACCCGGCAAGGGCCCATCGGTGTACGACGCCAGCACCTCGGCGCCGTCGGGGTGCAGCCACTCGGTCCACACGTCGGCGGTGCCGCCGTCGTCGAGGTGGACCTGCTCGCCCTCGCGCAGCGGGAAGAACTCCTCGGTCCGGACGCCGAGCAACTCCCGGAACGCGCCCGGGTAGCCGCCCAGCCGGATGTGGTCGTTGGCGTCGACGATGCCGCTGAAGTAGGTGACGGCCACCGTGCCGCCGGACTCGACGTACCTGTGCAGCGCGTCGACGTCGGCGTCCCGGACCAGGTAGAGGGTCGGCACCAGCACCAGCCGGTAGCCGCTGAGGTCGGTCGACGGGTGAACGATGTCGGCGGTGACGCCGGCCCGCCAGAGCGAGCCGTACAGGGCGTTCAGCCGGTCGGCGTAGGTGACGTCGACGCTGGGGTGCGAATCCAACTCGACGCCCCACCACGCCTCCCAGTCGAACAGGATCGCCACGTCGGCGTCCACCCGACTTCCGCGTACCTCCGCGAGGGCCTTGAGGTCCGCGCCGAGCTGGCAGATCTCGCGGAACACCTTGGTGTCCGGTCCAGCGTGCGGCACCAGCGCGGAGTGGAACTTCTCCGCACCGGCCCGGGAGGCACGCCACTGGAAGAAGAGCACCCCGTCGGCGCCGCGGGCGACGTGCGCGAGGCTGTTGCGGCGTAGTTGACCGGGCAGCTTGGCCACGTTGCGCGGCTGCCATTGGACGGCGCTCGTGGAGTGCTCCATCAGCAGCCACGGATCGCCGCCGGCGACGCCCCGGGTGTGGTCGGCCGCGAGCGACAGACCGAGGTGCGCCTGCGGGTCGGCGACGGTCAGGTAGTGGTCGTTAGAGACCAGGTCCACGTCGGACGCCCAGGAGTGGTAGTCCATGTGCTTGACGCCCATGCCGATCATGAAGTTGGTGGTGATCGGCTGCCGGACGAGTGTTCTCAGGACCTCGCGTTCGGCGCGCAGTTGGGCGCGCAGCTCGTCGGAGGAGAAGCGCTGGAAGTCCAACTGCTGCGTGGGGTTGGCGAAGGCCGTCACCGTGCGGGGTGGGTTGATCTCGGCCCAGTCGCCGTAGCGCTGACTCCAGAACGCGGTACCCCAGGCGTCGTTGAGCCGGTCCAGGTCGCCGTAGCGCTCGC